>NZ_CP100128.1:2408178-2709200 GCF_024207115.1 Chromobacterium sp. IIBBL 290-4
CGGCAGACCTTGCTCGTTGTACGCGTACTTGGTCTTGTGGCCGAGCGGGTCGGTTTCTTCGACCTGCTGGCCCTTATCATTATTGGTGCATTTGTCTGTCTACAAGTTTAAATCAATGATAGAAGCTTACTCCGTAATCTGCGATTGGTACAAGGACGGCGCCATCCATATTGTTTGTCCTAAAGATTGAAACAATGGACTTGTGTACAACTATATGGCCTGATAAATCACCACCCATCTTGAAAAGTAATCTATCGTTTAGATTTGTATTTATTAATATGTCTTCATCTAGTTGATAGTTGTAGATGGAGAAATAGTCTTTGCCATTTAAATTCATAGGATCTGGGTCGTATTCCGATTTGCCTCTGCTCCAGCAGTCATACTCGGATGTGAATGTTAAATACCAGTAATCTTCATGCCAATTCTCGTATGAGTCTATATAGATTGTAGGTTGTAAAATTAGATTTGGAATATTTAATTCTGCTAGCTTTTGATAAATGTGGCCGGATACAATAAAGTTAGAGCCGTAAAATATTATGTCTGGAGGGATTGGATTAAACTTCGCGTTCTTGTAAACTTTGGCGGAGGTGTTTATGAAGAAAAGTGGCCTTCTGAAATCGCTTGTTACATTTTCCGTGTCGAAGTTTAATAGATCTGTATCTTCGTCAGGTGCCAATGTAGGACGTCCTTCAGTTGATTTGAATGTGATGAAAGAATATTCGTCATCGCAGTTAGTCATGTTGGTGATTGATGGAATTTCGGGTGGCAGTTTTTATCAAGGTAGTTTTAATGGAAAAAATTCACGCCATAGTCTTTTATAGGGACTAGTTCGGCATCTTTTATGTTGTTTGTCCGAAAAAAGGGTGCAATAGATTTGTGCACGACAATGTGGCCAGACAAGTCGGCATCCATTCTGAAAAGAAGCCTATTTTTTAGTTCAATTTTTTGTAAAAAATCTTCATCCAATTGGTAATGTGTTATTGAGTAAAAATTTTTCCCATTTAGCTCAATGGGGTCTGGATCGTACCGTGACTTAGCTCGATCCCAGCAGTCAAATTTTTCAGTGAATGTCATGTACCAGTAATTTTCGTGCCAAATTTCCTTCTCATCAACATAGACACACGGTTGTAAAATTAAATTTGGAATTGCAGTTTCGACTAATTTTTCGTAAATTTTACTCTCTATAATTACATCAGATCCACAAAATAAAATATCAGAAGGTGTGTGGTGGAATTTTGCTTTTTCGTATACCAAGGCTGCAGAGTTAATAAAGAATAGGGGGCGCCTAAATCCGCTAGTCACATCTTGAGTTTCAAATCTTAGAGCATCTGTATCCTCATCTGGACCTAGTATTGGGCGCTGGTCAGATTCTTTGAATGTAATAAAATAGTATTCGTCGTTGTAGTTTTTCATTTTAATTTCCAACCTGTAATTTGTAGGCAAGTAGAGGCTTTTTATAGGTGATATTTTCTTTGGCTTGTCCTTTTCCTTGCGCCATATAATGGTTGCGATGCACGGTGCAAATATGCTTCTCCGTATATTGAACGACTTCACCCTTTTCGCGTTTTGGAATGTTATCCACCCCGCCACATCCGGCTAATCCAGGCAGATAGTAATCTGCGACCGCACTGAGTCTCATAAGGTGTGGGGTTGTTTGGATTTTATGTAATATTTTCTCACTCAAGTGATTCATTTTTTCATTAAGCTTATTTAGAGCATCTTGATCGTTTCCGAAACAAAGTGATTGTATTTCAGCTTTGAGTACTCGTAACTCTCTTGCAACCAATGCATGATAGTCCTTGGGATGCATATCATCATCGTCAGTCTCTTCCATTTCAGAGGCAATGGTATGCCCGCTCTTGTGAGGCTGAACACCTAAATGACAAGCGCCTTGTAGTGTGCTTGGTATTAGTGCTAAGTTTGGCAAAAGATTTATATTGTATCCCATCTTTTCGAGCCAGTTTCCCGTCATGCTTATTTTAACCCCACTGGCAGAGATTAAGTGATGAGCCTGCATTGCAATTCCAGAATGAATTGGATGCTCTTTTTTCAGGGCCACATGGCGAAGTATTAGCTTTCTATATTTTGAGTCTCTGGCTGATTTGTTTGTCATTTCTTTTACTCTATTTTACTGGTAAACAACAATGCCTTTGCTGTGATGGGGAGTGTTGTGCGTGCTTGAGCCACAGCATTGACATTTTTTATCGCGAGTATGTATTTTGTGCTTGATTGCGATTTCTGTTTTACTGCCACCTTTGGCCACCACACTTCTATTTCGGCTCGCAATCACTTTCTTGGTGTACTCACGTAGCCGTTTTCCTATATTAAAGAAATCTTGAATCATACTAATAATAGCGTCGAATGCGGCTTGGGCATGCTCAATGGTTTTGATCACCTTGCTAACCTTTTGACTACTTGCCGCTATGCGAGCGATTAGCAGACTTATTCTGGCCTCTAGTGCAGCACCTGCTGTGAAAAAAGCCAAGATCAAAGTAGTTATCAAGTCTATGGCTAAATAGGAACCGCCACGTGTGGCAAGGTAAGCATAAAAATTAGGTGGTATCGCTTCATAGCAAAGCATCGCATAGGTTATATATGCTGGTCCTGCATCTTTATCTTGTAGTAGCGCAATTGCTTGATGGAATTCAGGGCTGTAGCGAATTGATTTTGCTAATTCTGGATCAATATCCATCAGCGAGGTTTCAACAAACTTCTGAACAGGCTCTGGGTTTCCTGCTGCAATGGCGCCAGGCAAGGCTAATATTTCTTGACGATATTTATAGATTTTTTTTGCTTTTTCTATATCTTTTTCAGTTGTTTTGACAGTTGATTTTGCATTGGCAATGACAGCATTTACTTGGGCATCAATTGCATTTTGCATGTCAGCATATTTGTGATTGTACCAAGACCAGTTTAGTAGCTGATCACTATCTTTTATTGCACCGTTGATACTTTCTTTTATTGATTTCCCTGTTTTTATGGCATTGCTCGACAAAAGATCCCAAGTGTCGCCGGCAGCATTTTTTACCCCATGCCCCATGTTTTGCCATGTTTCTGCTTTAAAAAAGTCTGCAAAATCTTCTCCCCAACCTGAGACGCCAGCTTTGGCTCCATCATAAACAGCCTCCGCCAACGCTAGCTTAGGACCACTAGCCCAGGCTTGCTGAAATGGTTCCATTTTTTTTACAACACGATGGTAAGTGGCATCAAGATCACGAATGATGGCATTTCGGGTTTCTTCTATTTCTTTTTCTGTGACTCTAGAATTACCTGAAATCGTAACATTGCCGTCTTTATGCAAGTTAACCTTGGTGGTTTTGTCAGCCATGTTAATTACTCTTCCGGTTGTCTATGCTCAGGGCATTGCTTAGGGTTTTGCCAGATGACTTTATTTTCATGTCATCGAGGGGGAGCGGTGTATTCCAGCGATCTTCATAGTGCGATGTGACTTTTACCCAAGAGCCTTCATCATTTGGCATGGCTGGCATCGGGGTGTCGAGTGAGGCTGGGCCGCTCAGTGCATGGCTGGCGCCCTTGACGCTAACCTCGCTGGGGCAGTGCACTTCGATATTGCCGCCGGCGATGCGGATGTAGCCGCCGCCACTGGTCAGCAGCACTTCTTGGCTGGCGGCGATCTGCACCTTGCCCTTGACCGAAGTGATGGTCAGCTCTTTATCCGCTGTCAGCTCCATGGCGTCGCTCTGCGCCTGCACTTGCACTTTGCCTTTGGCGGCGATCAGCTTCAGCGCCACCTTGTCTTTCACCCCGGCCACAAACAGGCTGATGTGCTGGCCCACGTTGTGGATCCAGCGCCGGCCGGTGGTGTGATTGGCGTCGCGCTGGGCGACCAGGTTCAGGTTCTGGCCGGCGGAAACGGTCTGGCTTTGTTCGGTCAGGCTGGCGATGCCCGCCGGGCCGGACAGGATCAGCAAGGGCTGTTGGCCGGCTTGGTCCTTGGCCGTTTTGCCGTCTTTGTCGGTGTTCGATCCGGCTTCCCAGGCTTTGAGGGCGTCGGCGTGGTGATGCAGGTGGCCGTCGGCTTTCTTGGCCGCTTTGGCGTTGTCCGGGCCGATTTCTTCGGGGCCGGTTTCCATGGTGTCGGCCAGCTGCCCGGTGGCGGTTTCCGCCAGCGCCTGGCTGAGGCTGAGGGCGGAATCAAGCTGGCTCTGGGCGTGCTCGCGCGCCAGCTGTTTGCCGCCGGCGCCGTTTTGCGCTTCGGTGGACAGCAGCAGGCCGTGCGCGGCGCGGATGGCGCCGTGGCTGTCGGTGCGCAGTTCGAAACCGTCGCCGCGCGGCTGGGCTTTGCCGTTGCTGCGCGGGTGGGTCAGGAAGCCCTGGTTCAGCTGGGTCTTGCCCGGTTCGCTGCTGAGCTTGGCGCGCACTTCGCCGGGGGTATCGTCGAACAGCAGCTCGTTGTAGCCACCGCCCTGGTGTTCCTTGGATTTGATGCCGGACAGGGTCTTGTTGGCCGGCAGCGCGCCTGCGCCGCTGAAGTCCGGCGTGGCGTGGCTGCCGTTGTACAGCACGCCGGTGATCACTGGGCGGTCGATGTCGCCTTCGATGAAGTCGACCAGCACTTCCTGGCCGATGCGCGGGATGAACTGGTGGCCGAAACCGGCGCCGGCGCTCGGCATGGCCACGCGCAGCCAGCACGACGATTTGTCGTCCAGACCGGCGCCTATGCTCGGATGCTCGTCCGGCCGTTGCCAGTGGAATTGCACCTTGATGCGGCCTTGGGCATCGGTGTAGATCTCGTCGGCGGTCTGGTCTGTCGGGCTGGCCGGGCCGACCACGGTGGCGGATTGCACGCCCAGGCTGGTGGGTTTGGCGCGATCCGTGCCGGCGTAGGCCGGGGTCAGCGGGATGCCGCGGCGCTGCGCCTGGATGCGGGTGGTGAAGGGGCTCCCCCTCTCCCCCTGCCCCTCTCCCGCGAGGGGAGAGGGGAGGAAACTGTTCTGACTGGCGCCGTTCTCTTTCAAAACGGCGTCAGTGGCGAGTCCCGCCGCCAGCAGGCCCGGCGCGGCCAGGCTCAGTTGTTTGGCCAGATCTTGCGGCAGGTTGTTGCGCGCTTGCAGCGTCTGGCCGGTGACCACGAATTCGCGGTTCTCGGGGCTGTCGGTTTCGTGCGCCGGATGGTCGTCCAGGCGGAACCATTGGCCGGCGGCCAGGCCGCGGATGGCGCCGCCGCCTTCGAATTGCTTGGCTTGCAGATCATGCGCCTGCTGGCGCAGCTGGGCGTAGCGGCTCAGCTGTTCGCCATCGCCGGCGTAGTACAGGCCTTGCGGGTCATAGTCCTGCAGGCTGGATTGCAGCGCCGCGCCGTCTTTGCCTTGTTCGATGCGGCTCTGGTCCGCCCCGTGCTGGGTGGAGACCGGCTGGTAGTCGAAGGTGGCCAGCGCCACATTGCCGGGGACGATCTGGCGACGGCTTTGCCAGTGGGTCAGGCCGTCTTCATCTTCGGTGGCGTCGGCGCGATGAAAGCGCACGCGTTCCACCTCGGCCGGCGGCAGGCTGTAAACATCATCGAACACCACCAGCTTAACCTGGGGCGTGTCGCCGTCCACATGCTCGAAACGCCAGGCGTAGCCTTCTTCGTGCAGCAGGCGGACGATGAAGTCGTAGTCGCTCTCGCGGTATTGCAGACAGTAGCTGCGCGGATCGGCGTGGCCGATGTGCAGCTCCAGCGCCTGGCCGCGGGCGAAGGCCGGGTTGGCGGCCTGATGCTCCTGCAGGATCTGCTGGACGATTTGCGGCACCGTCAGGTCCTGGAACACTCGCGAGGTGCGGCGGTGGCGCAATAGCGCGAACGGCGGTTCGATGCTGAGCCGGTACTTGGCGAAGCCGCCGTCGGCGCCCACCAGCTCGGCCTGGCTGACCACGCCGCAGCGCAGCGTCTCGCCGCCCTGGGCGTCGGCGATGCCGATGCGGGCGCTCTGGCCGAGCAGGGTCTTGAGTTCGATGGCGCCGTCCGGCGACAGGCAGCTCAGGGCAAAGCGATAGGGCCGGGACACGCCTTCCTCGCCGTCCAGCGTCAGCGGCAGCAGCTGTTCGGCGGCGATGCTGCCGTCGCCGAGCGACAGGCTCAGCTGGCGGCGGTCCTGGGTGAAGGCGGAGGCGAAACTGGCGAGGAGGCTGTTCAGGTCCATGGCTTAATCAAGGGGCGTTTAGCCCTGTACTTTGTATACGTTGGAGGAAAGCTGCAGCGTGGCGTCGAAAGTGACCGGCGGCTTGTGCGGATGCACTTTCAGCACCGCGTCCACGCGGAAGCGCAGGTGGCGTTCCATTTCGCGCGGCGCGTCCAGGCTCACGCGCACGCGCGACAACCGCGGTTCGTGCAGCTCGATGGAGCGGCGCAGCTGTTCGCGCAGCAGTTCGCGGTCGTCCGGATTGAGCAGGCTGATGCCGGACAGATCCGGGATGCCGAAGCTGAGCAGGCTGTCGCGCGCTTGCGGGAAGGGATCCAGCGCGTCCAGCGGCATCAGCCGCGTGTTCAGCAAGGCTTCCATATCGCGCGCCAAGGCCTGCTTGAACTGGGGAAGTTCAAACAGGCTGATGGATTCGATATGGCTCAGGTCCGGCTCGTCATCCAGCAGGCGGTCCAGCACCGAGGGCAGGATCTGCGCGTGGCGGTTCAGGCTCATAGTCCGAATGCGGCGGCCACCTGGCGGCTCAGCAGCCAGCGGAAGGCGACGAAAATGCCGGCGCCGGCCACCGCCAGCAGCGCGAAATACAGCCACAGCGGCAGTTCATGGCGCACATAGGCCTGGAAGCGTTGCGGCAGTTGCCAATTGGGCGCGAACTCGGCCTTGCCGCCGCGCGCCTGCTGGATTTCCTGGCCCAGCTTGTGCACCAGATAGCCCAGCTTCTCCTGGCCTTCCAGCAGGTACTTGCCCTGGAAACCCAGCAGCAGGCAGGTGTAGAACACTTCCAGCGCCTCCACATTGGCGGCGGAGGCGTCGCGCAGCTGCTCCAGGCGGTTGAAGAAGCCTTCGCCGGCCAGATGCTCGCCGAACAGGCGCAGTTGCAGCGGCATCCGCTCCCACTCATCGCGCAGGGCGAAGTCGGACGAGAGGATGATTTCGTCCATCAGCGCGCAGAAGGCGTACTTGGCGTGGCCCACGGCATTGATGTCCTTGCCGAAGTTGCGGGCGTTGCGCTCGAACTGGCCCAGGAACTGGTCCACGCGGCGGTTGAATTCCACCGCGCTGCTGGGCGGGTTGCCTTCTTTCAGCAGGAACAGCAGATAGATGCCGTCTTCCAGCATCTCGCGCAGGGAAGGGGCGGCGGGGGCGGCCACGTCGATGACGCGCTCCGCGGCTTGGGTCAGAGTTTGGCTCATGTCGTCGTTAGCGGAAGACCGCGATCAGTTCAATGGAAAGATTGGCCAGGGTTTGCGGCACATAGATGCAGATGCTGCGCGATTGCAGCATGCGGCTGTAAATCTCGCTGTGCGGCTCCAGGGCGAAATAGTGGTTGCCCACCCGTACCGGGATGGCGGACGGGGTTTGGGCGGCATAGTTGACGCTGACGCCGCGCATCGCCGAGTTGAGGATGCGCTCCACGTCGTCGGGAGCGCCGATCTTGAGCTTGAGCGGCACGCTTTCGATGATTTGCGCGGCCGGCAGCTCGCTTTGCACCGACAGGTAGAAGTCCACGTTCTCCAGCAGACGGTCGCTTTCCAGGCGGCCGATGTGGAAGGACGGGCGCGGCGAATGCAGCGGAATCACCTTGTAGCGGGCGGACACCACGGTTTCCAGCAGCTCGCGGATTTGCAGATCCAGCGGCGGGAATACTTCATGCAGCCTGTCGTGGCGATAAGCCGGGATATCGGACAGCGAATACAGCGTGGCGAAGGTTTGCAGCTCGCCGCAGAACTCGGCCAGGGCCATGTACAACTCTTCCGGATGCAGCGGCTGGCATTGCGACAGGTGGCGCAAGCGGGCGAAGTTGCGGTTGACCGTGTGCAGCAGCCAGAAGGAGCTGATGTCCGCCGAGCCGAACTCCATCACGCTCTTGGAGCGCTCGCGGTGAGCGCCGGCCAACGCCTGGCTTTTCACCAGCAGGATGTCCAGCAGGCGGCGCAGCATCTGCATCATCTCGCTGGAGCCCTCGATGGCCAGCAGCGGCGGCAGGTAGCCGTCGGAGACTGTCCATTGGCCGGTGGCGTCCTTTTCCAGCTGGCACAGCGGAACGGCGTCATAGCCGTCGCGGTTTTCTTCTTCCAGCATCAGCTTCACGTCCAGCTGCAGCGTCGACAGATCGGCAGCCAGGGCCTGGGTGTAGAGATCGGCTGTTTCGCAGTGGTCGCTGTGGAAGCGGGTGGGGCGCACGCTGGCTTCTTCGCCGCGGGAATTGCCGCCGTAAGGCTGCAACTGCGCCAGGCAAGCGTACAGCGTGGTGCGGATGCCCAGCTGCGGCAGCGCGGACAGATCGCGGCTCAGCGGCAGCGGCCCCTGGCTGGGGGCTTGGTACAACGTGCCGTCGCGAAACAGCAAGGCCAGCTCGTCGACGCGGATCAAGCCGCCCTTGAGAGCCGCTTCGTCCAGGCGGAGGCGATGGATGCCCCAGGCGTGGCGATGGGTCAGTTGCAGCAGGTCGGTCTGGATTTGCTCCTGGAACAAAGCCTGTTGCTGGAAATGCTGCGGGCGAAGGAACATGCCCTCGCCCCATAATATCCGTTTTGCATGAAACATTGCTGGGTAAACCTTAGCGGATGATTTTGGATAATGCTGATGTGATTAATCGCGGGAGGGGCGGCAATCTATTTTCCCGGTTTGCGGCTGATCTGGCAGCGCGATGGCTTCGGGTTTTATCGCTTGCAAATAGCAATCGCCGACCTTGAATTTAAGGTCTTTGCTGCGCACGCGTCCGGCGGAATATAGCAAGCGCCAGTAGTGGGAATCAGGCTGGCGGAAATAGCCAATCATGCCGATATAATTTGCCTCTTCCAATATAGCTATCTCTATATCCTTTTTTTCGCCGGGAACAAACATCAGTTCTTTATTGGCGATCACATCCGCGCCAAGCACGTCTTGAATAGGCTTGCCACTGGACAAAAGGTCAGGTGTGAGTAATTTGAATGCCTGGTCGCTCTTTAGCTGATAGAGCTGCACCACCACGGATAAAGGCTTTCCGTGCTTGTCCTTGTTGAGCGCGCTGCTGGCTTCGCCATTGATTTCAATGCTTTTCGGCCCAGCGCAACCTGTGAGAAAAACTAATGCCATCGCAAATGACAGCATTATTGTCTGGCGTGTGATGAGTTTGTTTTTCATACGTCCGGGTGTGAAAATTTCACATGCGAATTAAATGGATCCATCCGGAATTATCCTGTGTTTACAGTATTGCTTCCAGTCGGACATTGAATAGGGGACTTGACTTCTGAGCGAATCAAATTAAGCATATCGCGTTATTTGGATTCTCATCAATCGTTTTAATCAATTTCCAATGATGGTTTTAGCGCCGCTGGCGGTCGTCTGCGTCGTGCTGCTTTTGCTGTGGCTAGGTTGGCGGTATTTCCTTGGCGGAGCCCAGCTCCGAGTAGAGCAGTCATCGATTGCGACCCCCTTGAACATGATTACCGAACCCGTAGAAATGCCGCGGGAGGGGAGGGCTATTTCTCGCGTTTTGACCGAGAAAATAGCGCGCGCCATGGCCTGGGTCGCTCGGTCGTGGCTTTGGCTGCTGCCGCTGTTGTCGCTGGCATTGGTCAGCGTAGTTGTTGCAATTACGCTGCACTTTGCCGATCGCCACAAGAACCAGCAATTTCGTGCCAACGAGCTGGCGCATGGCGAGCAGATCCGGCAGACGCTGCAGGAAGAAAAACTGGTGCCGCCGCCGCCGCTGCCGCCGGAAGCCTTTGTCGACGCTGTAGCGCAAATGCCGCAATTGGCGCTGGATAAGGCGGACCGGGACTGGAACAAGATGGACCCCGCGTTTGTGCAGGATGTGCTGCGGGTGATGGCGCGGATGAAGGCGCGAGGCTTCCCGATGGTGCTGCTGGAGGGTTATCGCAGCGCCGAAAGACAAAACCGCTTGGCGGGCGGCTCCGCCAAGGTGACGCAGGCCAAGGGCGGCGAGAGCAAGCATCAGTACGGATTGGCGGCCGATTTGGCGCCGGTCCGCAATGGCAAGGTGGTGATTTCGGAACGCGATCCCTGGGCGATGCAAGCCTACAACGCGCTGGGCGAAGAAGCCCAGGCGCAAGGCTTGGGCTGGGGCGGGGTCTGGAGTTTCCGCGATTACGGACATATCGAGCGAGCCGGCTCGCTGCGCGCGCTGCTGGCGCGGCGCGCGTAGAAATGAAACGTCATTTAATTCACGGGGAAGGGTGATTTGGTGTCTAACAAGGGGTGGTTGCGCAATGCCAAAATTGCGTCGGCGATTGGGTTTCTGATCCTGATCGCGCTGATCTGGTGGGTGGGCCCCTGGCTGGGCTTGCAGTCGCTGGAGTCCCGGCTGGGCTGGATCGTCGCGGTGATGGTGGTCTGGGTGCTGGCTTTGCTGGTAGGCCAGGCGCTGACCCGGCGGGCCGGCGGCCTGCTGGAAGGCATGCTGCGCCGTCAGGCTGACGACGCGGTGATCAACGCCAGCGCCGACAAGCGCGCGGAAGTGACGCTGCTGCGCCAGCGTCTGCTGGGCGCGATCGATACGCTGAAAAAGTCCAATATCGGCAGCGCCCGCGGCAGCGCGGCGCTGTACGAACTGCCGTGGTACATGATCATCGGCCACCCGGCGGCGGGCAAGAGCTCGGCCATTCTGCAGTCGGGCCTCAGCTTTCCGTTCAGCGACAAGAGCGGCATCCAGGGCATAGGCGGCACCCGCAACTGCGACTGGTTCTTCTCCACCGAAGGCGTGCTGCTGGATACCGCCGGCCGCTACGCCACCGAGAGCGAGGACCGCGGCGAATGGCTGGCCTTCCTCAAGCTGCTGAAACGCTACCGCGCCAAGGCGCCGGTCAACGGCATCCTGGTGGCCATCAGCCTGCCGGAGCTGGCGCAGCACAATAGCGAAGGTTTCGTGCTGTATGCGCGCCAGGTGCGCGAGCGCATCCATGAGGTCTGCAACACCTTTGGCCTAATGGTGCCGATCTATCTGGTCTTCACCAAGCTGGACCTGCTGGGCGGTTTCGCGCCCTTCTTCGCCGATGCCGATGAAGAGGCGCGCGCCCGCGTCTGGGGCGCGACGCTGTCGGCCGACCAAGGCACCGGCTTCGATGCCGCCGCCGTGGCGGGCAAGCAATTCGAACAGCTGTACCGCGGCCTGGTGCAGATGGGCGAAGAGAAACTGGTTGGCGCGCGCGGCGATGGCGTGAAGTCCGCCCACTTCGCCTTCCCCATCGAGTTCCATGGCTTGCAAGAAGCCGTGGTCAAGTTCGTCCGCCTGCTGTTCGAAGACGATCCTTACCATTCCCGCCCCTTGCTGCGTGGTTTCTATTTCACCAGCGCTCTGCAGGAAGGCGTGCCGCGCATCGTGACCGCCGGCCGCGTGCAGGGACAGTTCGACCTGTCCTCCTCCAACGCGGACAAGCAGCAAGCGCCGGCATCGTACAGCTACTTCCTGCGCGGCCTGTTCCGCGAGGTGCTGTTCCCCGACCAGCACCTGATCTTCCAGCAAACGCGCCCCAGCGGCAGCCGCTGGCGTTTGATCGGCATGGCGGCGGGCGTGCTGTCGCTGGCCGCGGTGGCGGGCTTGTGGACCTGGTCCTATATCGGCAACCAGCAGATGGTGGCCCAAGTGGCGGCCGAGCGCGCGCAAGCGAACAAGCTGGCGGCGTCCGGCCAACTGTATGACCGCTTGAACAGCCTGCTGATCCTGCAGCGCCGCATCGAAGAGCTGCAGGCTTACCGCCGCAACGGCGAGCCGTGGCAGATCGGCCTGGGTCTTTACCAGGGGACGGAGATCGAGCGCAATCTGCGCAAGGCTTACTTCGCCGGCGTGAAGGACTTGATGCTGCAGCCGGTGCAGAAGAATCTGGAAACCACGCTGGCCGCGCTGAAGCCGGGCGCGCCGCAACCCGCGCCAGCGCCCGCTCCGGAGCCGAAACCGGTGGCCAAGCCTGAGCCGGCTCCCGCGCCTGCGGCCGCGCCGAAACCGGCCAAGCCTAAGCCGAAGAAACACGGCGGCGGCTTGCCCAATATCCAGCTGAGCTGGCTGGATCTGCCGCAGCGCGCCACCGCAGCCAAGAGCGATGCGCCGCCGGCCGCCGGCGAGCCGGGCCAGAAAACGCCGCTGGACGTGTCGTACAACGCCTTGAAAACCTATTTGATGCTGCACGATCCGAAGCGGATGGAAGAGGCGCATCTGGCCGATCAGCTGCCGCGCTACTGGCGTCCGTGGCTGGAAAGCCAGCGCGGCGAATACCCGGTGGGCGAAGTGATGGGCCTGGCCGAGAAAGTGCTGGCCTTCTACATCAGCCAGATCAAAGAGGCCGACCTGCCGCTGATCGACAACGATCCCAATGTGGTGGCCAACGCCCGCGACGTACTGCGCGGCTCGTTCAAGCAGCTGTCGGCGCAGGAGCGCGTGTTCAACGAGATCAAGGCGCGCGCCAACACCCGCTTCGCGCCGCTGACCGTAGCCCGCATCCTCGACAACCGCGACATGGACATCATGGCCAGCAGCCAGATGGTTGAGGGCGCTTACACCCGCGAAGCCTGGAACGGCTATGTGCGCAACGCCATTGACGAAGCCAGCAAGGGCACCATCCGCAGCGACGACTGGGTGCTGGCGTCCAGCTCGCAGGATGATCTGAGCAAGGATGGCAATGTCGAGAAGAACCGCGCCGCGATGGAGGCGCTGTACCGCGCCCAGTACATCGCCGCCTGGCATAAGTTCCTGGCCGGCGTGGTGGTGCGCGACATCACCAACCCGGCGCAGTCCGCCTCGGCGATGACCCGCCTGTCCGACAAGCAGAACTCGCCGATCAAGCTGATCCTGGCGCGCGCGGCTCAGGAAACCTCCTGGGACAACCCGTCCGAGCTGAACCGCACGCTGGACAACGCCAAGCGCTCGGTGCTGGAGAAAACCACCGAGTTCTTCAAGAGCGGCGACACCCAGCCGGAAGCCAAGGGCGAGAAGCAGTTCGGCGTAGTCGGCGCGCACTTCGCCGGCGTGGCCGCGCTGGTGAAGGGCGACAACGCGCCCATCAACGGCTACCTGGACCAGTTGGGCAAGCTGAAGGTGAAGATGGCGGCCATCGCCACTACCGACCAGCCGGGCGCGCAGGCGCGCACCGCGCTGCAAGCGACGCTGAACGGCTCCGGCTCCGAGCTGGGCGATACCCAGTCCTTCGTCGACAACAGCCTGTTGGCCGGCGCCAGCTCGGACACCATCGAAATGGTGCGCCCGATGCTGGTGCGTCCGCTGACGCAATCCTACGGCGCCTTGCTGGGGCCGGTGGCGCAGGACATCAACCAGGCCTGGGCGGCGGAAGTGCTGCCGCAATGGAAGCAGCTGGCGGGCAAATATCCGTTCAGCGATTCCAGCACCAGCGCCTCGGTGGCCGATATCAGCCGCTTCGTCAAAGCCAATGACGGCACGCTGGACAAATTCATCAACAAATACCTGACCGGCTTGGTGCAAAAGCAGGGCGATGCCCTGGTGCCGCGCGCCTGGGGCAATCAGGGCGTGCGCTTCAATCCCGAGTTCCTCAACAGCGTGGGCCGTTTGATGGCGCTGGCGAATACCCAGCTGCAGGACGGCGAAAACAGCCGCTTCGAACTGCAGCCGCTGCCGACGCCGGGCTTGTCCGAGATCGCGCTGAGCGTGGATGGCCAGGAGCTGCGCTACCGCAACGGCCCGCAGCCGTGGCAGCCGTTCAACTGGCCGGGCAGCGGCAGCGAGGGCGCGCGCATCCAGGTGGTGAACTACGCCGGCGCCAGCACTGTGGTGGGCAATCAACAAGGCCGGATGGGCCTGATGCGCCTGCTCGCCAGCGCCAAGATCAGCCAGGACGGCGACAGCGCCGCGCAGCTGACCTGGACGCTGCCCAAGGGCAGCGGCGCCGACGGCCAGACCGTGCGTTTCAATTTCCGCATGCTGGGCGGCGTCAACCCGCTGCAGCTGAATCGCCTGTACAAACTGACGTTGCCTGAACGCGTGACGTTGTAAGGGAGAACAAGGGCATGGCGTTCAATTTCAAGCGCGCGCCGGAGACGCCGCCGCAATTCTGCATTTTCGGCAAGCTGCCGCGACGCGGCGATTTCGTCCGCGTCAACGCCACCCATCCTGCTGCGATGCAGCTGGACCAATTGTTGGGGCAAAGCCTGCAAAAGCTGGAGGCCGGCGAAGAAGCCACACTCCGCTATCTGGCGATGCCGCCGACATCGTTCGTGTTGAAGACCCGCGATCAGCAATGGCTGTCGCTGGGCGTGATCCAGCCCAGCCGCGACGAAGGCGGCCGGCTGTATCCGTTGGTGGCGGCGTCCTTGGTGCCGGCGGATGCGGCGCTGTCGTCCACCGCCATCCTGCTTTTGGCCAATGAGCTGTTTTTCAGCGGCCTGAAAGAGCAACTGGCCAGCGCCATCGACAACTCGGTGGAAATGCTGGCTTGCAAGCAGTTTCTGGAGGAGCAGCTGCATTTCGGCTCCTCCTCCGCCGCCGACATCGAGCTGGCGCAGCAACTGCTGGAGAAGCATTTGTCGGTGACTTCGGTCTCCGCGCTGGCGCGCACGCTGAGCGCCCACGGCGGCGATCTGGAAACCGTGCTGCTGGCTTTCGTGTTCCATCACCGGCTGCTGAAGAAATTCCGCGACAGCCTGCCGGTGCAAGCCTATTTCCTGCCCTTGCCGGCGGTGGAGGGCGAGAACGTGCTGGCCGCCGTCACTTGGCTGTCCCTGTATCGCGCAGCCATCGGCGGCGAGGGGGATCTGGAACAGTGCCTGATCCTGCGCCGTCCGGAAGGCCATGTCCTGGCCTTGCTGCCGGCGGGCTTGAACGAAGCCATCGCGGCGCAGTGCTGGGGCGTGGCGCTGGATGCCAAGCATGAAGTGGATGTCAACGACGCCAAGGCGCCGTGGCGCAGCCACCAGTCGTACGCGGAGGCGGCCTATGTATTGGGCCGCCAGCTGAACGATCCCGGCCTGTCGCTGGCGCAACTGCGCGGCGTGCTGGCCAGTCTGTCGCGCAATATCGCGTAGTTGTTTTGAACCTTTTTGAACATTTTAGAGATGAGCCATGGCTAAAGAGAGCACTCAGAAAAAATTGTCGAGGGTCCGCCCGCCGCGCGTGCAGATCACCTATGACGTCGAAATCGGCGACGCGATAGAAACCAAGGAACTGCCCTTCGTGCTGGGCGTGCTGGGCGATTACTCCGGCCACAGCAAAGAGCCGCTGCCGAAGATGAAGGAACGCAAGTTCGTTCAGATCGACCGCGACAACTTCGACGAAGTGCTGAAAGGCATGGCGCCGCGTCTGGCGATGAAGGTGGACAACGCGCTGAAAGACGACGGCAGCCAGCTGGGCGTGGAACTGAATTTTGAAAACCTGGCCGATTTCGAACCGCAGAACGTGGTGCGCCAGATCGACCCGCTGAACCAATTGCTGGAAGCCCGCACCCGTCTGGCCGATCTGCGCAACAAGCTGTCCGGCAACGACAAGCTGGAAGAGCTGCTGGACGAAGTGGTGCGCGACACCGAGAAGCTGCGCCAGATCGGCCAGCAAGCCGGCAAGCAGGAAGGGGGCGAGCAATGAGCGCGGAACTGCAGCAACAGGCGGCCCCGGCCGCGGCTGAAGCGTCCAGCCTGCTGGACAGCATCATCGAGCAAAGCCGCATCGCCAGCAATGAGAGCGAAAAAAGCCACACCCGCGATCTGATCGGCGAACTGGTGGACCAGGTGCTGCAAGGCAGCGTCACCATCTCGCGCGACCTGTCGGCCAGCATCGACGCCCGCATCGCCGAAATCGACAAGCTGATTTCCGATCAGCTGAATAATGTGATGCACCACCCGGACTTCCAGAAGCTGGAAGCATCCTGGCGCGGCCTGAACTACCTGATCATGCAGTCCGAAACCGGCACCCAGCTGAAGATCAAGGTGCTGAACGCGTCCAAGAAGGACCTGGTCAAGGACTTCAAGGCCGCGGCCGAGTTCGACCAAAGCGCGCTGTTCAAGAAAATCTACGAAGAAGAATACGGTACCTTCGGCGGCGCACCGTACGGCGCGCTGGTGGGCGACTACGAGTTCACCCGCCACCCGGAAGACTTCTACCTGATGGACGAGCTGTCGCACGTGGCCGCTTCCGCCCACGCGCCGCTGATCTCGTCGGCCGATCCGGGACTGTTCGGCCTGGAAACCTTCGCCGATATCGGCAAGCCGCGCGATCTGTCCAAGATTTTCGACACCGTCGAGTACGCCAAGTGGAAATCCTTCCGCGAGTCGGAAGACTCCCGCTATGTCGGCCTGGTGTTGCCGCACGTGCTGGGCCGCCTGCCGTATGGCAAGGACAATGTGCCGGTCGAAGACTTCGACTTTGAAGAGAATGTCGATGGCAGCAACCACGACAAGTATCTGTGGACCAACGCGGCCTATGCCTATGCTGCGCGCCTGACCGACGCCTTCGCCCAATACGGCTGGCTGGCGGCCATCCGCGGCGTGGAAGGCGGCGGCCTGGTGGAAGGCCTGCCGGCCCACACCTTCAAGACCGACGACGGCGAAGTGGCGCTGAAGTGCCCGACCGAAGTGGCCATCACCGACCGCACCGAAAAGCTGTTGTCCGACCTGGGCTTCATCTCGCTGGTGCACTGCAAGAACACCGACTACGCGGCCTTCTTCGGCGGCCAGTCGGCGCAGAAAGCCAAGACCTACAACACGGATTCGGCCAACGCCAACGCGCGCCTGTCCACCCAGCTGCCCTACATCTTCGCGGTATCCCGCATCGCGCATTACATGAAGTCCATCATGCGCGACAAGATCGGCAGCTTCGCCTCGCGCCAGAACGTGCAGGACTACCTCAACACCTGGCTGGCCCAATACGTGTTGCTGGATGACTCCGCCAGCCAGGAAGCCAAGGCCAAGTACCCGCTGCGCGAAGCGCGCGTGGACGTGGTGGAAGTGCCGGGCAAGCCGGGCGTGTACCGCGCCGCGGCCTTCCTGCGCCCGCACTTCCAGCTGGATGAGCTGACGATTTCCTTGCGTCTGGTCGCCGAGCTGCCGCAAGCGGCCGGCTGACGCATTGCTCGCTTGGGGGCATGAGGCCCCCTGTTTTTGAACCTTGTTAAGGAGAAGTACTAATGGCTTTTGATGCATTCCTGAAGATTGATGGCATTCCGGGCGAGAGCGGCGACGACAAGCACAAAGACTGGATCGAAATCCAGTCCTTCAAGCACAAGATCGAACAGCCGGCTCAGGTTTCCGCCAGCACCGCCGGCGGCGCCACCGCCGAACGCGTGAACCACGACATGTTCGAAATCACCCACTTCCTGGACAAGTCCAGCCCGAAGATCTACGAAGCTTGCTGCACCGGCAAGCACATCAAAGAGATCACCATCGAGCTGTGCCGTTCGGGCGGCGACAAGCAAACCTATATGGTCGTCAAGATGGAACAAGTCTTGATCTCCAAGGTTGAGCCGCAAGGTTCCGCCAACGACGCCGGCTTCCCGGGCGAAAAGGTGAGCTTCAGCTACGGCAAGATCAAGTGGACCTACACCCAGCAGAAGCGTGCCGACGGCCAAGGCGGCGGCAACGTCAGCGCCGGTTGGGACCTCACCGCGAACAAGACCATCGCCTAATTCCATTTTTGGAATGACGACCCGCCCGGCTCCGGGCGGGTTTTTCGCCTTATCACTGTCTCTTGGGAAAAAACTGCCATGAAACGTTTGTTCAGCGCCTTGCTTGTCTCCTTGTTGTGCTCTGCTTGCGTCACCACTCCGAAAGCGGACTCGACCACTAGCCAGGCTGAAGCGGCTGCCGCCAACGATCCCAAAGTACAAGCCGCAAAACAGGCCGCGGTCAATTACGCCGCCGACGCCACGCTGATTCCGTTTGAAAAAATGAGCGCCAAGCTCACCCCGGTAGGCGAAGCCCAGCTTGATCTGCTGGTGCCCAAGCTGAAAACCGCCAAATCCATCGTCATCCGCGGCCATTGCTATCGCCGCGATATCGGCAACGCCAAGGCCGCCGCCCAAGCGCGCGCCGCCAGCGTTCGCCAATACCTGCTGGTGGCCGGCGTGCCGTCCAGCAAGATCGATGTCCGCTACGACACCGAGCGTTCGCTGCATGGCGTCCGCCTGGTTGTGGCCGACTGATAGCCGCACCGCCTTGCCTTCCGCCGCCATGCCGCTGGCTTTAGCCGCGCATGGTCGGGGAGGGTGGTTTTCGACTAGTTTTCGACCGAATTCGATTGCCCGCCATGGACCTTAGCAGCCTCCTCGCCAGTTTCGCCTCCGCCTTTACCCAGGACCGCCGCCAGCTGAGCCTGTCGCTCGGCGACGGCAGCATCGCCGCCGAACAGCTGCTGCCGCTGACGCTGGACGGCGAGGAAGGCGTGTCCCGGCCCTATCGCTTTGCCCTGAGCTGCCTGTCGCCGGACGGCGCCATCGAACTCAAGACCCTGCTCGGCCAGAGCGCCCGCATCGGCATCGCCGACGCCCAGGGCGGCGAGACGCTGCGCTGCGGCGTGGTCAGCCAGGCCGAGCTGGTGGGCGCCGACGGCGGCTTCGCCAAGTACCGGCTCAGCATCGAACCGCCGTTCGCGCTATTGCGCCACCGCCGCACCTCGCGAGTGTTCCAGGACCTGACGGTGCCGCAGATCGTCCAGCAGATCTTGCAGGAACATCAGGCCGCCAACCCGGCCTTCGCCCGCGGCCAGGCGCTGGAGCTGCACATCGGCCACGCCGATCCGCGCAGCTACTGCCTGCAATACCGCGAAAGCGATTACGACTTCATCGTCCGCCTGCTGCACGAAGAAGGCTACGCCTGGCGTTTCGAGCATGTGGACGGCGACACGCCCCAGGTTAAGCTGGTGGTGTTCGATGATGTTTACAGCCTGCCGCCGGCCGAGGTGGAACGCGTGCGCTTTCATCGCGCCGACGCCACCGAAGATGAAGACGGCCTGACCCACTGGCAAAGCCGTCGCCAGATCGTCCCCGGCAATGTGGCGCTGGCCACCTTCGACTACCAGCCGGTGTCCACCCAGCACGGCGCGGACCAGAGCCGCATCGAACAAGGCAAGGACGGCGCGGCACTGCAATCCAGCCTGCAAGACTACGACCCGCAAGGGCTCTACTACGCCGGCGATGGCGAACAGCTGAGCCGCTACGCCCAACTGCGCCAGCAGGCGCACGATCTGCAGGCCAAGCAATTCGAAGGCGGCGGCGCCATCCGCGGCCTGGCCGCCGGCCAATGGTTCCGCCTGGACGACCATCCGGCGCACGAAACCGACAGCCCCGAGAACCGCGAATTCGTGGTCACCGGCCAGACGCTGCAAGCGCGCAACAACCTGCCGCAGGACCTGGCCAAACAGCTGAGCCTGGCCGCACCGGGGCTGCTGGCCGCCGGACTCGCCACGGGATTGAGCACCGATGCCGCGCCCTTTGGCCCCACCGCCACCTCCAACGCCTCGTTCCCCTCTCCCCTCGCGGGAGAGGGGCAGGGGGAGAGGGGGAGCCCCTTCACCACCCGCATCCAGGCCCAGCGCCGCGGCATCCCGCTGACCCCGGCCTACGCCGGCACGGATCGCGCCAAGCCCACCTCGCTCGGCGTGCAAACCGCCACCGTGGTCGGCCCGGCCAGCCCGACAGACCAGACCGCCGACGAGATCTACACCGATGCCCAGGGCCGCATCAAGGTGCAATTCCACTGGCAACGGCCGGACGAGCACCCGAGCATAGGCGCCGGTCTGGACGACAAATCCTCCTGCTGGCTGCGCGTGGCCATGCCGAGCGCGGGCGCCGGTTTCGGCCATCAGTTCGTTCCGCGCATCGGCCAGGAAGTGCTGGTCGACTTCATCGAAGGCGACATCGACCGCCCGGTGATCACCGGCGTGCTGTACAACGGCAGCCACGCCACGCCGGACTTCAGCGGCGCAGGCGCGCTGCCGGCCAACAAGACCCTGTCCGGCATCAAATCCAAAGAACACCAGGGCGGCGGCTACAACGAGCTGCTGTTCGACGACACTCCCGGCGAAGTACGCGCCAAGCTCAGCAGCGAACCGGGCAAGACCCAGCTCAACCAAGGCTTCCTGACCCACCCGCGCAGCAACGGCAAAGCCCAGCCGCGCGGCGACGGTTTCGAACTGCGCACCGACAGCCACGGCGCCATCCGCGCCGCCCACGGCCTGCTGCTGTCGACCGAAGCGCAAAACGGCGCCGGCGGCAAACAGCTGGCGCGCGAACATGCGCAAAGCCAGCTGGACGCCGCGCTCAGCCTCAGCCAGGCGCTGGCGGAAACCGCCGCCGGCCAGCTGGCCGACACCATGGAAACCGGCCCCGAGGAAATCGGCCCGGACAACGCCAAAGCGGCCAAGAAGCCCGATGGCCACCTGCAGCACCACGTCGACGCGCTGAAAGCCTGGGAAGCCGGCAGCAACACCGACAAAGACGGCAAAACCGCGAAAGAGCAAGCCGGCCAGCAGCCGCTGCTGATCCTGTCCGGCCCGGCCGGCATCGCGTCTTTGACAGAACAAAGCCAAACCGTTTCCGCCGGCGCCAACCTGAACCTCGTCGCCCAACGCGACGCCAACCACACCACCGGCCGGCGCTGGATCCACAACGTGGGCCAGCACATCAGCCTGTTCGTGGCCGGAGTGAAAGACAAGGTGGCGCTGAAGCTGATCGCCGCCAAAGGCAAAGTGCAAGTGCAGGCGCAGAGCGACGCCATGGAGCTGACGGCGGATAAGGATGTAACCATCACCTCGGCCAAGCAAAAAATCCTGATCAACGCCAAGCAGGAAATTCTGTTGACCTCGGGCGGCGCTTACATTCGCCTGAAGGACGGCAAGATCGAGCTGCATGCGCCGGGCACTGTCAGCATCAAGGGGGCGAGCCATAACTTTAGCGGGCCGGATCAGATGAATCCGCCGTTGCCGCGCTTCCCCAATACTGTGTGCAAGCAATGCATGGCCCAGGCTTTCAGTCAGGCCAACCCGCTGGTGGCCGCCAAATGAAACCGCAAATAGTGATGACCGCTCCCAGCCCGGAGGCTTGGCTGGAGATGCTGCTGCAGACGGCAAAAGCCTTGGAGCTGTCATGGTTGGACCTGATTGTCGATCAAGCCGAGCTGGGTTCGCGTTGGCAAAGCCGAGTCGCCGCCCTGCATTCGCCGCGCATGTTGTTGCAAGGCACCCCGCATGCCGAGGCAGCCGACGAAGGTCCGGTTTTGCTGCGCCTGGACGCCAATCAGCCGCAAACGCGCTTGCTGAAGCTGTTGCGGCAATGGCAGGGCCAGCCGCGGGTACTGGCGCTGTTCAGTGGTTGGGACTACGACCAACTGGCCGAGCGGCTGACGCTGTGCATGCAGGCCTCCTGGGACAAAGGCTTGCAACAGGGCGTGCTGAGATATCACGACCCGCGTTTGTTCGCCGCCGTAGTGGACGCGCTGGATGAGCCGCGTCGCCAGTTGCTGCTGGAGCCGGCCGCGCAATGGCATTGGCTGGACCGCGACGGCAATGCCCGCATGCTGGATGCGGTGGCGATTCAGTCGCTGCCGCCGCTGGAGTGGAGGAATGACACGCTGACGCTGGAGCAGGAGCACATCGACGCCTTGAGCAGCTGGCATCTGGCGGAAACCTGGCGGCAAAACCATCTGCTGGTGCCGGAGAGTTATGGCCTGGATTCAGAGGAAGAGATGATTCGCCGGCTGGCCCTGGCCCATCAGGCCGCCGACAAAGCCAAGCTGTGGTCGGAGGTCGAGCGGCTGCCCTTGGTGGAGCGCTACCTTGGCCAGGAGCCGGCGTGAGGCGGCTATTCGGTTTTGCTGCAGCTTGGATATGGCTGAGCTTGAGCGGCTGCCAAAGCCTGGCTGGTGAGGAGAAGATTGGCATTCCAGCCAGAGTGGTGAATGCCGATAAAAGCATCCGGATTATTTGGGCCACCTTTAATGGGCAAGGGGTGAGTGGCGGCGGTGGAGATGAATGCTGCATGAGCATACCTGAAAAATGGAAGCCGGGCATGACGGCTGAGATTACTTGGAAAAAAGATCCGAGACCCAAAAAAAATCTAGATGGATCGTCCCCGCCACAATGGAAGAATGGTGAGCCGACTAGGGAATGGGACGAATGGGTGCGAATCCATCAGTCTAATTACAAGACAATGAGCAAAACTATCAATGTGCCAAAGTATGGTGATACTTGCGGCGTGACGCTTGTTTTTCTGCCATGTGATGATGTCAGAGTGATTCTAGATTGTGATCAGAAGCGTGAGGCTTTTCGCAATTTGCCAGGTGGGGAAATGTTTGACACAGAGTTGATTCGCCGTTTGGGTGGCAAGCAGGCCTGTCAGTAAGCGCTATGGCAGTGATCAAATAGATTGTGGAGAAATCGGATGCAAAAACGATGGTTGACCGCCTTGATTTTATCGATGCTGGCCTTGTTGGCCGGCTGCCAAAGCCTGGCCGGCGAGGAGATGAAAGGCGCTCCGGCTCGCGTTGTCAATGCCGATAAAAGCATCCGGGTTATTTGGGCCACCTTTAATAGCCAAGGGGTGAGTGGCGGCGGGGGAGATGAATGCTGCATCAATATCCCAAGGAAATGGCAACCAGGTATGACGGCCGAGATTACTTGGAAAAAAGACCCGAGCCCGGATAAAAATCCAGATGGATCGGCTGAACCTGCTTGGAAAAATGGAATGTCAACTCCAGAATGGCGTGAATGGATGCGTATTCATAAGTCAAGCTACAAGACACTGAGAAAAACTATCAATGTGCCAAAGTATGAGAGAACATGTGGAGTATCATTTATATTTCTCCCATGCGACGACCCAAGGGTGATTATTGACTGTGATCAAGATCTAGCAATTATGAATAATTTGCCGGGTGGGGAAAAATTCGACTCAGAGTTGATTCGCCGTCTGGGTGGCAAACAGACCTGTCAGTAAGCGCTATGGCAATTATCAAACAGATTGTGGAGAAATAGGATGCAAAAACGATGGTTGACCGCCTTGATTTTATCGATGCTGGCCTTGTTGGCCGGCTGTCAAAGTCTGGCGGGCGAGGAGATGAAAGGTGTTCCGGCTAGAGTAGTGAATGCCGATAAAAGTATCCGGATTATTTGGGCCACCTTTAATGGGCAAGGGGTGAGTGGCGGCGGTGGAGATGAGTGCTGCATCAATATCCCAAAGAAATGGCAACCAGGTATGACTGCTGAGATAACATGGAAAAAAGACCCCAGTCCTAAAAAAAACCCAGATGGGTCATCGCCTCCACCTTGGAAAAATGGTGAGCCAACTCGTGAGTGGGATGAGTGGATGAGAGTTCATCAGGAAAATTATAAGACAATGAATAAAATAATAAATGTCCCTAAATATGATCGAACTTGTGGTGTGACCTTTATATTTCTACCATGCGACGATCCAAGGGTGATTATTGACTGTGATCAAGATCTAGCAATTATGAATAATTTGCCGGGTGGGGAAAAATTCGACTCAGAGTTGATTCGTCGTTTGGGCGGGAGGCAATCATGTCGGTAAGCTTGGCGCCAGCCTACCCTAGCGCAGGGTATTTCCCCGCCGAAGTTTCAACAGTCTTAAAGCAGCGCCGTTTGCAACAACAGGAAATTGCAGAAAGTTGTATGGCGGAAAGGGCCGAAGGGAAGCCTGCGCCTTGCAGTCAAGTATTGAACATTAGCCTGTTTTTTGATGGCACGAATAATCACGGCGATTCCGATGACAAGGCTAGCCCTGTTAGTAGTAGTAATGTGCGACGCCTTTTTCATGCAACCATAGGGGATGCAAAAACAATTGCTAGTGGTTATTTTAAGCACTACATGCAGGGCGTAGGGACTACATTTAAAGAAATCAAGGAAAATGGCCCTTCCTCATCCGGCCTGAGTTTTGCGACTGGCGGCGAGCGGCGCATTCTATGGGGCTTGACCCGGCTGATCGACTCGCTGCAAAGAGCGGTGGGCATCGGTAAATATGATGATGACAAAGCCTTGGGTGTCATCCAGAAAATGGAATTCACCTATGAAGAGGCGGAAAACGGCCTGAAGGTGAAAAAGCCCACCAGCCTGTCAGATCGGCAAGCCGCCATGCAGGAGGGCATGGCTGAAGTCCTGAACAAGCTGGCCCAGCCGGACTTCAAACCGCAGGTGCTGAAGATCAAGCTGTGCGTTTACGGCTTTTCGCGTGGGGCGGCCGAGGCGCGCGCCTTTTTGTGGCGGCTGAACGAACAGATGCCCGACGAGACCTTCTTCGGCATCCCGTTGGAGGTGAAATTTCTCGGAATATTCGATACCGTGGCCTCGGTGGGCCTGACCGAGCTGGCGCCGGGCGCCAAGGGCCACTTCGACTGGGCCGATGGCACCATGGCGCTGCCGGACAAGGCCTGGTTGCAACACTGCGAGCATATGGTCAGCGCCCATGAGCAGCGGCTGTGCTTTCCCTTGGACTCCGTCGGCAACAGCGCCTCCGGCGGCTACCCAAGTTGCGTCAAGGGCGAATGGGTGTATCCCGGCATGCATAGCGATGTCGGCGGCGGCTACCCGCCCAATGACCAGGGCAAGGCGCGCGGCGAGCAGGGCCTGTTGTTGTCGCAGCTGCCGCTGAATCATATGTACTGGCTGGCGTTTGATGCCGGCGCGCCCTTGAAGATCAATGCCGAAGCCTTGACCGAGGGCACCGCCGCGGACAAGGCGAAACTGGCGTTGCTGCAGAAGCAGGAGCCGTGGAGATTTTTAGATGACGATACGATTAAACTATTCCGAGTGCTGCCAGAGCTCAAAACAAGGTTCAACTCCTGGTGCACCGCCTCCAAAGCTTCCGGCTCGCTGACCGCCATCCTGCAGGAGCAAACCGCCCAGATCAACGCCTGGCGCATCGAGCGCTACGCGGGGGGCCTGCAAGGCCGGGGCGGGCAGGGCCAGCAGAACGCCGATTATTTCAAATACGCGCAATCGCAACGCGAGACGCCGTCCTGGGCCATAGATCAGGAGAAAGCAGCCTGGAGCCGGCAAAGCCGCAAGGGCAGCGCCAGCGAGGTGGCGATGGAGCCGCCGACTAGCGGAGTCTACTCGACACAGGACAAGCGATTCGTGCAAGTGCCGATTCCGCAGGACAAGTTGAGCGAGATGGACAAGGCCTATATCGGCAAGCCATTCACCCCCAATCTGTCCAAAGAATATGAGCCGACGCAGGACGGCACCCAGTTGCAAGTGGGTGCCAAAGATTTCAGCGATGACTACCAGGGCAAAATCAGCGTGGAGCTGAACCCGGTAGGCTGGCTGGTGACCTTGTTCTCAGCTGTATCACGGCCTTTTAGCAAGGATTGCACCGGCAAGGAGCGGGCTTTGCTGATAGACAAGAGCGAAAAACTCTACCCGGATGTGAAGGTCGATACAGCATTGATGGCGCTATACGACGAACATGTGCATGACTCGCGCGCCTGGTTCATGTATTCGGCGCTGGGCAAATTGGAACCGCATGGCTCGTATTGGCGCTATCGCACGATTTTCTTTGTCCACGACGATAACAAGAAGCTGATTTGCGAATCGACAGAAGCCAATGAAGCCTTGGAAAAAGAGTTGCAGCGTAGGGAACAGGTGAAGGCTTTTACTCAGCGATGAGTTTGCCGCGAATGAATTTGTTGACTGGAACATCCGTATCGCGCCAAGAGCCGAACCGACGATTGAAATATGCTTGAATCCTTACTCCCCTACTACGAACGCGAATTAGGCCAGCTGCGCGAGCTGTCCGGCGAGTTCGCGCGCCGCTATCCCAAGATCGCCGGCCGGCTGCAGATGGAAGGCGACCAGTGCGCCGACCCGCACACCGAGCGGCTGATCGAGGCGTTCGCGCTGCTGGCTTCGCGCATCCACAAGAAGCTGGACGACGATTATCCCGAGGTGGCGGAGAGCTTCCTCGATGTGCTGTATCCGCATTATCTGCAGCCGATTCCATCCGCCACCATCGTGCAGTTCGAGTGCGATCCGGCGCGGCCGGAGATCGCCAAGCGCTATTGCGTGGAGCGCGGCCAGGCGGTGCATGCGCCGGCCATCAACGGCGTGGTGTGCAAGTTCCGCAGCGCCTACCCGGTGGACCTGTATCCGCTGTCTTTGAAAGACGCGCGGCTGGAGCTGACCAGCGGCTCGCCCTATCTGCGCCAGCTGGCGCCGGACGCGGCGGCCTTGTTGACGCTGGAGTGCCACACCCACGGCGGCCTGGCGCTGAACAGCATTGGTTTGACATCCTTGCGCTTCTTCCTGGATGGCGAGCCGGCGTTGATGCATCTGCTGTACGAACTGCTGTTGTCGCAAGTGCTGCGCGTGCGCGTGGGCGATGGCAGCGACGATCCATCCCGGACCATCACCTTGCCGGCCAAGGCCATCCGCCCGGTGGGCTTCGGCCGCGACGAGGGCATGCTGGAGTATGACGAGCGCTCCTTCATGGGCTATAGGCTGCTGACCGAATACTTCTGCTATCCGGAAAAATTCCTGTTCATCGACATCGCCGAGCTGGACAAAGCCGCGGCGCGGCTGAACGGCGAAAAGCTGGTGTTGCAACTGGCGCTGGGCGATTACCCGGACAGCGAGCGCCATCACCGCTTGCTGACGCAGCTGCAGCCGCAGCATCTGAAGCTGGGCTGCACCCCGGTGGTGAATTTGTTCAATCAGCCGGGCGAACCGATCCGCGTCAGCCATCAGAAAAGCGGCTATTCCGTGCTGGCCGATGGCCGCAAGCAGCAGGCTTACGAAGTGATCCAGATCCGCAAAGTGGTACGGGTGGAGAAGTCCGGCGAAGGCGAAAGCAGCGAGGAAGTGCCGCCGTTCTACGCCACGCGCCACGGCAGCGAGCGCGAAGCGCCGCGTTTTTACTGGCATGCCAGCCGCGAAGGCTCGCCGCGCGCCGGCGACAAGGGCACCGATCTGGAGCTGCATCTGGTGGACTTGCAGTTCAATGCGGTGCGCCCGGCGGCGGAAGTGCTGAGCCTGGACCTGCTGTGCAGCAACCGCGATCTGCCGGAGCAGATTCCGTTTGGCGGCAGCCAGGCTACGCAGCGCACCGACTTCGCCCTGCCGGGCCACTCGGTAGTGAAGCGGGTGCGCCTGTTGCGCAAACCGTCCGCCAGCCAGCGCAGCCCGCTGGGCCGCGCGGTGCAGTGGCGGCTGATCTCGCATTTGTCGCTGAACTATATGTCCATCGTCGATTCCGGCGTGGCCGCGCTGCAGGAGATGCTGGCGTTGTACAACCTCACCGGTTCGCCGGTGAATGTGCGGCAGATCCAGGGCGTGGTGGGCATTCATAGCGAGGCGGCGGTGACGCGCGTCACCGGCCGCGATTTTGCCGGCTTCGTGCGCGGCAGCGATATCCGGCTGAAGCTGGATGCCGATTACTACGTGGGCGGCAGTGTTTACCTGTTCGCCTCGGTGCTGGAGCGTTTCTTCGCGCTGTATTGCGCGCCCAATAGCTTTACCCGCCTGAAGGTGGAAACCGTGCAACAGAATCAGGAGGTGGCGGCATGGCCAGCCCGAGCAGGCGAAGCCCTCGTGATCTGAGGCAGGAGCTGGCCGCCGACGCCAGCCAATTCGGCTTCTTCCAGGCGGCGCGCATTCTGGGCCTGAGCGGCCACAGGCGCGCCGGGGCCAAGCGCGGGCGGCTGCCGGAGCGGCTGCGTTTCCGCACGCTGGCGTCCCTGTCGTTTCCGGCCAGCGAGCTGGCCGGCTACAAGCCGGCAGAGGAGGGCAGCGAGGCGGCGGACGAGATGACCATCAGCTTTCTCGGCCTTACCGGGCCGAGCGGCGCGCTGCCCACCGCGTATACCGAGTTGTTGCTGGAGCGCAGGCTGCGCCACCGCGACGACACCATGCACGCTTTTTTCGACTTGTTCAGCCACCGCGCCGCCTCGCTGTTTTTCGAGGCCTGGTGCAAGTACCGCAGCTGGATCAATGTCGAGGCCGGCGAGCGCGATGGCTTCACCCACAATCTGCTCGATTTGGGCGGCGTGGGCCTGGGCCAGCTGCGCCAGCAGATGGGGCCGGGGGCCGAGCTGGACGAGCGCATGTTCGTCTATTACGCGGGCCTGCTCAGCCAGAAGCCGCTATCGGCGCAATCGCTGGTGACGCTGGTGGAAGGCTTCTTCGGCGTCACCGCCAGCCTGGAGCAGTTTGTCGGCCAATGGCTGCAAGTGCCGCATGCCGAGCAAAGCCAGCTGGGCATGGATGGCTGCGAGCTGGGCCTGTCGGCCTTCGCCGGCGAGCGCATCTGGGACCGTCAAACCAAGCTCAAGCTGCGGCTGGGGCCGTTGCGCCGCGCGCAGTTCGACGCGCTGCAGCCGCACGCCGCCGGCGCGCAGGCCTTGCGCGCGCTGATGCATTTCGCGCTGGGCCACAGCCTGGCGGCCGAGGTGTGCCTGGTGCTGGATCAGCGCGATGTGGCGCCGGCCGTGCTGGGCTCAGCCGCGCTGAGCCTGGGCGGCGATAGCTGGCTGGGTCGCCCGCAGGGCCACCCGGACGATATGCGTTACACCCTGTTGAACTGATAGGAACGATGGATCATGGGCATCATCAAGCGACTATTGGGACGAAGCAAGACTGCCGAGCTGAGCGCCGTGAAACCGGCCGGGACGCCGCCGCAGCTGGCGCCGGCCGTGGCCGCGCTGCAAGGCGAAGAGTGGGCGGCGGCGGTGCGGCTGGCCCAGCCTTATCTGGAGGCCAAGGAACCGGCCTTGCGCGCCGATGCCTACCGCTTGTGCGCGCTGGCCACCAGCCGCCAGGGGCAATGGGGCACGGCGTTTTCCTGTTGGCTGAAGCTGTTCGAGCTGGAGCCTAACGCGCACAACGCGCTGCAACTGGCCAGCGTGTCGGTGATGGCCGGCGAGATCGCGCGCGGCCAGGCCTGGATGATGAAGTTCGACGAACTGAACCGCCAAAGCCGCGAGTTTTCCTGCGCCATGGCCTATGCCAATTTCGCGTCCGCGCTGGCCCAGGCCGGCCACGCGGCTGAAGCCCTGCCTTACCTGACCTGGCTGCGCGAGCTGTACCGCGAGCTGAAAATCACCGACGACATGTTTCTGCATCAGCGCGGCGTGCCGTTTTTCGGCGCGTTTCTGGAAAACAGCTTGCCGCTGCTGCAAACCTGCCTGGACGACGGCGAGCTGCTGGCCTGGTATCGCGCCATGCTGGACGATCTGGACGACGCAGGCCGCGCCCGCTTGAGCGGCTGGCTGGCCGACGCCATGCCTTACGCCGCGGCGAATGAACAAACTGAATAACATTTCAAATCACAAGTATTGGGAAAACCATGTCTGTTTCGCTGAAATCGCTGATTGACCGTCTGACGCCCACCGCGCGCCAGGCCATCGAACAAGCCGCCAGCCGCGCGCTGGCCCGCACCCATTTCGAGATCGAGATCGAACACGTGCTGCTGGCGATGTTCGATCAGGACAACAACGCCGCCTTGGCGGCCTTGCGCGCCTTGGGCGCCGATTTGGGCCGCGTCGAGCGCGAGCTGGACGCCGCGCTGGATAATTTCCGCAGCGGCAACACCCGCAACCCGGTACTGTCGTCCTGGCTGCCCAAGTGGCTGGAAAAGGCCTGGCTGCAAGCCAGCGCCGAGCATGGCCAAGACGATGTGTCCACGCTGGACCTGATGCTGGCGCTGTGGCTGGACGACGCGCTAAAGAGCGCGCTGCAGTCCGGCTCGCCGGCCTTGGCTCGTCTGGATGCCGGCCGGCTTGGCAGCGCTTATGCGGCGCTGCGTCAGCATGGCGGCGAGGCTGCCGGCAATGCGGCGGCGGCAGAGAGCGGCGAAGAGGCGCAGGATATGGCTCCGGCCGCGCCGCAAGGCAAGCGCGGCAGCCCGGCGCTGGACAAGTACACCATCGATCTGACCGCCCAGGCGCGCGCCGGCAAGATCGACCCCATCCTGGGCCGCGATGTCGAAATCCGCCAGATGATAGACATCCTGATGCGCCGCCGGCAGAACAATCCCATCCTCACCGGCGAGCCGGGCGTGGGCAAGACCGCGGTGGTGGAAGGCCTGGCGCGCAAGATATCGTTGAATGAAGTGCCTCCGGCCTTGGCCGGCGTGACGCTGCGCACGCTGGACCTGGGCTTGCTGCAAGCCGGCGCCAGCGTCAAGGGCGAGTTCGAAAACCGGCTGCGCCAGGTGATCGACGAGGTCAAGGCCAGCCCGGTGCCCATCATCCTGTTCATCGACGAGGCGCACACCTTGATCGGCGCCGGCGGCGCGGCTGGCCAGAACGACGCGGCCAACCTGCTGAAGCCGGCGCTGGCGCGCGGCGAGCTGCGCACCATCGCTGCCACCACCTGGGCCGAGTACAAGAAATACTTCGAGAAGGACGCCGCGCTGGCGCGCCGCTTCCAAGTGGTGAAGGTGGAAGAGCCGGCGCCGGAAATCGCCGTGCAGATGGTGCGCGGCTTGACCGACGCCATGGCCCAGCACCACGAGGTGGAAATCCTCAATGAGGCGGTGGCCGCGGCGGTGCTGCTGTCCAGCCGCTACATCGCCGGCCGCCAGTTGCCGGACAAGGCCATCAGCGTGCTCGACACTGCCTGCGCCCGCGTGGCGCTGTCGCGCGCCGGCAAGCCGGGCCCGATCGAAGACGTGTCGGTGCTGATCGAAAACATCGACCGCGAAATCGCGGCGTTGCAGCGCGAAGATGGCCACGCCGAGCGCATCGCCGAGCTGGAGGCCCAGCGCGCCGAGCTGGAGCAGGACCTGGCCGCTTTGCATGAGGCTTGGGAAGCGCAACGCAAGCTGATAGAAGAAATCGACGAAATCAAGGCCAAGCGCGGCGAAGCCAAGCCGGCCAAGGGCAAGAAGCTCAGCCCGCTGCAAACTAAGCGCAAGGAGCTGCGCGAGCTGCAGAAGCACCAGCCGCTGGCTTTCGAATGCGTGGACGAGAGCGTGATCGCCGACGTGATCTCTGGCTGGACCGGCATTCCGCTGGGCCGCATGGTCAGCAATGAGCTGGAGCAGGTGCAGAAGCTGGCCACGCTGCTGGCGGAGCGCGTCATCGGCCAGGATCATGCGCTGGAGCAGATCGCCGAGCGCGTGCAGATCGCCAAGGCCGGCCTGGAAGATCCGGGCAAGCCCAAGGGCGTGTTCATGCTGGTGGGCCCGTCCGGCGTCGGCAAGACCGAAACCGCGCTGGCGCTGGCCGAGGCGTTGTACGGCGGCGAACGCAATCTGATCACCATCAATATGTCGGAATACCAGGAAGCGCACAGCGTGTCCGGCCTGAAGGGCTCGCCGCCGGGCTATGTCGGTTACGGCGAGGGCGGCGTGCTGACCGAGGCCGTGCGCCGCAAGCCTTATTCCGTGGTGTTGCTGGATGAAGTGGAAAAAGCCCATCCGGACGTGCTGGAGCTGTTCTTCCAGGTGTTCGACAAGGGCGTGCTGGAAGATAGCGAAGGCCGCGAGGTGGACTTCAAGAACACCATCATCCTGCTGACCTCCAATGCCGGCACTGACCTGGTGATGCGCGCTTGCGAGCACGGCGTGACGGTGGAAGAGGAAACCCGCGACCCGACGGCGGAAGACCTGGTGGAAATCCTGCGTCCGACCCTGCACAAGGCTTTCAAGCCGGCCTTCCTGGGCCGCCTGACCATCGTGCCTTACTTCCCGATCAGCGACGAGGTGTTGCGCGCCATCGTCGAGCTGAAGCTGGAAAAAATCCGCCGCCGCATCGCCGACAATCATGGCGCGCAGGTGGAGTTCCCGGCCGATCTGGCCGAGCAGATGGCGGCGCGCTGCCTGGACGTGGACAGCGGCGCGCGCAACGCCGACGCCATCCTCACCCGCACGCTGCTGGCGCAGATCTCCAACGATCTGCTGGCGCGGATGGCTAGCGGCAAGCCGGTGAAGAAGATCGCCGTCGCGCTGAAAGATGACCAAGTCAAGGTCAAGGTGAGCTAAGGAGCCATCGACATGTGGAGAATGTTGGGCCTGTTCGGCGGCGTCACCCTCAGCTGGTGGGCGCTGCTGTGGCTGGTGTTGCCGCCGAGCTGGCAGCGCATCAGCCCATCGGCCATTTTGCTGCTGCATCTGGGGCCGCCGATGCTGTTGAGCGTGGGCGTCAAGGTGTGGACTTTCTTGAAAGAGAAAAAGGCCAAGGCCGAGGCGCAGCAACAAGAGGCGCAGGCGGAAGCCGAGCGGAGCGGCAAGCGCGAAGCGGCGCATGCCCAGCACCTCGTCGCGCTGCAGGAGCGCCAGCGTTCGATTAGCTGCCGCTGGCTGTGGGCGGCGGCGGTGCCGGCGAAGGACGAGCCGGCCTGGCTGGCCGAGAGCGCCGACGGCGCCTGGTGGGCGGCGTTGGATAAAGAGGACGTGGAGCCGGGCGAGCGCTTGGACGCGGTGGAGCCGCACATCGCCGAGATGTTGGCCAGCCTGTATGCGGAAGCGCCCGGCGCGGCCTGGCTGCCGATGTATCTGGAGCCGATGCGCGAGGTGGCGGGCGTGGAGCAGCTGACTCGCATCAAGTCGCTCAAGCAACAGGCGGCGGCCGAGGCCTTGGGCGCGGACGCCCATGTGTCCGGCGACTGCCGCTTCCTGCCCGGCAGCGGCCAGCTGGCCGACCGGGTGCTGCAGGCGCTGCAGCAAGATCCGGAAGCGCCGGGCCTCTTGGTGTTGGCGGCCGACGCGCCGCTGGCGGCGCAGGACGAGGACGACGATTGGGGCGACATCGACCCGTCGGCGCGCGAATTCCGGCGCTGGCACGGCGAGCCCGGCATGGCGGTGGTGGCGATGCTGTTCCTGCGCGATGGTTTGGCCGCGCCGGCCGAACTGGAGCAGGAGGCGGCAGACGCCGATCCATACCAGCCGTACTGGGAAAAAGACTTTTCCGGCCCATCCGCCGGCTGGGGCGTAGTGCCGTCCAGCCGTCAGGCCAGCCTGGACTCGCTGCCGGTGCTGGCGGCGCTGGCGCAATCCAGCGCCATCAGCCTGCCGCAGGACAAAGCCTTGCAGCTGGCGCGCAGCTTGCAGCCGGTATTGGACAACGCCTTGGTCAACGCCGCGCTGCTGGACTACCCGTTCAGCCCGGAAGAGGCCAAACCGGAAAACAACCAGGCCGCCACGGTGGCCTGGCTATGCCACAACAGCGGCCAGATCGACGTCGGCGGCGTGCGGCTGGCGGCCATCGCCACCGCCTTGTCGCGCCACGAAGTGGAACTGCATCCGATAGACGAGGCCAGCAATGTGGTGCGCGAGTGGGGCGATGCCGGCTCGGCCACGCCGCTATTGATGGCCGCCACCGCGGTCAGCCGCTGCGCCAGCTTGCAAGCGCCGGCGGTGATCACTCATTTCCATGACGAGCTGGTGTCGCTGGCCTTGGCCAGACCGCCGGCAGAGGAGGCCAGCGCATGAAAGCGGCGATTCGATTAGGCGATCCCACCGACCACGGCGGCAAAGTAGTGAGCGCCGCCTCCAGCACCACCTTGTTCGGCAAGCAGGTGGCTTGCGTCGGCGATTCCGTCACCTGCCCGCAGCAAGGGCATGTCAATTGCACCATCGTCGAAGGCGACGGCGGCTGGCTGGTGGGCGGCAAAGCCGTGGCGCTGGACGGCCACAAGGTCAGCTGCGGCGCCACCCTGATTTCCACGCTGCCACAGGTCAGCAAGGGTTAAAGAAAAGATATGGATCAGAATATTGAGCATTTGATGCAGCCGATCAGCCCGGCTGCGCCGGCCGGCGAAGACCTGGCGTACTCGGCGGTTTTCGACCAGATCCGCGAAGCGCGCCGCCGCGACGATCCGTCGCTGTCGCAGGGCGATTGGGAGCAGGCGCTGAAAACGGCCGACTGGCCGCTGGTGATCCGCCTGTGCGAGGCCGCGTTGCAAAACCAGAGCAAGGATTTGCAGCTGTTGGTCTGGCATGCCGAGGCGCAAGCCCAGGTCAATGGCGTGCAGGGCTTGTCCAAGGGCCTGGCGCTGGTGAACGGCTGGCTGGAGCGCTATTGGGAAAACGGCTTCCCCGAACTGGATCCGCATGATCTGGACGAGCGCGTGGCCAAGCTGGAGTGGATGAACCAGCAGCTGGGCAACGCGCTGCGCAATGTGCCGCTGACCAAGCCGGAATTCGGCGGCTACAGCTGGCACCAGTGGCAGCAGTCGCGCGATGTGGAGAATCTGGGCTTGAAAGACAGCGAGGCGCGCGAGGCGGCCATCGCCGAAGGCAAGCTCAGCGGCGACGCGTTCGAGAAAGCCGCCGTGCAGTCCGGCCTGAACTGGTTCCAGGCCAAGGCCGAGGAACTGGTGGCGCTGCTGACCGCGTACGAAGAGCTGGATGGCTGGGCGGACCAGCGCTTCGGCGCGGAAGCGCCCAGCCTGGCCGACATCCGCAACGCCATCTACGCCTGCCAGGATTTGGTCCTGCGCTACCGCCAACAACTGGGCGGCAACAAGCCGGCGGCCGCGCCGCAAGCCCAGGTCGTCGAGGAACGCCCCGCCGTGAGTCCCGCCATGCCCAGTCCAGTTCACACCGCCGCGCCGGCCACCACCTTCAATGGCCAGATCCGCAGCCGCCAAGAAGCGGTAACCGCTTTGACTGAAGTGGCGCGTTATTTCCGCCACAACGAGCCGCACAGCCCGGTGGCGCTGCTGGCCGAGCGCGCCGCCCGCTGGGCCGAGATGAGCCTGGAGGAATGGCTGCAGCATGTGGTGAAGGACAGCGGCACGCTGAGCCAGCTGCAAGAGCTATTGGACGTCAAGCAAGACTAAGCGGGTAGCGAACGGTTAGTGGGGACGCGGCTGTCGAATGAGCCGCGTCCCTTGTTAATTTTGGAATGAAAATGGATTTGAACGCATTGCTGGCGAGTTTCGCCTCCGCCTTCACCCAGGACCGCCGCCAGCTGAGACCAGCAAGGCCTGTACTACGCCGGCGGCGGCGAACAGCTGAGCCGCTACGCCCAGCTGCGCCAGCAGGCGCATGATCTGCAAGCCAAGCAATTCGAAGGCGGCGGCGCCATCCGCGGCCTGGCCGCCGGCCAATGGTTCCGCCTGGACGACCATCCGGCGCACGAAACCGACAGCCCCGAGAACCGCGAATTCGTGGTCACCGGCCAGACGCTGCAAGCGCGCAACAACCTGCCGCAAGAGCTGGCCAAACAACTGAGCCTGGCCGCGCCGGGCCTGCTGGCCGCCGGACTCGCCACTGACGCCGTTTTGAAAAAGAACGGCGCCAGTCAGAACAGCTTCCTCCCCTCTCCCCTCGCGGGAGAGGGGCAGGGGGAGAGGGGCATCTCGTCGAAAGCGGGAGCCTGAAGCGCGGCGCGAAAATTGAGCGCCGGGCGTGTACTGAATTTTGTGTAAACGGACATTTGGCAGGAAACTGCCACCTAGTCTGGAGACACAATGAGCTCAAAGAAACACGACGTACCTGACACACTACTGGACAGCTTGCTGGCCGACTATCAGAAGCCCGAAGACCTCATCGGTGAGAACGGCCTACTCAAGCAACTGACCAAGCTGCTGGTCGAGAAAGCACTGGATGCTGAGATGGCCGCACACCTCGGCCATAGCAAACACGAGCCGGTGCTCAATCCAGCCGGCAACACCCGGAACGGCAAGAGCCGCAAGACCCTCAAGGGCGAGTTCGGCGAATTGCCTATCGAAGTGCCACGAGACCGCCAGGGTACCTTCGAGCCGCAACTCATTCCCAAGCACCAGACCCGCTGGACCGGCTTCGACGACAAAGTCATCTCGCTTTACGCCCGTGGTATGACTGTTCGGGAAATCCAGGCCCATCTGGAAGAGATGTACGGCACCGAGGTCTCGCCCAGCCTGATCTCCTCCATCACCGATTCCGTCACAGAAGAGGTCAAGGCGTGGCAGGCTCGCCCCCTGGACTCGCTCTATCCGATCATCTACCTCGACTGCATCCACGTGAAAGTACGTGAGGGAGCTGTACGTGTGAAAGCCGTCTATCTCGCCATCGGTATTACCCTGGCTGGAGAGAAGGAGGTTCTGGGGATGTGGCTGGCTCAGACGGAAGGAGCCAAGTTTTGGCTTCAGGTCGTGACCGAGCTGCGTAACCGGGGCGTACAGGACATCTTTATCGCCTGCGTCGATGGTCTGAAGGGTTTCCCGGAAGCGATCGAGGCGGTCTTCCCGAAAGCAGCGGTGCAGTTGTGCATCGTGCACATGGTGCGACACAGCCTGAACTACGTGTCGTGGAAGCGGCGTGCTGAAGTAGCCGCCGACCTGAAGCGAATCTACCAATCGGCCACCCTCGACGAAGCTGAGCAGCGGCTAGGTGAGTTTGAGGCCAAGTGGGATGACGAGTATTTGCCAATTGGTCAGTCCTGGCGGCGCAACTGGGCTCGGTTGACGCCATTCTTCGACTACCCGCCGGAGATCAGGAAAGTGATCTACACCACTAATGCCATCGAGTCGGTGAATATGAGTCTGCGAAAGCTGACCAAGAATCGGGGCTCGTTCCCGAGTGATGAGGCATTGCTGAAACTGTTCTATCTGGCGCTAAGGAACATCAGTCAGAAGTGGACCATGCCGATTCGGGATTGGAAGGCAGCGCTGACTCGCTTTACCATTCAGTTCGAGGAACGCATTCCACAGGCGTAACCCAAACCCCGTTTACACAAAAATTCGGACACGCCCCTCACCACCCTTTGCAATACGTGAAATAGATTTTCAGACAGCCGTCCACCATCTTCCCGTATCATCCCAGCTGTTCCCGATTATCACGTGACTACATGGTGGGTTTATCTCTCCCCCCCTCAGGAGCCCCTTCCGCACCCGCATCCAGGCGCAGCGCCGCGGCATCCCGCTGACCCCGGCCTACGCCGGCACGGATCGCGCCAAGCCGACCAGCCTGGGCGTGCAAACCGCCACCGTGGTCGGCCCGGCTGCTCCCGCACCGCGGGCGCAGACCAGACAAAGGGGGGATGGGCTGGAGGATATCCTTTTCACCCGCCGCGACCCGGCCAGCGGCGTATACCAAATCCCCTTCGCCGCTGCGTTGCGCGATGCCCAGACCCGCATGGAAGGCGGCAAGCGGCATTTGCGCGTCAGCGCCGCCGACCTGCAGAATCAGGAATGGATATTGGCCCGCGACAGCCAGGGCGCGTTGCGCGCCTGGTCCGGCATGGCGCTGACCCAGGCCCTGCTGGCCAACCGCCACGATGGCCTGGATAAGGCCTATCTGCAGCCGCAGGACAGCGCTTATTTCTTCTTCGGCTACGCCCGCTTGCAGCTGGATCCCGCCGCCGGCGGATACCGGCCCAGCGTGTACGGCCCCGCCGGCCGGCAAGACGCCGCCTGGCCGCCGCGCTGACGGGTAGCCGGAAGGGCAATGGATATCTGCATCGCTCTTGGCTGGGACACTCATGCAACAGCGCCATGCCCATGGAAGATCACGATATCCCGCTTCAGAATGTCGATGAACATTCTTCTGGAGCCTCGCTCTGCGCATGCGGGCGCTTGCGCGTTTCGAGGATTGCTTGTTTGAGATTTCCGCGGGGAAAAGCATATCTAGTTGACATACTTAATGAGTTTGATTAATCATTCAATAAATCAATTGAATGATATTGGGCGTGCGCCAGGAGGCCTGGCGCCGCTTGGCGGTGAGTCGAACCTATGGAGAAGGAGTCTCTGTGCAAGCGGAAAGTAGCGTGGAACGTAAGTCATTAGCCCTCCGGCAGCAAAGGGCTTTCTTGGCCTTGGCCTGTGTCCAGGCGACCTTGATCTTCACTATCACCTTGATCGCCGTGCCTTTGCCGAGCATAGGGCGCGAGTTCGCTTTGGATACCGCCTCTTTGATCTTGGTGAACGCCGCCTATGGCTTGGCGTTCAGCGGCTTATTGCTGCTTGGCGGTCGTTTGAGCGATCGGTTTGGCGGACGGCGGGTCTTTCGCGCCGGGCTTTTGGCATTCGGCGCGGCCTCGGCAGCGGCTGGGCTGGCATCGGGTCTGGAGATGCTGCTGGCGATGCGCTTCTTGCAAGGCGCGGGCGCGGCCTTGGTTGCGCCCGCGGCCCTATCGCTATTGCGCGGCGTGTTCCCTGAGCCGGCGGATTTCGGACGCGCGATGGCGAGTTGGGGCGGCGTGTCGGTATTGGGCGCTACGGCCGGCACGGTGATTTCCGGCGTGTTGACCAGTTGGTTGTCATGGCGTTGGATGTTTGGCGTGCCGTTTGCGGTGTGTGTCGCGGCGCTGCTGAGCCTGAGAGTTTGGCTGCCCTTTTTCGATGAGGCGCGTAGCGGCGACAGTCTGGACCTGGGCGGCGCGGCCTTGGCCACCGCCGGTATTTCCCTTGCCAGCTATGGCTTGATTTTAAGCGGGGAGGCAGGGTGGCAATCTCCCGGCGTGCTGTCACCGTTGTTGGCGGGCGGGGCGTTTCTGTTCTGCTTTTTCCAGCTTGAGCGTCGCATCGCGTCGCCTTTATTGCCGCCGGGTTTTCTCGCGGAGCCAGGCCGTTTGGCGGGGTTGATCGGCATCTTGCTGGCGGCGGCGAGCATGGGCCTGGTGACATTCCTGCTGTCTTTGTATCTGCAACAGATTAAGGGCTGGACGCCTTTGTGGACGGCGTGGGGGTTTATTCCCTATTTGGCGGCGCTGATTGCAGTCAGCCAGATCGCGGCGCCATGGGCGGCGCGGTTTGGGGCGGCCCGTTTGCTGATCGCGGGCTTGCTGCTCGGCGCTTTGGGCTTGGCATGGCTGGCCGGTTTGGATCGTCAATCTTCCTATGCGGCGGGCGTGTTGCCGGGCCTGCTGCTGTTGCCGGCGGGAACGGCTTTGATGTTCTCCGCTTCCGCGGTGATGGCGACCCGCGATGTGCCGCCAAAGCAGGCGGGCTTGGCGGGCGGTGTGATGAATACGGCGATGGAGTTGGGGCCAACGGCAGGGCTGGCTGCTTTCATGTCGGTTGCCGCAGCCGCGACGGATGCTGTGACGGGTTATGCCTGGGCTTTCGCCGCTGCGGCGGGGACGTTTATCGCGGCGGCTGCGGCGATCGCTCTCTTGCTGAAGGCAAGTCGCGACCAAGCGCGGCGGCTGGCGGCGGAAAACCGTTGATTTGTTGAGAACCGCGATGGCCTGCGGCATGCATGGCTATCGGTCTGCAAGCGGGCGGATGCGCCTGCGGATACTTGTGGAGAACGAGATGATGATGGAAGACAAGCCGTTGACGGCTTGGCATGGCCGACCGGCCAGCCGGGAAGAGTGGCGAATGGCGATGCGTTGGGCGGAGGCCGAGGGTTGGGATTTGGGCCTGGGCGATGCGGACTGCTTTTTCGATGCCGATCCGCATGGTTTCTATCTTGGTTTTGCGGAGGGCAGGGCGGTGGCTTCGGCATCGGCTGTCAATTTGGACGCGGGCTATTGCCATATCGGCCATTACTTGGCGGATCCTGCCTGCCGCGGCAAGGGCTGGGCGAGGCAAACCTGGGCGCTGGCGATGCGGCATGCCGGCGACAGGACTGCGGGTTGCGATGGCATGCCGGCGCAGATCGGCAATTACCAAAAGTGGGGCATGGAGGCGCAGTATCGCACTTTGCGGCTAAGCGGCGTTCCGATTGCCCTTCCTCAGGCTGAGCCAGAGCTGGAGAGCGTCACGGCAGCTGTGCTGGAGTCGGTCGCTGCGTATGACCGGCAATGCGGCGGCGTGCAGCGCCATGCCTTATTGCGGCGCTGGTTTTTGGGGGAGGGGCGGCGCGGATGGCTGAGCCGCGCGGCGGATGGGCGCATCAATGGCCTGTTGGGCTTGCGCGCCTCCAGCGCGGGATACCGGCTGGGGCCGTTCTATGCCGATGAGGATGGGGTCAGGCAAAAGCTGTTTCGCCAGGCGCTGGCCTGCTTGCCCCCTGGCGCGATGCTGACGCTGGATGCGCCTGAAACTGCGGGGGAATTGATAAGGGAGGCCCAGGAGCGCGGGCTGCGCGAAATCTTCCATACCTACCGCATGTATCGGGGCGCCGCGCCGCAGGCCAGGATGGATCGAATCCATGCGATAGCCTCGCTCGAACTGGGCTGAATATTGGCGATGTCCGGCTATCGCGCGATGAAAAATGCGTGCCCGGAATGTGCCTCGCGGCAGTTTGCAGTGCTTGGCTGCCGTCATGGCTGCGAGGGCTTTATCCACGGATAGGGCTGGTGCTCCAGACCATTCGGATGGTGGCCGGTTGTGCGGGCGGCATCGAGTAATCGATCCGGCCTTAGCCGAAGATCAGCCGGCCGGCCATGAGGACGAACACGCCGCCGAGCAAGCTTTTCTGCAATTTGGCGGCAGGGCCGCGGCCCTTCAGGCGGCGGGCCAGGCCGCTGGCGGCGAAAGCGTAAGCGGTGTCGAAGGCCAGCCCCACCGCCACCAGAATCAGGCCAAGCAGCGCGAACTGCGGCAGCATCGCGCCGTGCGCCGGCGAGACGAATTGCGGCAGGAATAGCGCGCAGAACATCAGCGCCTTGGGGTTGAGCAGATTGGTGAGGAAGCCGCGGGCGATCGCGGCGCGGCCGGACTCCGCCGCCGCGGGCGCGTCTTCGGCGGCGGGTTTGGCGCGAATCACCTTCCACGCCAGCCAGAGCAGATAGGCCGCGCCTATCCAGCGCACGGCGTTGAACAGCTGCAGATGGGTCGCCATCAAGGCGGCCAGTCCCAGGCCGGACATCATCACATGCAGAAAGCGCGAGGCGGCGATGCCCAGCGCCGTCAACAAGCCGGTTCCGGCGCCGCGGCTGGCCGAAGTGGCCATCACCAAGGCCATGTCCGGCCCCGGCAAGACGTAAACGGCGACCAAGGCGGCAAGGTATAGCGACAGCACAGATAGGGACAGCATGTCGGGCTCCGGCAAAGGGAAAGGATGCGGCTAGTGTGCTATCGATTAGGTGAAATTGCTTTGCTTTCTTTTATATAAACCGGCTAAATTTTAGAAGACTCTTTTCCAATAAAAGCTATTTGAAAATGAATTCTTCTAAATTAGCGCTGGATGATGTGGATATCGCCCTGATGGACTTGCTGCAGCGGGACGGGCGGCTGTCCAACGCCAAGCTGGCCGAACAGGTGGCGCTGAGCGAAACGCCGTGCTGGCGCCGGCTCAAGCGGCTGGAAGCCGACGGTTATATCGAGGGCTATCAGGCGGTGTTGAGCCGCAAGAAGCTAGGCTATGGCGTATTGGCCTTTGTGCAGGTCAGCCTGGGCAGCCATACCGGTGACGCGCCGCTGGATTTCGAGGACCGGGTGCAGGCCATACCGGAGGTGCTGTCCTGCCATAACCTGACCGGCGAAAGCGATTATCTGCTGCAAGTGGTGGCGGAGGATCTGGAGGCGTTCGGCGTCTTCGTCCGCGATGTGCTGCGCGATCTGCCGGGCGTAGCGTCGATACGCTCCAGTTTGTCGCTGCGCGAGGTGAAGATGTCGGGCCGGCTGCCGCTGGGGGCTTAGGCCCGCTGAATGGCGAATCCTGTCCGCTCCCGCGTCAGGCCGGATCGGCTTGGCTGCGCTGCGCATCCAGCTGCGGTACTGGCGGCTTCGGACCTTGGTGCCCCATTGCTAATGCAGCAGGGCGAGGGCGGGCGCGATGTCGGGCTGCGGGGCCAGGCCCCGGCTGAGGCGGCGCAATTGATGCTTCACCATCGCCATATAGCCTACCGACGCCAGCACCTTGTTTTTCGATGGGATGGCGCGCAGCCGCGGGGCGGCCGCCGCGTCGCCGCGCCAAATGTTGGGCAGCTGCGGGTCTAGCGCCAGCGCGGTGGCCATGCCGGCGACGGCGCTGCGCATCATCCGCGATGCGCAGCGGGCGGGGGTTTCTCTTGATGAGATCAAACAAATCCAGCCGGCGGATATCCGCTCCTGGCAACATGCCGAGTTATTGGCGATGCTTGGCCGCAAGGTGGCGGAGATTGAATCGCAGCAGGCGAGGCTGGCGCACAACAAGGCGCACCTTCAAGACCTTGATCCAATTGATCGAATCCAAACCAGAAGACATGGACTGCGCAGACAACGCCGCCAGGGTGATGGCGAGCATGCGCGGCGCCGACAAACCATAAGTCCGCTCCATATCCGCGTCCTTTGGGGGCTAGCCAGCTCAAGCCTGCTTCCCGCTTGCTGGGTGCTGAAATGTTTTAGCCCGGCGATGGCGGGATGGTCTGGCGCAGCCCGCTTATCCGGACATCGTCATCTTCGTTTCAGCATCCCTCTCGGCCTCCGACCTTAACCAGTCCGCGAAAGCTTGCGCGGGCGCGTCGCACAGCTCGACCGGGCGAGGCAGGACCAGGCAGAACTGTTTGGCCACGCTGGGCGCGGCGGGCCATGGCGCCAGCAGCCGCCCTTGCGCCAACTCCGCCTCCACATACAAGCGCGGCACCAGCGCCACGCCCAGGCCGGCCAAGGCCGCCTCGATCAACATCGCGTGCAGATCGTAACGGGCGCCGGCGGCGGCTTGCGTCAGCGGAATGCCGGTCTCTTGCGCATAGCGCGCCCAGGCCTCGGGGTTTTGCCGGCGGTGCAGGCGCGGCAAGTCATCCAGCGCCCGCTTCGGCGCAGTCTCGGCCAGCCAGTCCGGGTGGCAAACCGGGATGAGGACTTCCTGCACCAGTCTATAGGTGTGCATGCCGGCCCAGGCGGGGTGTTCGAAATGGATGGCGGCGTCGAAGCCGCTGCCGGCCAAGGCGAAGGGCTCCATTCGTTCGGCCAGATTTACCGTGATGTTGGGATGGCGATCATGGAAGCGTTTCAAGCGCGGGATCAGCCAGCGGCTGGCGAAGGTCGGCAGCGCGGCGATATCGATGCTGCCCGCGGCGGCGGCTTGTCCCATCAGGTATTGGCTGTCGCGCTCCAGCCGTTCCAGCGTTTCGCGAACCTGGGCGGCGTAACGCATGCCGTGCGGGGCGAGCCGGACGCGGTTGCCTATGCGCTCGAACAGCGGCAGGCCGAGAAAATCTTCCAGCCGCGCAATCTGGCGGCTGATCGCGCCTTCCGTCAACGCCAGCTCCTCGGCGGCGCGGGCAAAGCTGCCGTGCCGCGCCGCCGCCTCGAAAGCCAGCAGCGCGGCGCTGCTGGGTATTTTGCGCCTCATGGCCGCAGCCTGGCGGTTAGGCCGTTGTCAGCTTGATAAAAAGTCATGAAATCTTGATTTTATATCGTTTTTAATCCATCCAGCATTGCCTCAGCATGAGTGAATGTCAATTGCGGCCGAGCGATGGCCGATCATGAAAGGGCTATGCCATGCTTTATTTTGTCGAATGCAGCTATGCCGACCCCGGCAGCGAGGCGGAATGGAATCGTTTTTACAACGAAGACAAACTGCCCGCGCTGTTGGCGGTGCCTGGTTTTTTGAACTCGCAGCGTTTCCAGGCGGTGGGCCATGATGGCCCGGCCTATCTCGCCATCCATACGCTCGCCGGGCCCGAAACGCTGGATTCGGACGCTTATCGGCGCAATGGCGGCGGCAACTTCGCCAGCTGGCAAACGCATATCTTCGACTGGCGTCGCAATCTTTATCTTGGCGCGCAGGCGCCAGCCATAGGCGAGCGCGATTATCTGGCCATCAGCGAGCAGGGGCCGGAGGCCTTGCTGGCGATGGGTGCGCAGCCGGATGAAATCCAGGCGGCGGGTTTGGAGCGGTCTACGGCATCGCGCTGGCTGGCGGCATGGCGTCCGGTCGAGGGGCAGGGCGCGGCTGACTTGGCGGCGGACCTTAGATTGTACGCGCCGCTCACCGCGCGCTTGTTCCCTGGCCAGTCCCTGGCCCGGCAGACCGGCCTGGCTGCCGACATTTCCGCTGACTGAGGAGAGCGCCATGGGTCTTCCTTGCCGCCAGATTGGCGACTATGCGGTCACCGCGCTCAGCGATGGATATTTGGATTGCGGCTTGGAGTTGCTGAGCCCCATCGATATGGAGGAGGCGGCCAGGATGCAAAGGGCGGCGAATGTGCTTGCCCCCGCCGCCATCCATATCAATTGCTATCTGATTCGCGGCCGAGGCCGTGCCGTGCTGATCGATGCCGGCGCGGGCGGGCGCAAAGGCTGGGGCGGCGAGCTGCCGGTGCGTTTGCGGCAATTGGGCGTTTCTGCGGTGGATATCGACGCGATTTTGCTGACGCATGCGCATCCCGACCATATCGGCGGCTTGCTGGATAGCGCCGGCCAGGCGGCGTTTCCGAACGCCGAGTTGCTGTTGAGCCAGCGCGAGCTTCAGTTCTGGCAGGATGATGGGCAGATGAGCCGCGCCAGCGAGCGGGCGCGCGGCAATTTCCTGATTGCCCGGCAGACATTTGACCGTTACCGGGCCGGGTTGCGAACCTTTCACTCCGGCGAGGTTTGGCCCGGCATTCTGGCGATGCCGCTGGCGGGCCATACCGTGGGCCATACCGGTTTTCTATTGGCTTCCGGCGCGGAAAGCCTGCTGATATGGGGGGGTGTGGTGCATTTCCCCCATATCCAGATCGCCCGCCCCGAGGTTTCCATCGCCTTCGATCAAGATGCCGCCATCGCCGCCGCGATGCGGGCCAAACTGCTGGAGCAAGCCTGCGCGGAGAGTCTGCTGATTGCCGGCATGCATCTGGGCGAGGCCGGGTTCGCCCGCATTCTGCGCGATGGAGGCGGGTTTCGCATCGACTATGAAAACGAGCGGGGCCCGAAGGCGGCAAGCAAGGGGCCGAGCTGGGCGATGTGAGCCATGCAGGGCCTCGCCGCAGTCTGCGAGGCCGCGCCACTGTCGCCGGCTTGGCGGGCGAATTATGATATTCGCCATCAATTAGGATGAGCGAAGCGGAACCATGGCGCATCGGCAAACGGCGGAGCCGTCTGACACCACCTCGATACTTGGCATTTTTTGGATTTTCCTGCGGCTGGGCTGCACCAGCTTTGGCGGTCCGGTCGCCCATCTGGGCTATTTCCGCGAGGCTTTCGTCAACCGCCGCCGCTGGCTGGATGACCAGGCTTATGGCGATCTGGTGTCCTTGAGCCAGTTTTTGCCCGGGCCCGCCAGCAGCCAGGTCGGCATCGGTCTGGGGCTGCTGCGCGGCGGCGTGCCTGGCGCGCTGGCCGCTTGGCTGGGTTTTACCTTGCCTTCGGCTCTGGCGCTGGCGGCGTTCGGCATGGCGGTGACGCATGCCGGGCAAGGCATAGGCGGAATGTGGCTGCATGGTCTCAAGGTGGTGGCGGTCGCCGTGGTGGCGCAGGCTTTGTGGGGGATGGGCAAGAGCTTGTGCCCGGACCAGGAACGGGCCAGCCTGTCGGTAGCCGCGGCCGCCGCCGCGGTTTTCTGGCCTGGCGTCTGGACTCAGATCGCCGTGATTGTCGCCAGCGGCTTGCTGGGTTTTGCCTGGTTTCGCTCGGCGGGCAGCCCATTTCCGGTGCGCTTGAGCAAACGATGGGGGATGGCCGCGCTGGCGCTGTTCGCTTTGATCCTGGCGCTGTCGCCGCTGGCGGCGGCGCGCGGCGGCTATGGCTTGCAGCTGTTCGACAGCTTTTATCGCTCGGGCGCGCTGGTGTTCGGCGGCGGCCATGTGGTGCTGCCCGTTTTGCAGGCCGAGGTGGTGCCGCGCGGCTGGGTCAGCAACGACGCCTTCCTGGCCGGCTACGGCGCGGCGCAGGCGGCGCCGGGGCCGCTGTTCACTTTCGCCGCTTATCTGGGCGCGGTGTCTGGCGGCTGGCTGGGCGCGGCGGCGGCGCTGACGGCGATTTTCCTGCCGGGCTTCTTGTTGATGATAGGCGCCCTGCCTTTGTGGGAGGGCTTGCGCAGGCGCGCCGGCATGCAGCGCGCCATGTTGGGCGTGAACGCCGCGGTGGTGGGGCTGTTGTTGGCCGCTTTTTACCATCCGGTGTGGACCAGCGCCATTTTGTCGTCCGCGGATTTCGCCCTGGCCGCCGCCGCGTTTCTGCTGTTGGCGCTTTGGAAGCTGCCGCCTTGGCTGGTGGTGGCCCTGTGCGCCTTGGCGGCGGGCTTGGGCGTGCATTGAGTCCCGGCCCGTCTTCTGGCGCGCTGCTCTAGCGCCCCTTCATCTTCTTCGCCTATTTCCTCGCTGAGCGTGGATAGCCGCCCGAGCTAAGTCTTCTCTAAGTCAATTTGATTATTCTTTGGTCCAAAGTCTCGCCCTCGCCGCGCATGAATCGTTGGCGGGCGCGAGTCATCCAAGGAGATCGATATGTTTTCATTTGAAAAGCCATGGTGGATTCCAGGCGCGGCGTTATTGATGTTGGCGCTGACCGGGGCGGCACAGGCCGGCGAACTGAAAAGCCTGATGAAGGACATGAAGACGGCGATGAACGGCGCGATGGGCAGCGCGGGGGACGCCGAGTTTTCCAGCTATTTGCAGCGCTTGCGCCTGGATGCGGACCGCGCCGCCAAGCTGCCTTATCCCGACAATCAGACGGATTACCGAGAGGGCATGCGCGCCCTGAGCGCCGATCTGGACAAGGCGGAGCAGTTCGCCAAGGCCGGCGATCTGGCGGCGGCCAAGCGCTCGCTGCAGGCGGCCAACCAGACCAAGAAGCGCTACCACCATCTGCTTAACTGAGTGGAGGACATCATGTCGGAACATGCTCGCTATCCGCTTTCTATGCGTTTGCTGCATTGGCTGCTGGCCTTGCTGGTGTTCTCCAACTTCGCGCTTGCTTGGTTGCTGGAGGATGAAGAGTCGCTGCTGGCCGCGCACAAAATGATAGGCGCCTGGATTTTGCTGCTGGCGGCGGCCAGGCTGGCGAATAAGCTGCGCTTGCGCAAGCGGCTGCCGGCTTCGGTCAATCCGGCCGGATCTTGGTCGTATTGGGCGGAAAAGCTGGCGCACGGCCTGTTGTATCTGTGCTTGCTGGCGGAACCGTTGCTGGGCTGGCTGAAAACCAATGCCGCCGGACACGGCGCGACGCTGTTTCCCGGCTTCGACTTGCCTGCGCTGATGGAGAAGAACCGCCATCTGTCGCATTGGCTTGGCGGCATGCATGAGGTCATGGCCAGCTTGTTGGCCTTGCTGATCGCGCTGCATGTCGCGGCCGCCTTTTGGCATTGGATCAACGGGTCGGGACTGGGCTTGGCCAGGATGCTGCCTATGCCTGGATCAAAACGCGAGATTTGAAAGCGTCTGGATGGATGAGATTAATTACACGATTTTTTTATGGCTCAACGCGCCGGCGGCGCCTTCCGCGTTAGCGGTGGCCTTGGCCAAGTTTTCCGGCGAATACTTGATCTTTCTGCTCCCGCCGCTGTTGCTGGGCTATTGGTTCTGGGGCGGGGCAGGGCCGCGCAAGGCCGTGTTGGAGGCCTTGGCGGCCGCGCTTCTGGCGCTGACGCTCAATCAGTTGATAGGCTGGCTCTGGCCGCAGCCGCGGCCTTTCATGCTGGGCCTGGGGCATTGTTTTCTCGATCATGCCGCCGACGCCTCGTTTCCCAGCGATCATCTGACTTTGTGGTGGTCGGTCGCTTTCAGCTTCTGGCTGGGGCGGACCATGCGCGCGCAGGGCCGCGCGCTCGTCTTGCTGGGTCTGCCGATGGCGTGGGCCAGAATCTATCTGGGCGTGCATTTTCCTCTGGATATGCTGGGCGCGGCGGCTGCGGCTGGATTCAGCGCTTGGATGGCCTATCGACTGGCCTGGCGCTATCTTCCGCCGGTTTATTGCGCCGCTTTGGCGATGGAGCGCCAGTTGCGCAACCGTTTCTCCGCGCTTTCGCGCGCCGCGAAAGAATAGGCTGCGGGCTAAGCTGGCGCTAAGTTTGAGGGGCTAATCTGTAATCAGCCCCAATGGGTTGGGCCGGCCTGGCCGGCATGTCGGACGATGCAGTTTCAATGGAGACAGAACCATGTCTATCGCTCCCATCGCGGCAACGGGGCCGCAAGCTTTGTCCCCCGTGACTTTCCACAATGCGCGGGCCGCCGCGGCCTCTCAAACCGTCTCTGCCGCTAGCGCCCCGGTTCAGGATCAGGTCAGCATCAGCAGCGCAGGGCGAGCCAGGCAGCAGGAGGAGGCGGCCGAGTCCGCCGCCCAAGCCGCGCAAGAGGCTGCCAGCGGGCAAAGCTGAGCGCAGAGTGTCTTGACCTGGCGCGTGCATGCCAGCGCGCGCCGCCGTGGATTCGCGATCGCCGTCTCTCGCCGTTTTCGTCGCGCCATTGCCGGCACCAGGGGGAGCGTCATGTCCTTGTTTCATGGACTGCCCTTGTTTTGGCCGCATCTTCCATTTGCGTCCTGCCTTTCGCGCGGCTGTTTGCGCGGGCATGAGGCGCATCGTTGTTTCTCTGGCTTGCCCTGCTGTTTGCTGCTGATTCTTTTGATCGGCCTGGCTTGCATGGGCGCGACGCTGCTGCGGGCGAGAAATCCTTAATCTTGGCGGAAAGGCGCGTGCCGCGGTCTTGCCTTGCGGGCTGGACGTCAGGATGGCGCTATGCTGTAGGAATAGGCATTGGAACGATGGCGTGGATTGGGCGGCATGCGCCGCCGCAAGGGGATGGCATGAGGGTATTGCTGATAGAAGACGATCCTATGATAGGCGAGGCGGTGGTGTCGGCGCTGCGAGACGCCAGTTACGCGGCCGACTGGGTGCGCGACGGCAAGCGCGCCCTGCTGGCTTTGGAGAATCATGTTTATGACTTGTTATTGCTGGATCTGGGTCTGCCTGGCCGAGATGGCATGGATGTATTGGCTGCCGTGCGTCGAGACGGCAATCCGGTGCCCGTGCTGATCGTCAGCGCCCGCGACGGTTTGGAAGATAGGTTGAAAGGCCTGGATGGCGGCGCGGACGACTATTTGCTCAAGCCTTTTGACATGGCCGAACTGCTGGCGCGGATGCGCGCGGTGGCGCGGCGGAAAGGCGGCCAGAGCGCGGTCTGCATGGGCAACGGCGTGGTGACACTGGACCCGTCCAGCCGCGAAGCCTCGACCACGGAAAGCGGAGCGGTGTTGCTTTCCAATCGCGAGTTCGCCTTGTTGCAGGCGCTGTTGACGCGGCCTGGGGCGATTTTGTCGCGCGGCGAGCTGGAGGAACGCATTTACGGCTGGGGCGAAGAGGTGGAAAGCAATGCGGTGGAGTTTCTGATCCATTCCCTGCGCCGCAAGCTGGGCAGCGCCGTCATCAAGAATGTCCGGGGAATGGGATGGATGGTATCCAAAAACGCTTGAGAGACTCGCTGCAGCTGCGGCTGCTGGTTTCGCTGATCGCCATGATCCTGTTCCTGACCCTGGCGGTGTGCGGCGTGTCGTATTGGTCGGCTTTCAAAGAGGCCAATGATATGCAGGACGGCTTGCTGAATCAGGCGGCCTGGCTGCTGGATCAGGAGCGGGTGCCGCCGGTCGAGACGGCGGCCATGCACCCTGTGGTGGTGGAGAACGAATCCAGAGTGCTGATCCAGTTTCTGGCCGCGCGCCAGGCGTCGGCTGGCCGGCTGCCGTTGTCTCCCGCCTTGCCGGATGGCTTGCAAACTTTGCAATTGAATGGAGAGCCATACCGCGTGCTGATCCGAACGCTGTCCAGCGGGGTGCGGGTAGCGGTGGCGCAAGAGCGGCATATCCGGGACGACATCGCGGCGGACGTGGCGAAGCGCACCGCCTTGCCGCCGTTTTTGCTGCTGCCCTTCATGATCTGGCTGGTGTCGCGGCTGATCAAAAATATGCTGCGGCCGATCAAGGAATTATCCCGGGAGATCGATCTGCGCCAGGTGACGGAGCTGCACTCCGTCGAGGCGCAGCGCTTGCCATTGGAGATCCGTCCCTTCGCGGTGGCGATCAACCGCCTGCTGGATAGGGTGGCGCAGAGTGTGGACAGTCAGCGGCGGTTTCTGGCCGACGCCGCGCATGAGCTGCGTTCGCCGATGACGGCCCTGTCTTTGCAGGCCGAACGCTTGGCGGCTACCGAGCTGCCGGACAATGCGCGCGAACGTTTGACGATTTTGCGCAGCGGCATCGAGCGCAGCCGCCGCTTGTTGAACCAGTTGCTGACGATGGCCAGGGTGCAGACCGGGGGCGCTCGGCAGGACGGCGCGCCGCCGACGGTGTCCATTCAGGCCGTTTTTCGCGGCGTGCTGGAGGATTTGATGCCTTTGGCGGAGGCCAAGGGCATCGATATCGGCGTCGAGGACGGGCGGGATGTGTTGGCCGGCGCTTCGGAGCTGGACTTGACGACCGTGGTGAAGAACCTGGTGGACAACGCCATCCGCTACACGCCGGCGGGCGGCAAAGTCGATTTATCCGCTGGCGTGTCGCCTGATGGCGTTTTTTTTGCCATCGCAGACAATGGCCCGGGCATTCCGGAGAGCGAGCGGGAAAGGGTATTCGATCCTTTCTACCGGATGTTGGGCACCGAACAGCAAGGATCGGGTTTGGGGCTGGCCATTGTCCGGGAGGTGGCGGACCGGCTGGGCGGCAAAGTCGAGCTGGATTGGGCGGAGGCCGCAGCAAGAAAAGGCCTGAGGGTCGAGGTTCGATTCCCGCGCCTTGCATGATGGGCGACGTCGCCGCGTTGTCTGGATAGAGAGGGCGAGACGCCCCGCGGTCGTTGGGCCGCGAGGCGATTGCGCAACAGGGATCAGAGGCTTTGCAGATAGGCGGCCAGGCTGTTCAAGTCGTCTTCGCTGAGGTCATGCACGATGGCCTGCATCGCCACCGCTGCGGGCCGCTGGCTGGTGGAGAACACATGCAGCTGTTTCAGCAGATAGGCCGCATGCTGGCCTGCCAGCCTGGGCGCTTGCTCGGTGCCCTCCGCCTGCGCGCCATGGCAGGCGAAGCAGGCGGGCACGCTGTCGCCCTTGCCTTGCAGAAAGATGGCCTTGCCGGCGGCCAGCTTGGCGGCTTCGCCCGGAGCGGCCGGGTTGGGCTTGGCTTTCTGTGTCGAGAAATAAGCGGCGACGCCGGCGATTTCCGCATCATTCAAGCCGCCCGCCACGCCCCACATATAGTCGTGGGCGGCCTGATCGCTGCGGCTTTGCTCGCGGAACACTTTCAGCTGCTGCTGCAGATAGGCGGCTTGCTGGCCGGCTAAACGCGGAAACAAGGGCGAGACGCTGTTGCCGTCGGCGCCGTGGCAATTGGCGCACCAGCTGCGCGCCAGCGTTTCCGGGTCTCTATCCGCCTGGGCGGCGCTCGTCAGCAGCAGCGCGCCGAATAATCCGATCATCCATAGCGTTTTCATGGCGTTCCCCTGTCAGAAGGCGATCCAGGTGTAGAGGTAGGTGATGTTGTTGTTGCGGGCGTTGCGGCCATTGCCGTCGTAATTGCCGCTGGCGCCCTGGTATTTCAGAAACGCGGTGTATTGCAGGCCCACCCGCCAATTAGGCCGGATCATGTAGTTGAATTCGGCGATGCAGCCATTGGTGTCGGGTTTGCCGGTGACCGGGTAGACGATGTTGTCCGCCGAGCCGTTCTCGGCGAAATACCCCAGCGTCAGCCCGTATTTGCGCTGATACCAGTAGCTGCCCTTGATGCGGAAGGAATTGAGGTCGCTGCTGGGGTTCTGCACATTGACGCCGACTAGGGAGGGATCCCAATCGGTCTTTTCATGGATGTAGGAGGCCTGGGCCGTGAAGACATGGGGATCGGACAGATACTGATACTGCGCGTCCAGCCCGCTATCTCGATAGTGATTAGTCGGGGAGCCTGGGTCGGTCGGGTCGGTGTTGACTTGTGCAGCCAGGCCGAAAGTGCCGATTTCGATTGAATGTTCGCCCCAGTCATGGCTATAGGCGAAGCGCCAGTATGGATTGGTGCCATCCAGCCGGTTGCTCAGCGTCACGCCGTTTTTGAACAACGAGGTGCCGCCCTTGGCGACGCGATAGCCGCCGAGCTCGGCATACCAGGTTTTATTCAAAAATGCGTAGGCGCTGAGACCGGCCACCTGCTGCGCCAGACCGCCTTCGATCAAGGTGGTCGGCGGCGAAATGCCCCAAGCGCCGGTCAGGTGGCTGCTTTGATAGGGGTAGCCGAAGGCCGGTATCGTATTCCAGGCATCTTGCACCGTGGGGTTGTTGTTGAGCGATAGGCCGTAGATCAGGTCCAGATCGCTTTTGGCGATGTGGTCGGTCAGCCGCCAGTCGTTGTTGTCCGCCACGGTGTGGCCGGAAAAGTCCTGCGTGCCGGGATTCTGGTTCAGCGCGTTGAAGGTCCATTGCGAGAACATGCCGACATGGTCGCCGATCTTGCCCGCCACAAACAGGCTACCGCCTTCTATCACCCCGTCGTTTTGCCGCGGATACGCGCCGTCATTGCCCTGGGTGTTGCCGACGTGGGAAACCGAGGCTTGGGCCATGGCCGCCAAGGGAAACAACTTGGTGGTGCCCAGCGTGTAGCCGGACAGCTTGAACAGCCTGCCGTAAGGCGTTAGCTCCGGAAAGCTGACATGGCAGGCGATGCAGGCTTCCCCAGTTTGTCGGGCATAGCTGGGCAGCGCGTGCGCGGCGGTGGACCATAAACCGACCATCAGGGCGGCGAGCCAGCCTGCTGCTTGCAAGATCATTGCGCGTCCTCTCATGACACTCTCCCAAACTGTTCTTGCGACGTTCTTGTTATAGGAAGCGCGGTTTGTTTTGCGCGCATGCGCATGCGAATGCTTGATCCATGCCAAGCCTTGGCTTGTCTGGCGCGCTTTTCCGGCATGGGCGACGATTCTTCATCGACGATGCAAGGCTTGGGCGCATGGACGCTTATCTCGAAACATAGCGGCGGAAACTTAGCCCAGACTGAGCGCCTCGTGATGGCTGGCCTGGCTTCTTGAGATCGTAATGGGGTCGTGACATGATTTGTGCGATGCAGCAATCAAGGAGCGGCCATGCGTAAAACCGATGGACAACAGCCTGTCATCAGCCTGGCTTTGCAGGGCGGCGGCGCGCACGGCGCGTTTACCTGGGGCGTGCTGGACGCTTTGCTGGAGGCGGGAGCGTATCGCTTCGACGGCCTCAGCGGCACCAGCGCGGGCGCGATGAACGCGGTGGCGCTGGCGCATGGCTTGTGTCTGGGCGGCCCGGAGCGGGCGCGCGAGTCGCTGGCGGCTTTCTGGGAGAAAGTGGGCGAGAGCTTGCCGGAAGAAATGATGCGGCCTTTGCCGCTGGGCGCGGACTCCGCCGCGCCGCCCGGTTTGAAGATGGCTTTGCAACTGAGCCAGTGGCTGTCGCCTTATCAGCTCAACCCGCTGGATTACAATCCACTGCGCCGCATCATCGAGTCGCAGTTCGATTTCGAGCGCCTGCGCCGCGCTTCGCCGGTGCAACTGTTCGTGGCGGCCACGCATGCCAACAGCGGGCAGTTGAAGTTGTTCCGCAACGCCGAGCTCAGCGCCGACGCGCTCTTGGCCTCCTCCTGTCTGCCCACGCTGCGGCAGGCGGTGATGATAGACGGCGAGCCGTATTGGGATGGCGGCTTCGCCGCCAATCCCGCGGTGTTTCCTTTGTTCAAGTTCTGCCGCAGCGCGGACATCTTGCTGGTGCTGCTGGCGCCGATGTCGCATGGCGAGACGCCGCGCAGCGCCGAGGAGATACAGAAGCGGGCAACCTTGCTGGGTTTCAACAGCGCTTTTTTGCGCGAGATGCGTTTGTTCGCGCTATTGCAGCAGATGGCGGACGAGCCGGCCTGGTGGCGCGGCGGTTTGGAGCGGCGTTTGCAGGCGACGCGCTTCCATCTGATAGAGGGGCATGATTTGCTGTCCAGCCTGGATGCCTCCAGCCGCGCCTTGGCCTATGGGCCGTTCTTGCTCTGGCTGCGCGACGAGGGAAGGGCGACGGCCAAGCAGTGGCTGGCCGAGCACGGCGGCAAAGTGGGCCGCGCGGCCAGCGCCGACATCCAGCGCTTGTTTTTGCCGGGCTAGGGGTGCGGGATTGACGCTGGCTAGCGCAATCCCTAATATCGTTAGCATGAATAGGAATGAGATGTCCGCCGCCCGCCTGCAACCGTGTTGTCCGACATGGCCGGGGAGCGCGCGCGTCTAGCATCCGCATTCCATCCCTCGGCCGCCGCGTGTTTTCACCCGGCGGCCTTTTTCATGTCCGGAGAAACCATGCAACTGCAACTGTACGATACCTGGCACCGCGCCGTGCGGCCCTTCGCGCCACTCAACGACGACCATGTGGGTTTGTACTGTTGCGGCCCCACGGTGTATGACTACGCCCATATCGGCAATCTGCGCACCTATCTGTTCGAAGACACGCTGCGCCGCGCGCTGGAGCTCAATGGCTACCGGGTGCGGCATGTGGTCAATATCACCGATGTCGGCCATCTGGTGTCGGACGGCGATGACGGAGAGGATAAGATGGAGGCGGGCAGCCGTCGCGCCGGCGGCGAGTCGGCCTGGGATATCGCCGAGCGCTTCACTGCCGCCTTCCAGCAAGATCTGGCCGCGCTGAACGCGCTGCCGCCGACGATCTGGAGCCGGGCGACCGACCATATCGCGGAGCAGATCGAATACGTGGCAGCGCTGGAGCGCAAGGGCTATGTCTACCGCACTTCGGACGGCATGTATTTCGACACCGCGCGGCTGGACGATTACGGCCATCTGGCGCGGCTGGACGCCGCCGGCCTGCAGGCCGGCAACCGGGTGGAGATGGGCGAGAAGCGCAACCCGACCGATTTCTCGCTATGGAAATTCAGCCCTGCCGAACAAAAACGGCAGATGGAATGGGACAGCCCCTGGGGGCGCGGTTTTCCCGGCTGGCATATCGAGTGCTCGGCGATGTCGGCCAAGCACCTGGGGCCGTGGTTCGATATCCATTGCGGCGGCGAAGATCACATCCCGGTCCACCACAGCAACGAGATCGCTCAGAGCCAGGGCTGCCACGGCACCCGCGCCGCCAACTTCTGGATGCATGGTTACTTCCTGCAATTGGACGACGCCAAGATGTCCAAGTCCAGCGGCGACTTCCTGCGGCTGCAGACCTTGATCGACCGCGGTTACGATCCGCTGGCCTACCGTTATCTGAATCTGACCGCGCATTACCGCAAGCAGATGAGCTTCAGCTGGACGGCGCTGGACGGCGCGGCGCAGGCGCTGGACAAGTTGCGGCAGCGCTATGCCGCCTGGCCGGAGGGCGGGGCGGTGCTGGCCGATGTCGCCGCGGCCTTCCGCGCCGAGATCAACCAGGACCTGAACACGCCCAAGGCCTTGGCGCTGGTGTGGGGGCTGGTCAAGGACGAAACGGCCGCCGACGCGGACAAGAAGGCCACTTTGCGCGATTGCGATCGGCTGCTGGGTCTGGATTTGGATAGCTGGCAGCCGCGCGAGGAGGAAACGCCGGCCCAGGTGCGCGAGCTGCTGGCCCGGCGCGAAGCCGCGCGGGCGGCGCGGGACTGGGCCGAGTCAGACGCCCTGCGTGGGGAAATCCTGGCGCTGGGCTATGTGGTGGAAGACGGCCGCGACGGCGCAGCGGCCAAGCTGGCGCGTTGAAGCGGCGCCCGCCGCGAATGGCGAGCGCCGCCGAGCGATATTCAGCCGCGTCGCGCCGCCAGCCGCGGAAACAGCGCCAGCGCGTTGCCGTGATTGATGGCAGAGTGTTCCGCCGGGGCCAGTTCGCTGTAAGCATCCAGCTTGGCGGTGAACGATGCGCCAACCGATGCCGGCGCGTAGGGGTAATCGCTGCCGTACAGGATGCGGCCGACGCCGGCGAAGGCGGTCAGGCTGGGCAGGGCAGCGGGGCCGGAGGACAGCGCGGTGTCGAAGTAGAAGCGCTGGAACAGGCGCAGCAATGCCTCGGTCGATGGAACATCGTTGCGGACGCCTGGGGCCAGTTCGGCGAAACGGTGCGAGGCATAAGGCAGAAAGCCGCCGGCATGGGACAAGATGACATTCACGTCCGGGTGACGAGTCAGCACGCCGTTCAGCACCATCTGCACCGCGGTGCGGGTGGTGTCGAAAGGATAGTCGACCAGCGGTCCGGGCATGCCGGGGATGGTGTCGATGGCGGGCTTGCCCGGATGGATGAATACGGTGGCGCGGCGGCGGTTCAGTTCGGCCCACATTGGCTCGAACGCCGGGTCGCCCAGGTATTGGCCGCCGTAATTGCTGAGCAGCACCACGCCATCCGCTTTCAGCGCGTCGAAGGCATATTCTATTTCCCGCAGCGAGCCCTCAATATCCGGCAACGGCACGGTGGCGAAATTGCCGAAGCGGTCAGGATGCCGCGCCACCAGGCCGGCAGTGTATTCGTTGACGCGGCGGGCCATGTCCAGTTTGGACTGGCCGGGCCAGCCCTGCACGCCGGGCGCGGTCAGCGACAGCACGCCGGTGGCGATGCCCTGGCTGTCCATGAAGTCGATGGCGCTTTGCGGGCTCCACTCCGGGCTTTTCCAGCCGGACGGGTCGCCGCCGTGGGCGGGCAGGGCTTCTGCCCAGAAGGGCGGAACGACGTGTTGGTGGACATCGATGCGTTGGGTGGCGTTCATGGTCTTTCTCCAGATTCATGGCGCCGCGGCGCGGCGTCTGATGCTCAGAGTAGGCGCGCTTGAAAAATCACTCCAATAGATTAAATTTCAAGATTGATCATTTTAAGTGATGAGTTTGAGCGCATGGAACTACGCCATTTACGCTATTTTCTGGCCGTCGCCGACGAGGGGCATTTCGGCCGCGCGGCTGAGAAGCTGCATATCGTCCAGCCGGCGCTGAGCGCCCAGATCCGGGCGCTGGAGGACGAGCTGGGCGTCACCCTGTTCGACCGCAGCACGCGCAAGGTGGAGTTGTCGGACGCCGGACGGATTCTGCTGATCGAGGCGAGGCGCACGGTGGAGCAGGCCGAGCGGGCCAAGAGCGTGATGCGGCGCGCCGTGCGCGGCGAAACCGGCGTGGTGAGGATAGGCTTTGTCGGCAATGCCGTCGTGGCGGGGCGTCTGTCCGATGATTTGCTGGCATTCCATGCGGCCTGGCCGGATGTGGCGGTGGATATGCATGAAATGGCGCCGGCGGCGCAGTTGGAAGCGCTGCTGGCGGGGCGGCTGGATGTCGGCTATTGCCCGCAATTGGGCTATCCGCTGCCCGCCGGCTTGAAGGCTCGCTCAGCGGGCAGCTGGCACTGGGAGGTGGCGATGGGCGGCCAGCACCCTTTGGCCGCGCGCCGCGCCCTGCGGGTGGCCGATTTGCGGGAGCAGCCGTTCATCGTTTATGCCGCCGACAGCGACGATGAAGGCCAGTTGCGGATGTTGCGCCAGTTGCTGGGCTGTGAGCCGCGCATCGCTTATAAGGTGGGCAGCACCATGTCAGTGCTGGCCCTGGCGGCGGCGGGTTTGGGCCTGGCCCTGGTGCCCGCGCCGGTGCGTAAAATAGCGGCGCCTAATCTGGCATACCGCAAATTGGCGGAGCGTTCGCCGCTGGTGTCGGAATTATCGGCGATCAGCCGGGCCGGCGGCGAATGGGGCGCGGCGCGGCGTTATCTGGACATGTTGGATGGCTAAGGCGCGGTTCGCGCTTTGGCTTCGCCCTTTTCTATCACTTGCTGAACATTGAGTCCGCTGGCCAGGGTGAAGAAAGTATGCCAGTTGGTGTGCTTGTCCGAGGTGAAGCGGCTGATAGCGGCGCGCTCGTCATCGCTCAGCAGCACCAGGGTTGAGGCTTTCCAGAAGCCGCTCTTGTTCATGTCGGCGATGTCCATGCCCAGCAGCGAGCTGCGCATGCCCTTGTAAGTTGTGCCGCAGGCCAGGAGCAGCAGCACCATGCCGATGGCGATTTTTTTCCAGATTGTCTTATTCATGGATGTCCCCGTGTTTTTAGCTATATGAATGTAGTTAACGGCCGAGCCCGGCGGAGGATGACTTGGCGCCGGACGCGTCGCCGCTCTTGCCTTGGCGCTTGTCGTTCCAGCGGCGAATGGCGGCGATGCCGATAGGCTTCTTATCCACAGCCCGGCCTATGGCCTGATTTTCCAGGACGCGGCGGCCACGCTTGGTTTCCTCGCCTTGGGCCTGCGAGGCGTCCCGCGTCGACGCGAGCGCGCCTTGCGCAAGCAAAATGGCCATCAGCGCGGCGAGGGCGCTTGATCGTTTCAAGTGGCTGAGTTTCATCATCGGTGTGTTTCCATTTCTTGCGCTTGGGACAAGCCGGCAGGATGCGCGCGGTCGACGCCTGCTGTTTCATTCTAGATGCGTATTTGCCATCTCTCGCCAATACGACGCCTACGCTGCGGAGCGGTTCTGCGGGCTTCACATATCTTTGCAAGCGGGGAGGACTTTGCGAAAAAGCCAGCTGTCGCTTTGCAAAGAGAATGGAGATAGGGGAAGGCCTGGCGCGATGCGGGTTTTGAGCGGCAGGCGAACGGGATGCTGGACGGAGTGGATAATTTTTATTTAAATGGTATTTTTGGTAACTAAGGCCTATCCATTCATGCGAGATTTTCGACGCGACGCCAAGATAGACGTGATACGCGGCGTTTCCATCTTGTTGGTGCTATTCCATCATTTCAATATTGCGTATCGGTTGAAAGACACTTCTCTGGCGGCGGGGCTGGGGTGGGACGCGGTCAAGGCGGTGGCGCGCAACGGCAACTACGGCGTCACCATGTTTTTTGTGGTATCGGGTTTTCTGATCACACGCAACGCCTTGCGGCGCTGGGGCAGCCTGGAGCGCGTCGATGCCGCGATGTTCTATGGCTTGCGCGTCGCTCGCATCCTGCCTTGTTTGGCGCTGCTGTTGGTTTTGGTCAATGGCTTGGCGGCGGCGGGCGTGCCCATTTTTCAAAGCCATACCGAAGCCGGCGCGCCGTTTCCTTACTGGGTAGTGAATCTGGCCAGCCTGACGTTCTGGATGAATGTCTTGATCGCGGCCCAGGGTTGGGTGAATTATCCATTGGGGGTGCTGTGGTCGCTGTCGGTGGAGGAGGTGTTCTACCTGGCCTTCCCCTTGTTGTGCCTGCTGTTGAAGCGGGAATCGCGGCTACTGGTCTTTTGGCTGCTGATCGCGTTGATAGGACCGGCATACCGCTGGATGCATGCGGGGGACGAGGGCGGCTATCTTTATGCTTATTTCGCCAGTTTCGACGGCATCGCGATCGGCTGCCTGACGGCGGTTTTGGCTGAGCGCGGATATCTGCGCCGGCTGGCGCATCCGGCGATTCAAACCATGGTCGTGGCCGCCATGGCGCTGCTCTATTTGAAATGGCCGATCCACGACAGCCATATTTGGGGCGTCAGCCTGATGGCTTTGGGCACGGCTGGCTTATTGGCGGGCGTGGGCGAAGAGCGCAGCGGGGGGCGATGGGGCGCGCCTATGGCCTGGTTGGGGCGGCATAGCTATGAGCTCTATCTGTTCCATTTGATCACGCTGGGTCTGCTGCGCACGGCGTACCCGCCCAAGCTGACTTTGGGCGACGACAAGCTGATTTTGCTGGCGGCGTATTTGGCGCTGTCGATCTTGACGGCGGTGATCGTGGCGCGAGGCTATGCGGAGCCATTGAATCGGCTGGTCCGCCGCGCCTGGGCGCGGCGGTTGGGGGAGAGGCCGGCTCGTCTGGCCGGAGCGGATGCCGTCGATTAAGCTTGCGCGGCGGGAGCGGCCGGCGTCAGCACGGTGTCTTCCGCTTGCGGCAACTGGGCGGGGTAGTCGCGGCTATAGTGCAAGCCGCGGCTTTCCTTGCGCAGCATCGCCGAGCGCACGATCAGCTCCGCGGTCTGCACCAGGTTGCGCAGCTCGATCAGGTCATTGCTGACGTGGAAGTGGCTGTAGTACTCGTCGATCTCGCCTTTGAGCAAGTCTATGCGGTGCAGCGCGCGTTCCAGCCGCTTGCTGGTGCGGACGATGCCGACGTAGTCCCACATCGCGCGGCGCAGTTCATCCCAGTTATGGGAGATCACCACCTCTTCGTCCGGATCGGTTACCCGGCTGTCGTCCCACGCGGGAATCGTCGGCAGCTTGATGGTTTCGGCGGCTTGAATGTCTTCAGCTGCCGCCTTGCCTATCACCAGGCATTCCAGCAGCGAGTTGCTGGCCAAGCGGTTGGCGCCGTGCAAACCGGTATGCGCCACTTCGCCCACCGCGTATAAAGCTTCCACATCGGTGCGGCCGGCCAGGTCGGTGACGATGCCGCCGCAGGTGAAGTGCACCGCCGGCACCACCGGAATCGGCTGCTGGGTGATGTCTATGCCCAGTTCCAGGCAATGGGCGTAGATATTGGGGAAGTGTTCCTTGATGAATTGCGCCGGCTTGTAGGAAATGTCCAGGTAGACGCAGTCCAGCCCGTGCTTCTTCATTTCAAAGTCGATGGCGCGGGCCACCACGTCGCGCGGAGCCAGTTCGCCGCGCGGATCGTGTTGCGGCATGAAGCGGGTGCCGTCCGGCAGCTTCAGAATGCCGCCTTCGCCGCGGACCGCCTCGGTGATCAGGAAAGATTTGGCATGCGGGTGGTACAGGCAGGTCGGATGGAACTGCATGAATTCCATATTGCCGACGCGGCAGCCGGCGCGCCAGCCCATGGCGATGCCGTCGCCGGTGGCGGTATCCGGATTGGTGGTATAGAGGTAAACCTTGCCGGCGCCGCCGGAGGCCAGAATGGTGTGCTGGGCGGCGATGGTGACGATTTCGTCCTTGTTCTTATCCAAGGCGTACACGCCATAAGCGCGCTTGCCGGGCAGGCCGAGCTTCTGCGAAGTGATCAGATCGATCGCTATATAGTGTTCCAGCTCGGTGATGTTCGGATGCGCCTTGATCTTTTGCCCCAAGGTGCTGGTCACCGCCGCGCCGGTGGCATCGGCGGCATGGATGATGCGGCGATGGCTGTGGCCGCCTTCGCGCGTCAGGTGGTAGCCGGTCTGGTGCTCGTCATCGCGGGTGAAGGGCACGCCAAGTTTGATCAGCCAATCGATGGCTTCTTTGGAGTGCTCGACGATGAAGCGGGTGGTGTCTTCGTTGCACAGGCCCGCGCCGGCGATCAGCGTGTCGCGGATGTGATCTTCCACCGAGTCCTCGGTATCCAGCACCGCGGCGATGCCGCCCTGCGCATAGGTGGAGCTGCCTTCCAATAGATCGCGCTTGGTGATCAGGCCGACTTTGCGGGTTTCCGCCAGATGCAGCGCCAGCGTCATCCCCGCCAAGCCGCTGCCGATAATCAAAACATCGAATTTGAGCATATATAGAGTGTCCACGGCAGGCACGTCGCGTGCCAAATGCATGCCAGCGTAGCAGAATCGGCTGGGTGAGCGTAGCGGGGCTTACCGTTGGATGACGAAATTCAAAATACCCCTTGTTCATATATTTAATTGAATCATCGGCTTGCTGCTAGATGGCCGCTGTTTGGCTGGATTTTTGCAATATTTCTCGCAAAAGGTATTGACGACCCCAAGGCTCGGGCGTATAGTTCGCCTCCTCAGCTGACGCAGCGAACGAAACAGCGGAAACGAAACGGTTTCCGAGGTGACGAAAACTGCACCGGCACTGCTCTTTAACAGAACGAATAACCGATAGGTGTAAGTGCTTGGTGAAAGCCAAATACTTGCACTGCAAGAGACAAGAGATACTTGTTTATTTCTTTGAACTTGCGTGCCAGAAAATTTGCTATGAGATTGAACTGAAGAGTTTGATCCTGGCTCAGATTGAACGCTGGCGGCATGCTTTACACATGCAAGTCGAACGGTAACAGGGTGCTTGCACCGCTGACGAGTGGCGAACGGGTGAGTAATGCATCGGAATGTACCGTGTAATGGGGGATAGCTCGGCGAAAGCCGGATTAATACCGCATACGCCCTGAGGGGGAAAGCGGGGGATCGAAAGACCTCGCGTTATACGAGCAGCCGATGTCTGATTAGCTAGTTGGTGAGGTAAGAGCTCACCAAGGCGACGATCAGTAGCGGGTCTGAGAGGATGATCCGCCACACTGGGACTGAGACACGGCCCAGACTCCTACGGGAGGCAGCAGTGGGGAATTTTGGACAATGGGCGCAAGCCTGATCCAGCCATGCCGCGTGTCTGAAGAAGGCCTTCGGGTTGTAAAGGACTTTTGTCAGGGAGGAAATCCCGCTGGTTAATACCTGGCGGGGATGACAGTACCTGAAGAATAAGCACCGGCTAACTACGTGCCAGCAGCCGCGGTAATACGTAGGGTGCAAGCGTTAATCGGAATTACTGGGCGTAAAGCGTGCGCAGGCGGTTGTGCAAGTCTGATGTGAAAGCCCCGGGCTCAACCTGGGAACGGCATTGGAGACTGCACGACTAGAGTGCGTCAGAGGGGGGTAGAATTCCACGTGTAGCAGTGAAATGCGTAGAGATGTGGAGGAATACCGATGGCGAAGGCAGCCCCCTGGGATGACACTGACGCTCATGCACGAAAGCGTGGGGAGCAAACAGGATTAGATACCCTGGTAGTCCACGCCCTAAACGATGTCAACTAGCTGTTGGGGGTTTGAATCCTTGGTAGCGTAGCTAACGCGTGAAGTTGACCGCCTGGGGAGTACGGCCGCAAGGTTAAAACTCAAAGGAATTGACGGGGACCCGCACAAGCGGTGGATGATGTGGATTAATTCGATGCAACGCGAAAAACCTTACCTGCTCTTGACATGTAACGAACTTGGTAGAGATATCTTGGTGCCCGAAAGGGAGCGTTAACACAGGTGCTGCATGGCTGTCGTCAGCTCGTGTCGTGAGATGTTGGGTTAAGTCCCGCAACGAGCGCAACCCTTGTCATTAGTTGCCATCATTTAGTTGGGCACTCTAATGAGACTGCCGGTGACAAACCGGAGGAAGGTGGGGATGACGTCAAGTCCTCATGGCCCTTATGAGCAGGGCTTCACACGTCATACAATGGTCGGTACAGAGGGTTGCCAAGCCGCGAGGTGGAGCTAATCTCAGAAAACCGATCGTAGTCCGGATCGCACTCTGCAACTCGAGTGCGTGAAGTCGGAATCGCTAGTAATCGCAGATCAGCATGCTGCGGTGAATACGTTCCCGGGTCTTGTACACACCGCCCGTCACACCATGGGAGTGAGTTTCACCAGAAGTGGGTAGGCTAACCGTAAGGAGGCCGCTTACCACGGTGGGATTCATGACTGGGGTGAAGTCGTAACAAGGTAGCCGTAGGGGAACCTGCGGCTGGATCACCTCCTTTCTAGAGAAGGCGATTGCCAAGTACTTACAGCCTATCGGTTATTTGTGTTAAGGGCATTGAGGTTGTGGAGTCCACGATCTCTAAAGTCAACTGGGTTTGTAGCTCAGCTGGTTAGAGCACTGTGTTGATAACGCAGGGGTCGTAGGTTCGAGTCCTACCAGACCCACCATTTGACCTGTTTGGGGGATTAGCTCAGTTGGGAGAGCACCTGCTTTGCAAGCAGGGGGTCGTCGGTTCGATCCCGTCATCCTCCACCACTCCAGTGCAAACATAATCACTCTTGAGAGAGTGTGATTTTGTTTGCGTTGAAAATACGCCCGATCTTTAACAAACTGAAGAAGCCGAATATATATAGACGGCGAGATGAAAACATGGAGTTAACTCTTCATGTCGACAGATCGTCATCTTGGGTATTTGATTGTATCTAAGGCTGCGTCGCCATATCAAAAGGGGCGGTGCAGTCGTCGCACAAACACTCTCTATTGTCGCAGTAATTTAGGTTACTGAAATGATAGGGTCAAGCGACTAAGTGCATCTGGTGGATGCCTTGGCGATCATAGGCGATGAAGGACGTGTAAGCCTGCGAAAAGCGCGGGGGAGCTGGCAATAGAGCTTTGATCCCGCGATGTCCGAATGGGGAAACCCACCGTTTAGGCGGTATCCCAGACTGAATACATAGGTCTGCGGAGGCGAACTCAGCGAACTGAAACATCTAAGTAGCTGAAGGAAAAGAAATCAACCGAGATTCCGTAAGTAGTGGCGAGCGAACGCGGAACAGCCTGTATGTGTTATGAGTTGCGTTAGTGGAAGGTTCATGGAAAGGACCGCCGTAGTGGGTGATAGCCCCGTACACGAAAACGCATCGCAAGAACTAGGCATACGACAAGTAGGGCGGGACACGAGAAATCCTGTCTGAAGATGGGGGGACCATCCTCCAAGGCTAAATACTCATGATCGACCGATAGTGAACCAGTACCGTGAGGGAAAGGCGAAAAGAACCCCGGGAGGGGAGTGAAATAGAACCTGAAACCGGATGCATACAAACAGTGGGAGCGGACTTGTTCCGTGACTGCGTACCTTTTGTATAATGGGTCAGCGACTTACATTCAGTGGCAAGCTTAACCGAATAGGGGAGGCGTAGGGAAACCGAGTCCGAATAGGGCGTCTTAGTCGCTGGGTGTAGACCCGAAACCGAGTGATCTATCCATGGCCAGGATGAAGGTGCGGTAACACGCACTGGAGGTCCGAACCCACTAGTGTTGCAAAACTAGGGGATGAGCTGTGGATAGGGGTGAAAGGCTAAACAAACTCGGAGATAGCTGGTTCTCCCCGAAAACTATTTAGGTAGTGCGTCAAGTATCACTTCCGGGGGTAAAGCACTGTTATGGCTAGGGGGTCATTGCGATTTACCAAACCATGGCAAACTCTGAATACCGGAAAGTGCGAGCTTGGCAGACAGACAGTGGGTGCTAACGTCCATTGTCAAGAGGGAAACAACCCAGACCGCCAGCTAAGGTCCCAAATGATCAGTTAAGTGGTAAACGAAGTGGGAAGGCCTAGACAGCCAGGATGTTGGCTTAGAAGCAGCCATCATTTAAAGAAAGCGTAATAGCTCACTGGTCGAGTCGTCCTGCGCGGAAGATGTAACGGGGCTCAAACTGATAACCGAAGCTGCGGATGGGCGCGTAAGCGTCCGTGGTAGGGGAGCGTTCTGTAGGTCTGTGAAGGTGTGTCGAGAGGCATGCTGGAGATATCAGAAGTGCGAATGCTGACATGAGTAGCGATAAAGCGGGTGAAAAGCCCGCTCGCCGAAAGCCCAAGGTTTCCTACGCAACGTTCATCGGCGTAGGGTGAGTCGGCCCCTAAGGCGAGGCTGAAAAGCGTAGTCGATGGGAAACGGGTTAAAATTCCCGTACTTTTGTGTAGTGCGATGTGGGGACGGAGAAGGTTAGGTCAGCAGACTGTTGGAATAGTCTGTTCAAGCCGGTAGGCGTGAGGGGTAGGCAAATCCGCCCTTCTTTAACGCCGAGAAGTGATAACGAGGGTCTACGGACCTGAAGTGACTGATACCACGCTTCCAGGAAAAGCCACTAAGCTTCAGCTACACAAGAACCGTACCGCAAACCGACACAGGTGGGCAGGATGAGAATTCTAAGGCGCTTGAGAGAACTCAGGAGAAGGAACTCGGCAAATTGATACCGTAACTTCGGGAGAAGGTATGCCTGTTGGGGTGTAGTGATTTACTCACGAAGCTTTGACAGGTCGCAGAGAATAGGTGGCTGCGACTGTTTAACAAAAACACAGCACTGTGCCAACACGAAAGTGGACGTATACGGTGTGACGCCTGCCCGGTGCCGGAAGGTTAAGTGATGGGGTGCAAGCTCTTGATCGAAGCCCCGGTAAACGGCGGCCGTAACTATAACGGTCCTAAGGTAGCGAAATTCCTTGTCGGGTAAGTTCCGACCCGCACGAATGGCGTAACGATGGCCACACTGTCTCCTCCTGAGACTCAGCGAAGTTGAAGTGTTTGTGAAGATGCAATCTCCCCGCTGCTAGACGGAAAGACCCCGTGAACCTTTACTGTAGCTTTGCATTGGACTTTGAACAGACTTGTGTAGGATAGGTGGGAGGCTTTGAAGCCAGGACGCTAGTTCTGGTGGAGCCGTCCTTGAAATACCACCCTGGTGTGTTTGAGGTTCTAACCTTGGTCCGTGATCCGGATTGGGGACAGTGCATGGTAGGCAGTTTGACTGGGGCGGTCTCCTCCCAAAGTGTAACGGAGGAGTTCGAAGGTTACCTAGGTACGGTCGGAAATCGTGCTGATAGTGCAATGGCAAAAGGTAGCTTAACTGCGAGACCGACAAGTCGAGCAGGTGCGAAAGCAGGACATAGTGATCCGGTGGTTCTGAATGGAAGGGCCATCGCTCAACGGATAAAAGGTACTCCGGGGATAACAGGCTGATACCGCCCAAGAGTTCACATCGACGGCGGTGTTTGGCACCTCGATGTCGGCTCATCACATCCTGGGGCTGTAGCCGGTCCCAAGGGTATGGCTGTTCGCCATTTAAAGTGGTACGTGAGCTGGGTTCAAAACGTCGTGAGACAGTTTGGTCCCTATCTGCAGTGGGCGTTGGAAGTTTGACGGGGGCTGCTCCTAGTACGAGAGGACCGGAGTGGACGCACCTCTGGTGTACCGGTTGTGACGCCAGTCGCATCGCCGGGTAGCTAAGTGCGGAAGAGATAACCGCTGAAAGCATCTAAGCGGGAAACTTGCCTGAAGATGAGACTTCCCTGGAGGCTTGACCTCCCTGAAGAGTCGTTCGAGACCAGGACGTTGATAGGTCGGGTGTGGAAGCGCTGTGAGGCGTGAAGCTAACCGATACTAATTGCTCGTGAGGCTTGATCCTATCATTTGAGTGGCTTAGCGTACGGATCTTGGATTCGTATGATACTGAGCGACGAGATAGAGTGTGTGCGACACAATTAAATACCGAATATTCAGAATCAGAGAGCTTCTCTGGTTCAGGCTTCTTTAAGTTTGTACAAGTTTATGTCTGGTGGCCTTAGCGAGATGGTCCCACGCCTTCCCATCCCGAACAGGACCGTGAAACATCTTAGCGCCGATGATAGTGTGGCCTTGGCCATGTGAAAGTAGGACACCGCCAGACGCCCCATACCACAAGCCCAGCTCAATCGAGCTGGGCTTTGTGCATTGGCGCGCCGGAAACGCGATGCCTGCCATGCCATTCTCGACGTCCCCGACACTCTCCCAACAAAAAGCCCCGCTGATCCAGCGGGGCTTTTTGCTTATGTGTGGAACGGTGGAGCGTATGCGATATAAGCCATTTTAATTTGATAAAAGTGAAAAGGATTTAGCCTTTGCATAAATATGGAAAGGAATGCAGTTATATATTTATAGGTTTTTTGCACTAATAAAAATGTTTATTTATTTGAATATCATCGGTAATATTCGCACTTTTTTACACTTCCATGAAAAGCGCGTTTCACAAAGTTGTATTCACCTGTTTGGTGGTTTTCAGTACGAATATGGCCTCAGCTCAGGAATATAGTAATTCTATCAATCCAATAGGCAATACCCAGATGGAGGGGAGAATCAATCCATTTCCTAAACTAGAAGTGCATGCCAAAATTGCATCGATCAGCGAGCTGCATGAAGCATGCGGCGTCAGTAAATGGCTATGGGCTTTAGGCGCCTTCTTGCAAGGCTGTACGACTTTTGAGCGAGATATGCATTGGGCGCAAGTTTTAATTGCCAAGCATTCAGCCGCTCGAGATTTGCGTCATGAAGTCAAGCATACGTGCGGTGAGTATCATGGCGATGTGATGCCAAAGTATATAGATGCCTGGAAGCAACGCGTGGCTTGGACTCCAACAGAAAATAATGTTTGCACGCCCGAGTATGAAGAGGCGACTTATCAAAGGTTGTATGTTGAATTGAAGCAGGCGTACTGGTAGAAGTTAATGCTAAATTTAAATGATAAATTGATTTATACGGTGTTAAGTACTGGTGGAATCGAGTTTGATGCGATTATTGTCTGATTTTGTCAGGTGCTCGTCGATCTGGCGGCGATTTCAATTTGAGTGATGGCATGCCGGAGCGTCGACAAGATAGATTGCATGATTGTGGCTAAAGCCGACCCTGCGCAGTCAGTATGCGCGCTGAGGTCGGCTTTAGCCTTTTTTCAGCTTTGAATGATTAATGCCATTTAATCTTCTTCATTTTGCCATTCTATCTGCGCGCCGAGGCTGACCAGATTCTCCACGAAGCGCGGGTGAGCGCGGCGGATGGGCGACGCGTTGAGAATGCGCGAAGTGCCTGGAATGCTGGCGGCGATCATCAACAGCGCGATGGCGACGCGGATGATGTAGGGGCTGTCCACCTCGGCGGGCGTCAATGGCTTGCCGCCGAAAATCACTACGCGGTGCGGATCGGAAATGAAGGCGTGCGCGCCGAATTTGCCCAATTCTGAAGTCCAGCCCAGCGCGCCATCGTAGACTTTGTTCCAGAACAGCATATTGCCTTCCGCCTTTACGCCCAGAGCGATGAAGATGGGCAGCAAGTCTACCGGCAGGTAGGGCCAGGGGGCGGCTTCGATCTTGGGCAGGATATTGGGGGTGAAGGGCTCGACGACTTTCAATTGATCGAAACGGGCGCGCGACCAGCCGTCAGCATGTTCGATGCGGATGCCGAATTTGGCGAAGGTGCGGTCGATCAGCGGGAAGAATTCCGGCGCGCCGTTTTTCACTTCGATATCGCCGCCGCTAATGGCCGACAGCGCCAGGAAAGTGACCACCTCGTGGAAGTCCTCGACAAAGCTGAAGTCGACGCCGTGCAAGCTGTCTACGCCGTGGACGGTGAGCCGGGAGGTGCCGATGCCGTCGATGCGGGCGCCGATGGCGGCCATGAAGCGGCAGAATTCCTGCACGTGCGGTTCCGACGCGGCATTGGTCAGCGTGGCGCTGCCAGCGGCCAACGCCGCGCACATCACGAAGTTTTCGGTGGTGGTGACCGAGGCGTAATCCGGCCAATGGTTGAATGCTTTGAGGCCGTCTGCGGCGCTGACGCGTATGCGCCCAGGCAAGCGGTTGACCGTGGCGCCGAAGCCGGTGAAGACGTCGATATGCGGGTCGATCTCGCGCACGCCCAGTGTGCAGCCTTGCACGTCGTTTTCGATGCGGGCCTCGCCGAAGCGGGCCAGCAGCGGCGGCACCAACATGATGGACGAGCGCATTTCTTCCGGCAGGTGATCATGCTCGGCGTCGAAGCGGGCATCGGCGTGGCTGATGGTCAGCGTGCCATCGGCCAGCTCGCCGTCGATGCGGCTGCCCAAAGCGCGGAACAAAGCCAGAATCTTGCGCACATCGGTGATGTCCGGCACGCCGCGCAGCGTGATGGGCTCGGTGGTCAGCAGCGTGGCGCACAGAATCGGCAGTACGGCGTTTTTGTTGGAGGACGGAGTGATGCGGCCGCGCAATGGCGCGCCGCCTCGGACGAGCAGATGTGGCATGTTAATGGCCTGGTTCTGGGCAAAACCCCATTCTATGCCCAAGCGGATGACGGGTGGGCGCGCTTGTGTGTGGCTTGTGTGCCGATCTGCGGCGGAATGTGAAAAAGGCCACCATCGCGGTGGCCTTGCTCATGGCTTTGCAGCGGTTTAGCGGTCTAATCCGCCCATCAGCACATATTTGATTTCCAGGTAGTCCTCGATGCCGTATTTGGACCCTTCGCGGCCCAGGCCGGACTGTTTGACGCCGCCGAACGGCGCCGCCTCGTTGGACAGCAGGCCGCTGTTGACCGCCACCATGCCGTATTCCAGGCCTTCTGCGACGCGGAAGATGCGGCCGATGTCGCGGGCGTAGAAATAGCTGGCCAGGCCGAATTCGGTGTCGTTGGCCAGGCGGATCGCTTCTTCCTCGGTCTGGAAGCGGAACAGCGGCGCTAGCGGGCCGAAGGTTTCCTCGCGGGCCACTTTCATATTGCTGGTCACGTCGGCGATCAGCGTCGGCTCGAAGAAGGTGTGGCCGAGCGCATGGCGTTTGCCGCCGGCGATCAGCTTGCCGCCCTTGGCCAGCGCGTCCGCGATGTGTTCTTCCACCTTGGCCACGGCGTTGTGGTCGATCAGCGGGCCTTGGCTGACGCCGGCTTCCAGGCCATTGCCCACTTTCAGCGTGGCTACGGCGGCGGCGAACTTGTCGGCGAAGGCGTCGTAGACGCCGTCCTGCACGTAGATGCGGTTGGCGCAGACGCAGGTCTGGCCGGCGTTGCGGTATTTGGAGATCAGCGCGCCTTCCACTGCGGCGTCCAGGTCGGCGTCGTCGAAGACGATGAAGGGCGCGTTGCCGCCCAATTCCATCGATACCTTCTTCACCGTGCCGGCGCACTGGGCGATCAGCTTGCGGCCGACTTCGGTGGAGCCGGTGAACGAGAACTTCTTCACCGTGTCGCTGCCGGTCAGCACCGCGCCGATTTCGCTAGAACCGCCAGTGATGACGGAGAACACGCCCGGCGGGATGCCGGCGCGCTCGGCCAATTCGGCCAGCGCCAGCGCCGATAGCGGCGTCTGGCTGGCCGGGCGGACCACCATGGTGCAGCCGGCGGCCAGCGCCGGGGCGGCCTTGCGGGTGATCATCGCGCTAGGGAAGTTCCACGGCGTGATGGCGGCGGTGACGCCAATCGGCTCCTTGGTCACCAGCACGCGGCGATCGCCGGCAGGTCCCGGCACGATGTCGCCGTAGACGCGCTTGGCTTCTTCGGCGTACCACTCGATGTAGCTGGCGCCGTAGGCGACCTCGCCCTTGGCTTCGGCCAGCGGTTTGCCTTGCTCGGAGGTCAGGATCACGACCAGGTCTTGCTGATGGGCCATGATCAGATCGAACCAGCGGCGCAGGATGACGGCGCGCTCCTTGGCGCTCTTGGCCTTCCAGGCCGGGAAGGCGCGCGCGGCGGCGGCCACCGCGCGTTCGGTTTCGGCTGCGCCCATCTTGGGCACTTGGCCTATGGTCTCGCCGGTGGCCGGATTTTGCACGGCGATGAACTGGCCGCCATCGGCATCCAGCCATTGGCCGTTCAGGTAGCATTGCTGGCGCAGCAGTTTGGCGTCTTGCAGGTTTAGCATGGTCTTGAGTGTCCTTTGGCGGGAGTCGGCGGCGTCGCCCCCTCTCCCCAAGCCCTCTCCCGCGAGGGGAGAGGGGCTATTGAGTTGTTGAGATCGAAAGGCGCTACATGGGCGGCTCAGGCCTTCAGCGCCGCTTCCAGCTTGCCCAGCGCCTCGGCGAAGATGTCGTCTTCAATGGTCAGCGGGAACAGGAAGCGCACCACATTGGCGTAGACGCCGCAGGTCAGCAGGATCAGGCCGTTGGCCAGCGCGTGCTGCTGCACTTTTTTGGCGAAGTCCGGGTCGGGCGTGTGGCTGCCCGGCTGGTTGAACTCGACGGCGATCATCGCGCCCAGGCCGCGCACTTCGGCGATCTGCGGCACGGCGCTCTTCAAACTATTGAGCTTTTCCTTCAGCGCGTCGCCCAGCCTTTGGGCGCGTTCCACCAGCTTCTCGCTTTCAATCACCTCCAGCACGGCGTGCGCGGCGGCGACGGCCAGCGGGTTGCCGGCATATGTGCCGCCCAGGCCACCCGGAGCCGGCGCGTCCATCGCTTCGGCGCGGCCGGTGACAGCGGCCAGCGGAAAGCCGCCTGCCAGAGACTTGGCCATGGTGATCAAGTCCGGCGCGACATCGAAGTGCTCGCTGGCCAGCAACTTGCCGGTGCGGGCGAAACCGGTTTGCACTTCATCGGCGATCAGCAGGATGCCGTGACGGTCGCACAGTTCGCGCAGCGCCTTCACCCAGGCGGCCGGGGCGGCGTAGAAGCCGCCTTCGCCCTGCACCGGTTCGTAAATGATGGCGGCTACGCGCGCCGGGTCGATGTCGAATTTGAACAGCTTTTCGATGCCGGCCAGCGAGTCCTCAATGGAGACTCCGTGCAGCGCGTTCGGATACGGCGCGTGGTAAACATCGCTGGGGAAGGGGCCGAAGCCCAGTTTATACGGCGCCACTTTGCCGGTCAGCGCCATGCCCATCAAGGTGCGGCCGTGGAAGGCGCCGCCAAAGGCGATGATGCCGGCGCGGCCGGTATAAGCGCGCGCGATCTTCACCGCGTTTTCCACAGCCTCGGCACCGGTGCTGAACAGGGCGGTTTTTTTAGCATGCTTGCCCGGCGTCAGCGCGTTCAGTTTCTCGGCCAGGCTGATATAGGATTCGTAGGGGACGACTTGATAGCAGGTATGGCTGAAGCGGGATAACTGTTCCGCAACCGCCGCTTCCACCTTGGGGTGCAGGTGGCCGGTATTCAGCACGCCGATGCCGCCGGCGAAATCGATGTAACGTCGGCCCTCGGTGTCCCATACCTCGGCGTTTTTGGCGCGCTCGGCAAAGAAACCGCACATCACACCCACGCCGCGTGGGGTGGCGTCGGCCTTGCGTTGCATCAGTTGCTGGCTCATCGAAGTCTCCTGGCCGCTCGTGGCGGCGTGTTGGCATGCGGCGCGGCGGATGCCGATCCGGTTGAGAATCATTCTATGAGTGTGTTTAGCAAAAAGCTACACGCAGTGCAAAAAGTTAAACGCTTGTGGCGGGAGCGGGACACTGGAAGGAGGGCCTGAGCGGCGTTCGCGCTCAGGCTGATACAACAGGAATGCGCTTATGCGCCGCAGGGGCAGGCCCTGCGGCAACTCAACGAACGATGACCTGATTGACCTCGGCCAGCGTTTGCGGCTGCAGCTGGCCTGCTGATTGCGCCAGCGCCAGCCGCGCGGTCAGGTAGTTGTACTTGGCGTTGGCCAGGCTGGTCAATGCGGTGTAGTACGACTGTTCGGCCTGCAGCAGGTCGATGCTGGTGCGGATGCCCACTTCTTTGCCTAGCCTGGTGGAGTCCACCTTGCTCTTGGCGGAAACCAGCAATTGTTGCTGCGCGCGCACCAGCGCCGCGCCATTGGTTACGCCTAGAAAGGCTTTGCGCACGTCTTCGCGCACTTGGCGGCGAGTGGACTCCAACTGATCCTGCGCGGCGTCGCGCTGGGCGATGGCCTCCCGGACCAGAGAGTTGATGCCGCCGCCGTTGAACAGCGGGATGTTGACGGTGACGCCGACTTGGCTGCTGCGAGAGTGTTGCTGGCCTGGCAGAGAGACGCCGGGCTGATTGCTGATGCTGTCGTTATACCCTGCGGTGAAGTTGACGGTGGGCAGGTGGCCGCCGCGTTTTTCGGTGACGTTATGCTCGGCCAATTGCAGGCTCTGCTCGGCGTTCTTGATCTTCAAGCTGTTATGCAAGGCGAGGTCGATCCAGGCGTCCAGGCCGGCTGGCTTGGGCGGATCCAGCGGCAGCTGATCGCGCACGGTCTGGATGCCGGTGGGTTCCAGGCCGGTCAGCCGTTTCAGGTTGTTTTCGGCTAACTCCAGATTATTGGCGTCGCTGATCTCTTGCGCGACGGCGCCATCGTAGCCGGCTTGGGCTTCATTGGTGTCGGTGATGGTGGCAGTGCCGACTTCGAAAGCGGTTTTGGCCTGCTGCAACTGGTTCATGAAAGTTTTTTTGCTGGCGCGGGTTGCTGCCAGCGTATCCCGGGCGCGCAGCACGTCGAAATAGGCTTGCGAGATATCCAGGATCAGCTGCTGCTCGGCGGCGTCGAACGCGGTGTCGGCTTGCTCGGTGCCGATGGCGCCTTTCTTGTAGCCGGTGTATTTGCTGACGTCGAACAGGGGTTGCTGCAGGTTCAAGCTATAACCATGAGTTTCGTAGTGCATGTCGGTGATCGGGTTGCCGAATTGATCGACCGAGCTTTTGGGCTGCAGCGGATTGTTATAGGCGTAGTTGCCGGTGGCGCTGACCTGAGGCAGCAATTGGCTACGGCCCTGCACCAGTTTTTCCTGGCCGGCGTCGCGCTGGGCGCGGGATACGGCGAAATCGGCGTTGTAACCCCGCGCGGCCTGCCAGGCGCCGACCAGATCAAAAGCCTGGCTGGGCAAGGCGAAGCCCAGCAAGACGAGGGTGCTCAATACGGTGATGTGCGTGTTCTTCATTATGGATTGCTCGTTATTTTGTCTGTAGTCGATTGCCCGGTTTCATTCCTGCCGACGCGGAACCATTGCGCGTACAAAGCGGGCAGGAACAGCAAGGTCAGCACGGTAGCCACCAGCAAGCCGCCCATGATGGCCACGGCCATCGGTCCCCAGAAGGTGCTGCGGGTCAGCGGGATCATCGCCAGGATGGCGGCTAATGCCGTTAGCATTATGGGCCTAAAGCGACGAATTGTGGAGCCTATGATGGCTTCGAAGCGGTCAATGCCTTCGCGGATGTCATGCTCGATCTGGTCAACCAGGATAACTGAATTGCGCATGATCATGCCGGACAAGGCGATGACCCCCAGCATGGCGACAAAGCCGAAAGGCGCGTGGAACAAGATCAGCGTCAGGGTGACGCCTATCATGCCCAGCGGCGCGGTCAGCACCACCAGCAGGGTGCGCTGGAAGCTTTGCAGCTGCAGCATCAGGAGTGTCAGAACTACAACAATCATCAAGGGCGCGACGGCGGCGATGGCGCGCTGCGACTTGCCGCTCGATTCCAGCACCCCGCCGGTTTCGATGTGGTAGCCCAGCGGCAGCGACCGTTCCAGCGCCTTCAGTTGCGGCTCCAGTTGCATGGAGACGTCCGCGCCCTGCACGCCGTCCACCACATCGGCGCTGACGGTGATGGCGGGCAGTCGGTTGCGGCGCCAGATGATGCCTTCCTCCGGCTCGTAGCTGACGTGGCCGATCTGCGACACCGGCACATAGCGGCCGCTGGCGGCCTGGATCATCAAATTGCCGAGGCCGGCGGCGTTTTTCCGCTCAGCAGGATTCAAGCGGGCGACGATGGCGATGGTCTGGTCGCCTTCGCGGAATTCGCTGACGGCGGAGCCGGAAATCAGCAGCTGCAATTGCTGCGACAACTGCTGGGAGTTGACGCCCAGCGCGCTGGCCTTGTCCTGATCTATGTCTATGCGCAGCGCTTTGACCTGCTCGCCCCAGTTCTGGTTGACGTGCAGGGTGGACGGCTGTTTGCGCATCAACGCTTCCACCTGGTCGGCGATCTTGCGCACTTTGCCGTGATCCGGCCCCATGACGCGGAACTGCACCGGGTAGCCCACCGGCGGGCCGTTTTCCAGGCGGATGACGCGGCCGCGCACTTGCGGGAAATCACTGTCGAAGATTTTCTCCAGCCGCGCCTTCACCTCTTCGCGCACATGCTCGTCGCCAGTCATCACCATCAGCTGGGCATAGTTGATGTGCTGTTGCTGCTGGTCCAGCGGCAGATAGAAGCGCGGGCTGCCGCTGCCGACATAGCTGGTGACGCTGAGCACATTCGGATCGGCGCTGGCCAGCTTTTCCATCTTCTCCACCTGGGCCAGCGTGGCTTGATAGCTGGCGCCGCGCGGCAGCCACATGTCCACCATCAATTCCGGGCGGTTGGAGGAGGGAAAGAATTGCTGCGCGACGAACAGCTTGAATGCCAGCAAGGAGACGACAAAGGCGGCCAGCGTGGCGGCGATCACCGTCTTGCGATGGTCCAGGCACCAGGTCACCACTGTGCGGAAGCGTTGGTAAAACGGCTTTTGATAGACGTCGTGTGCGCCGTCATGTTGAGCGTGCGCGGGCAGCAGTTTATAGCCCAGATAGGGCGTGAACACCACGGCGACGATCCAGGACAGCACCAGCGCGATGCCGACCACGGCGAACAGGCTGAACACGTATTCGCCGGCCATCGATTTGGCCAGGCCCACCGGCAGGAAGGTGGCGGCGGTGATCAGCGTGCCGGTCAGCATGGGGAAGGCGGTGCTGGTATAGGCGTAAGTGGCGGCCTGGAACTTGTTCCAGCCTTGCTCCAGTTTCAGCGCCATCATTTCCACCGCGATGATGGCGTCGTCCACCAGCAGGCCCAGCGCGATGATCAGCGAGCCCAGCGAAATGCGCTGCAGGTCGATATTGAAGAAATACATGGCGAGGAAGGTCATCGCCAGCACCAGCGGGATGGACAGCGCCACCACCACGCCGGTGCGCAGGCCCAGGCTGAAGAAGCTGACCGCCAGCACGATCACCACCGCCTCCACCAGCGAGTGCATGAACTCGTTGACCGCGCTTTTCACCACCTTGGGCTGGTCGGACACCGCGTGGATCTCCACGCCCAGCGGCAGCTTGCTCTTGATGTTGGCGATGGCGGCGTCCAGATTGCCGCCCAGCTTCAGCACATCGCCGCCGCTTTTCATGCTGATGGCCAGCGCCAGCACCGGCTTGCCGTTGAAACGCACGCTGCTGGCTGGCGGGTCGATATAGCCGCGCGACACTGTGGCGATGTCGCCCAGCTTGAAGGTGCGGCCGCCGACGCTCACCGGGGTGGCGGCCACGGCCTCCACGGAATCGTATTTGCCGGTGGGGCGCACCCAGATGCGGTCGCTGGCGGTTTCGTAAGTGCCGGCCGGCGTCATGGCGTTTTGCTGTTGCAGCGCTTGCCAGATGGCGCGGCTGTCCAGGCCCAGCGCCGCCAGTTTGGCGGTGGACAGGTCGACATGGATCTGTTGATCCTGCTTGCCCAGCATCTGCACCTTGGCCACGTCCGGCACGCGCAGCAGCTCGCGCTTGGCCGATTCGGCGTAGCGGCGCAGCTCTTCGTAGCTGAAGCCGTCGCCGCTGAAGGCGTAGATATTGCCGAAGGTGTCGCCGAACTCGTCATTGAAGAACGGCCCCTGCGCGCCGGCGGGCAGGGTGTAGGCGATGTCGCCCAGTTTCTTGCGCACCTGATACCACAGCTGCGGCACGTTCTTGGGCGGCACGTCCTCGCGCAGCGACACCACCATCAGGCTTTCGCCTGGCTTGGTGTAGCTCTGCACGTAGTCGATCTCGCCCATCTCCTGCAGTTTTTCCTCCAGCTTGTCGGTGACCTGCTGTTCCATCTGCTCGGTGCTGGCGCCGGGCCAGTTGGCCTGCACCAGCATGGCCTTGAAAGTGAACTCCGGGTCTTCCTTCTGGCCCAGCTGGGTATAGGCCCACATGCCGGCGAACATCAGCATGATCATCAGGTAGCGCACCAGCGCCTGGTGGCGCAGCGCCCATTCGGACAGATTGAGCTTTTTCATGGTTCTGTCCTTATTGATCCAGCAGCTTGACGCGCTGTTGCTCATGCAGCAGATGCACGCCGGCGGTGGCGATCTTGTCGCCTGGCTGAATGCCGGCGGCGAGGGCTGCGCTGTCGTTGTCGATGGCGACGACGGTGACCGGTTTGCGGCTGACGCGCAGCGTCTGCGCGTCGATCTTCCAGACGTAGTGCTGGCCCTGCAGGTCCAGCAAGGCGGTCAGCGGCACGCTCAATTGCGAGCCGGCGCGGTTGGGCAGCGCCACGGTGGCGGTCATGCCCAGTTGCAGCGCGTGGCTGTCGCCGGCCAATGCGATGCGCGCGGGGTAGGTGCGGGTGGCCGGATCGGCGTCGGCCGCCAGTTCGCGCAGCTTGCCGCTTATCGGCGCGCCGCCTTTCCAGAGCGTCACGCTGAAGCTGCCTGCCTTGCGCATGGCTTCCAACGCGTTTTCCGGCACCTGGATGGCAGCTTCGCGCGCGCCGTCCTGCGACAGCTTGGCCACCGGCTGGCCGGCGGCCACCACCAGGCCGGGCTCGGCCTGCATCTGGCTGATCACGCCGTCCGCGTCGGCGGTCAGCGTGGCGTAGCCGGTCTGATTGCGGCTGGCGTCCAGCGCGGCGCGCGCTTGGCGGACCTTGGCCTGGGCGGCGTTGACGCCGTTTTGCTGTCCATCCACCTGGGCCTGGCTGATGAATTGCTTGGCCAGCAGTTCGCGATAGCGTTTCAGATTGAGCTGCTGCTGGGCAAGGTCAGACTCCGCCGCCGCCAGCTGCGCCTGTTTGGCCGACAGGTCCAGCTGATAGTCGCTGGGGTCCAGGCGCGCTAATGGCTGGCCCTTCTTCACCCTCTCGCCGCTGTTGACCAGCTTGGCCACCACCTTGCCGGCCACGCGGAAGGCGAGCTGGGTTTCGTGGCGGGCGCGGATTTCGCCGGAATAGCTGTCGCCGTTTTGTTGGGCTTTGCCGCCGACGGTCATATAGCGGACCGGGCGGATGTCTTCCGGTGCGGCGGCCTTGTCCTGGCAAGCGGCCAGCGTCAAGGAGCCAAGCAGCGCCAGAGCGAGAGAGGCGGGATATCTCATGATTGCGGATCCAGGGGAGCGGTTTGCATGCCTTGCAACAGCAGGCTCAGCGAGGTTTGCAGGAATTCGAGCGGATTTTGCGTCAAGGAGCTGCAACAACCCGGCACCAGGGCGAAGGAGTGGCCCAGAATCATGGTGCTCAGCATCGGCGCCACCAGCGCGTCGATGGCGTAGTCGAGGTGGACGGGACGGAATTCGCCGCGCGCGATGCCGCGCTCCACGATGTAGCCGAGCAGCTGCCGGGCGGGGTGGATCACCTCTTCGTAGTAGAACAGCGCCAGTTCCGGGAAGTTGGTGGCTTCGGCCACCATCAGCTTGCACAGGCCGGCGGCGCGGGTGGCGCCGATATGGGTCCACCAGTCTTCCAGCGCCAGGAACAGCAACTGGCTGCTGCTGAGGTCTTTCAATTGTTCCAGGTGGGCGCTCATGGCCTGCACCCGGCTGACGATGGTTTCCCGCGCCACCGCCTTGAAGATTTCCTCCTTGTTCTGGAAGTACAGATAAGGCGTGCCCTTGGTGACGCCAGCCGCCTGGGCGATGTCTTCGATCTTGGTGGCGCGGAAGCCTTTTTCGACGAACAAGGTCAGGGCCGCATCCAGAATCTCGCTGGGACGGGCTTCCTTTTTGCGTTGCCAGCGGCTGGAAGGGGTATCGGTCACGATGGTTCCTGAACGGAAATTCATTAATTGGCTGAACTGTAGGCGCATGCCGACAGGCTGGCAATTAATAAATTACTGTTCAGTAAGCGTGGTGATTAAAATGCAACACAGTAATCCGAATCCGCCGGCCAGCCGTTAAGGCCTGGACGGAACGCAAGCTACAAGGAGAGAGAAAGTGGCAATCGACGCAGCCGACAAGGCGAACATCCTGGCCGAGGCGCTGCCTTACATCCGCCAGTTCGCGGGCAAGACCATCGTGATCAAGTACGGCGGCAACGCCATGACCGACGACGAGCTGAAGGAAGGCTTCGCCAAGGATGTGGTGCTGCTCAAGCTGGTGGGCCTGAACCCGGTGGTGGTGCATGGCGGCGGCCCGCAGATCAATGATCTGTTGGCGCGCGTCGGCAAGCAGGGCGAGTTCATCCAGGGCATGCGCGTGACCGACGCCGAAACCATGGATGTGGTGGAAATGGTGCTGGGCGGCCTGGTGAACAAGGAAATCGTGTCGCTGATCAACAAGCACGGCGGCAAGGCGGTGGGCGTCACCGGCAAGGACGGCCATTTCATCCGCGCCCGCAAGCTTTTCCTCAAGACCGATGGCGATGAGGATATCGACATCGGCCAGGTCGGCGAGATCGAGTCCATCGATCCGTCGCTGGTGTCGCTGCTGGACAGCCAGGATTTCATCCCGGTGATCGCGCCCATCGGCGTCGGCGTGGACGGCGAGGCCTACAATATCAACGCCGATCTGGTGGCGGGCAAGCTGGCGGAAACCTTGAAGGCGGAAAAGCTGGTGCTGATGACCAATACGCCGGGCGTGCTGGACAAGCAGGGCCAATTGCTGACCGGGCTGACCGCGCAGCGCATCGACGAGCTGTTCGCAGACGGCACCATCTCCGGCGGCATGCTGCCCAAGATCAGTTCCGCTTTGGACGCGGCCAAGAACGGAGTGAATTCGGTCCACGTCATCGACGGCCGGGTCAAGCACGCGCTGTTGCTGGAGATACTGACCGCCGCCGGCGTAGGCACCATGATCCGCGCCTGAACGCCTGGCCGTGGAGCCTGACGCCGCGGTGTTCTATATTGATGGCATGCCGTGCGGCGTTTTCAAATGAAGAGCGCGGCGGCTCCACGATAAAGGGGAGGCAGCATGCAAACAGTCAGACAATTGCTGGATGGCAAACCCAACCGCGCCCTGGTGTATGTCAGCCCGGACAATACGGTGTTTCAGGCTTTGCAGGTGATGGCGGAAAACGACATCGGCGCGGTGCTGGTGATGGAGTCCGGCGACGTGGTCGGCATCTTTTCCGAGCGCGACTACGCCCGCCGCATTGTGTTGCAGGGCCGGACTTCGGCCGGGACCAAGGTGCGCGACATCATGACCAGCCGCGTGGTCTACGTGACCCCGCTGCAGACGCTGGATCAATGCATGGCCTTGATGACGGAGAAGCGCATCCGCCACCTGCCGGTGATGGAGGATCAGACCGTGCTGGGCATCTTGTCCATCGGCGATTTGGTGCGGGCGACGATAGAGGAGCAGGAGCAGGTGATCAGCCATCTGGTTCACTACATCCAGTCGGCTTGATGCGCCCATCCGTTTCGGCCCGCATCTCGGCGCGGGCCGGACGCCTTCTCAAAGACAGTTCGGCACGATCTGCTGGCGCAAGGACAGCAGCGCGGGGGCGATGGCATCGCGCATCGCCGCGGCGTCGAAGGCGAAAGCCGGTCCGCTGGCATTGAGCGCCATGGCGGGTTGGCCGGGCAGCAGCGAGGGCAGGTGCACGCCTACGGCCATCACGTCCGGTTCGTATTCCCCGAAAGATTCGGTATAACTTCGCGCGGCATAGTCGGCTGCGGCCTGCTCCAGCCTTGTTTCCAGTTGCGGCCAGTCCGCGCCGTACCGTTGCGCCAGCAAGGGCCGCAACGCGTCGCGTTCATGCTGCGGCAGGCCTGCGAAATAGGCGCGGCCGATGGCGGTGGTGGCCAGCGGCACGCGCGAGCCGGTGGTCAGTTGCACCGACACCCGCGCCTGGCTGCGGCAGGTTTCCAGATACACCATGTCGCTGCCGTCGCGCAGGGCCAAGCTGATGGACACGTTGTTGCGCAGCGCGAACTCGAGCATCTTGGGCGCGGCGGCCGCGCGGGCGTCGTAGCCGGCCAGGGCGGTCGATCCCAGCGCCAGCAGCGCCAGTCCCAGGCGGTAGGGGCCGCCATCGCCTTCCGATTGCAGATAGCCGAGTTGAGTCAGGGTGTAGCTCAGCCGCGACACTGTCGATTTGGGCAGGCCGGTGCGGCGGGCCAGTTCTTGATTGGACAAGGCGCCGTCGCCTGGGCGGAACGCCGCCAGCATTTCCAGTCCGCGCGCCAGCGCGGTGACGAATTGGCGGTCTTGTTGCATCTTCTTCCCCATTGAGACAAATAAATTGCCGCATGACGTGCGAATCGCTTTACAAGGCGGCGGCGGAGTGTTTAGTCTATTCTGCATGGTGAAATCTAATTCCGCAATGCGGAACTAAGTGGGAGAAGGCAAATGGCAGCATCCACGCAACGCGCCCCGTTCGCTTGGGAAGACCCCTTGTTGTTGCAGGCGCAACTGAGCGACGACGAGCGCCTGGTGCGGCAAAGCGCGCATGAGTACTGCCAGGAACGCCTGCTGCCGCGGGTGCTGACCGCCAACCGCGAAGAGCGCTTCGACCGCGAAATCATCAACGAGATGGGCGAGCTGGGCTTTTTGGGCTGCACCATAGAAGGCTATGGCTGCGCCGGCCTCAACCATGTTTCCTACGGCCTGGTGGCGCGCGAGGTGGAGCGCGTCGATTCCGGCTACCGTTCGGCCATGAGCGTGCAGTCCAGCTTGGTGATGCATCCGATCTGGGCCTACGGCTCGGAAGCGCAAAAAGACAAATACCTGCCCAAGCTGGCGCGCGGCGAATGGCTGGGTTGTTTCGGCCTGACCGAGCCGGATTCCGGCTCGGACCCGGCCAGCATGAAGACCCGCGCCCGCAAGGTGGACGGCGGTTATCTGTTGTCCGGCAGCAAGATGTGGATCACCAACAGCCCATCCGCCGACGTGTTCGTGGTCTGGGCCAAGGACGACGACGATGAAATCCGCGGCTTCATCCTGGAAAAGGGGATGAAGGGCCTGTCCGCGCCGGCCATCCACGGCAAGTTTTCCTTGCGCGCCTCCATCACCGGCGAAATCGTTATGGACGACGTGCTGGTGCCGGACGAGCAGCTGCTGCCCGGCGTCAAAGGCTTGAAGGGGCCGTTCGGCTGCCTGAACAAGGCGCGCTACGGCATCGCCTGGGGGGCGATGGGCGCGGCCGAATTCTGCTGGCACGCCGCCCGCCAGTACACGCTGGACCGCCAGCAGTTCGGCCGTCCGCTGGCCGCCAATCAGCTGATCCAGCTGAAGCTGGCCAATATGCAGACCGAAATCGCGCTGGGCCTGCAGGCCGCGCTGCAAGTGGGCCGGCTGATGGATCAAGGCCAGGCCGCGCCGGAGATGGTGTCGCTGATCAAGCGCAACAACTGCGGCAAGGCGCTGGACATCGCCCGCCTGGCCCGCGATATGCACGGCGGCAACGGCATCAGCGACGAATTCCATGTGATCCGCCACGTGATGAATCTGGAGGCGGTCAACACTTATGAGGGCACGCACGATGTGCATGCCCTGATTCTGGGCCGAGCCCAGACCGGTATTCAGGCATTTGCCTGATAAGCCGGCGCGGCCGGATGGCCGGCCGCGCCGTTGATTCCTGTCTGTCCTTTGTGGGCCCGGCTTGTCGCCGGGCCGCTTTTTTTCGCGGGATGGGCGGGCGCGTCGAAACCCTGGAGAGAATGGCGGGAGGCTGAGATGGCGGGAGCGTTGGCGGGTATCAAGGTATTGGATCTGAGCCGGGTGCTGGCGGGGCCGTGGGCCAGCCAGTTGCTGGCCGACCTGGGCGCGGACGTGATCAAGATAGAAAAGCCGGGCAGCGGCGACGACACCCGGCAATGGGCGCCGCCCAGCCTGCCGGATGGCCGCTCCGCCTATTATCTGTGCGCCAATCGCGGCAAGCGTTCGCTGACGGTGGATATTACCCAGCCAGCCGGACAGGACATCATCCGAAAGCTGGCGGCCGAGTCCGACGTGCTGCTGGAAAACTACAAAGTGGGCGGGCTGAAAAAGTACGGGCTGGATTACGATAGCCTGGCCGCGCTCAATCCGCGGCTGGTGTATTGCTCGGTCACCGGCTTCGGCCAGACCGGGCCTTATGCCAATCTGGCCGGTTACGACTATATCGTGCAGGGCATGTCCGGGTTGATGAGCATCACCGGCCCAGCCGACGGCGAGCCGCACAAGGTGGGCGTGGCGGTGTCCGACCTGTTCACCGGCCTGTATGCCGCCAATGCGGTGCAGGCGGCCTTGATCGCGCGCGAACGCAGCGGCGCGGGCCAGCATATCGACATGGCCTTGTTTGATTGCTCGCTGGCCATGCTGGCCAATGTGGCGTCCAACTGGCTGATCGGCCGCAGCGTGCCGTCCAGGCTGGGCAACGGCCACGCCAATATCGTACCCTATCAGGTGTTTGCCGCCTCAGATGGCCACTTCATTCTGGCCTGCGGCAACGACAAGCAGTTCGCCGAGGTGTGCCGGCTGATCGGCCAGCCGCAATGGGCGCGCGACGTCCGCTACGCCACCAATCCGCAACGGGTGGCGAACCGGGCGCAGTTGACGCCTTTGCTGGCGATGGCCTTCCGCCATCACGGACGGGATTACTGGCTGGATAAGTTGGATAAGGCCGGCGTGCCCTGCGGGCCGATCAAGGATGTGGCGGAGGCTTTCGCCGATCCGCAGACGCAGGCGCGCGGCATGGAAATCGAGATGCGCGACGCCGCGGGTCATGAAATGCCGCTGGTCGGGTGTCCGATCAAACTTTCCGGCACGCCGGTAGAGTACAATCTGGCCCCTCCCGCTTTGGGCGAACATACTGAGCAGATCTTGCGCGCGTTGGGTTATGCGGAAACAGACATTGTGGCATTGCGCGACAGTGGCACCGTTTAAACGCTTGTTTGATTTTGACGTCTTGCCGTCTTCATAGCATGATGTCAATCAAATCAATAAGTCCCAGCGGGCGCAAAGGAGAAACGGTGCAACGCGAATACATGGAATACGACGTGGTGATCGTCGGCGGCGGCCCTGCGGGCCTGTCCGCGGCGATCCGTCTGAAACAGCTGGCGGAACAGCAGGGCCGCGACATCAGCGTCTGCCTGCTGGAAAAGGGCTCCGAAATCGGCGCCCACATCTTGTCCGGCGCGGTGATCGAAACCGGCGCGCTGAGCGAGCTGCTGCCCAACTGGAAGGAGCTGGACGCGCCGTTGAACACGCCGGCCGGCTCCGATCGTTTCCTGTTGCTGACGGAAACCGAGTCCATCCAGCTGCCGACGCCGCCGCAGATGCATAATCACGGCAACTACATCGTCAGCCTGGGCAATTTCTGCCGCTGGCTGGGACAACAAGCCGAAAACCTGGGCGTGGAAATCTACCCCGGCTTCGCCGCGGCCGAAGTGCTGTATCATGAAGACGGCTCGGTCAAGGGTGTGGCCACCGGTTCGGTCGGCACCGGCAAGAACGGCGAGCTGGAAGGCGAGCCCGGCATGGAGCTGTGGGCCAAGCAGACCATCTTTGCCGAGGGCTGTAGGGGCTCGTTGACCAAGACGCTGTTCGAGCGCTTCAAGCTGCGCGACGGCGCCGATCCGCAAACCTTCGGTATCGGCATCAAGGAATTGTGGGAAGTGCCGGCTGAAAACCATCAGCCCGGCCACATCACCCACACCGTGGGCTGGCCGCTGGATACAGCTACCTATGGCGGCTCCTTCCTCTATCACCTGGAAGACAATCTGGTGGCGGTGGGCTTCGTGGTCGGCCTGGATTACCAGAATCCCTATCTGTCGCCGTTCGAGGAATTTCAGCGCTTCAAGACCCATCCGGCGATCAAGAAGACCTTCGAAGGCGCCCGCCGCATTTCCTACGGCGCGCGCGCGCTGGCCGAAGGCGGCATCCAGAGCCTGCCCAAGCTGACCTTCCCGGGCGGCACGCTGGTGGGCGACACCGCCGGCTTCCTCAATGTGCCCAAGATCAAGGGCACCCACACCGCGATGAAGTCCGCCATGCTGGCGGCCGAGGCCGTGTTCGAGCTGCTGGGCGACGAAGCGCAGGCGCAAGGCGGCGAGGCCAAGGCCTATTCGGCCAAGTTCAAGCAAAGCTGGGTGCACGACGAGCTGTACAAGGTGCGCAATATCCGCCCGTCCTTCCGTTGGGGATTGTGGCCGGCGATGATTTTCTCGGCCATCGATACCTTCCTGTTCCGCGGCCGCGCGCCGTGGACGCTGCACCACAAGCACGCCGACAACGAAACGCTGCGGCCGGCCAGCGAATTCAGCCCGATCCGCTATCCCAAGCCGGATGGCGTGCTGACCTTCGACCGCCTGTCCTCGGTGTTCATCTCCAACGCCAACCACAGCGAAGACCAGCCGCCGCACCTGAAGCTGAAGGATGCCGCGGTGCCTGTCGCCATCAATCTGGCGCAGTACGATGCGCCGGAACAGCGCTACTGCCCGGCCGGCGTGTATGAAATCGTCGGCCAGGACGAAGGCGCGCCGCGGCTGCAGATCAACGCGCAAAACTGCGTGCACTGCAAAACTTGCGATATCAAGGACCCGACCCAGAACATCAACTGGATGACGCCGGAAGGCGGCGGCGGGCCGAACTATCCGAATATGTGATAGCCGTCATCGCGTCGAATCTAGCCGGGCTCCCCTCGCGGGGAATCCGGCTTTTTTCTGATGATCCTCGCCAAGTCTTGCGAAACAATGGCTTGACGGCGGCCGCCATCGTTGGCAGCATGGGGGATATGCAAGCCCGAAATGTTTTTTTCGCCCACGCCTATTATTGGTACCGCCCCTCCCGGCGGCGCCAGGGATAGGCTCGGCTAAGACGTTCCGAGCGCATACCCGACCATGCCGCCGAATCACCGGCGGCATTTGTGTTTTCTGTTTTGCCAAGCACAAGGGTCTCCGGTAGCGGCCAGCTTTTCAAGCCACAGGAGACTGCATCATGACCCCAGACAGCCTAGCCCTTACTCTCGCCCTCAGCGACCACCCGTTCCGCGCGGACCGGCCGCTGTATCCGGTCGCTCTTGCGACCGATGGCGAGTGGCTGGCTTATCGCCCTGGTTCGCCGCATGGCGCGCCGGCGGATGGCTGCCTGTTGGAGTCCTTGTTGCCGGAAATCCGCCAATTGGCGCTGCACATGGCCCTGCGGCGCGGCCTGCCTGCCGGCGACACCCCGGCGCGCATCGCCGAGCCGGCCGATTGGCTGGCGGCGCGGCTGCTGCTGCTGGAGTGGAAGCAACTGGCGGTGGGATTGGCGGATCTGGCTTTGCTGGACGAGGCGAACCGCCGCGCCGCGAGTTTTGCCGAAGCCGCGGGCTGGACGCGAGAGGCCACGCTGCCGGTGTTGTCCGCTCAAGGGCGGGCGCCGGGGTTGTTGCAGGGCTGGAGCGAGACGGCGATGCCGGAGCATGGCATCATCGAAGGCAGCCAGGCGTTCCGCCGCATCGTGGCGGCGCGCTTCGCGGCGCTGTTCGCCCGTTGATATCAACATAAGGAGACGCGATGGAGCTGGAACTGCTGGATGAGGAAGCGCGCAAGCTCAACAATCTGACGCTGGCTGTGTATATCCTGCAAGCCGTCGGTTTGTTGGCAGGCGTCACCGCGCTGGTGGGCGTGATCATCAATTACGTCAAGCGCGACGAGGTGCGCGGCACGCTGTATCAAAGCCATTTCGAATGGCAGATCCGCACCTTCTGGCTGGCGCTGCTGGGCAATGTGATCGGCGGGGTGTTGACCTGGGTGCTGGTCGGTTTCGTGATTTTGTTTGCGGTGTGGGTGTGGTACATCTACCGAGTCGTGAAGGGTTTCCTGTACTTCAACGACCGCAAGCCGATGCCGTTTCAATGAAAAGGCGGGCGCCGAAGCGCCCGCAAACGGCTCTGCGCGAACCGGAAAAAAACGGCCGATGAAGCGTCGGCCCGAATTGCTGTGAGGCCATGCTAAACCGATAAAGGCCGCCGCGCCGCGAAACCCGCGCGCCGCTTGTTCCGCGTCAAGCCTGGCAGCAAGCCGCCGGCTTTGGCACAATGCGCAACCGCCATCTATACCTGCCATCATGCAAGCCGAAGATCTGATCGCCCTCACGACCCGCGCCATGCCTTTTGGCAAACATAAAGGCACGCTGATTTGCGAGCTGCCGGGCAATTATCTCAACTGGTTCGCCCGCGAGGGATTTCCGCCGGGCGAGATCGGCCGTTTGCTGCAATTGATGCAAGAACTCGACCACAACGGTCTGACTTATCTGCTGGACCCGATTAGAAAGCGTTAACAATGGCAATCCAATGGTTTCCCGGCCATATGAACAAGGCGCGCAAGGATGTCGCCGAGCGCCTGAAAGATATCGATGTCGTCATCGAGCTGCTGGATGCCCGCCTGCCGGCCTCCAGCGCCAACCCGATGCTGGCGCGGATGGCCAAGGGCAAGCCGCGGCTGATGATTCTGAACAAGCAGGACCTGGCCGATCCGGCCGCCACCGAGCAATGGCTGGCCTGGTATCGCGCCCGCAAGCAAACCGAGGCGCTGGGCCTGGACGCCGGCGAGCGCGCGCCGGCGCAAAAGCTGATCGCCGCCTGCCGCGCGCTGGCGCCTAACCGCGGCGGCCTGGAAAAGCCGCTGCGGGTGCTGATTTGCGGCATTCCCAATGTCGGCAAGTCCACCTTGATCAACAGCATGTCCAGCCGCAAGATCGCCAAGACCGGCAATATGCCGGGCGTTACCAAGAATGAGCAGCGCATCATCCTGGCCGACGATTTCGAGCTGTACGACACCCCTGGCATGCTGTGGCCGAAGATCGAAGTGGAAGAGGGCGGCTACAATCTGGCCGCCAGCGGCGCGGTAGGCCGCAATGCCATGGATGAGGAAGAGGTGTCGCTGGAGCTGCTGAAATACCTGCTGGTCCATTATCGCGCCGAGCTGGCCGCCCGCTACAAGTTCGACGTGGAAGAGCTGGACGGCGCGCAGGATTGGCAGGCGCTGGAGCTGATCGGCCGCCGCCGCGGCGCGGTGATTTCCGGCGGACGCATCAATATGCAGAAGGCCGCCGAGATCGTGCTGACCGACTTCCGCGACGGCCAGACCGGCCGCATCACGCTGGAGCGCCCGGAGGAGTGGGCGGTGTGGGAGAAGCGCGCCAAGGAAATCGCCGCCCAGCGCGCTGCTGAGCGCGAAGCGCGGATGAAGGAAAAAGAAGGCCGCAAGGGCAGCCGCTGAGCGCGCCATCTATGGCTGTCAAACAAACAGGTCCGGCTTGCCGGACCTGTTTGCTTTGGAGCGTGCGCGCGATTCAGGCGATGATATCGACGATATTGCCGTTGGTGCTGTCGGCCACGGCTTGGCCTGCCAGCGCCGGATTGCTTTGCAGAATGGTCGCCCAATTGCCGTTGAGGCTGGAGGAGGCGCTGCTGGTGGCGCCCAGCGTTTGCGACAGGATTTGCTGATCGGTGCTTTGCGCCGCGGTTTCGCCGCTGCTGGGGCTCAAGGCGCTGCCTTGCAGCGTGCCGGCGGTGGCCATTCCATTAAGCAGTCCCGCCGCATCGTAAGTGCCGGTGTCGGTGCTGCCGCCGCCCAGCAGCACCACGGCGCTGGATTCTTGCGCCAACTGCGCGGCTTGCGCCGCCAAGGCCGCTGTGGCATTGCCGTTTTGCACCACTGGCGACGGCAGGGTGCCGCCGTTCAGCAGTGCCGAACTGGCCATCGAAATTTGCGCTGTCTGGCTGATGGACATGAGGCCTCCCGCTGAAATGCTATCTTCCAGCTGTAGTATCGGCAGGATGGGCCTTGGACTCAATAGCGATTAACAGATTCTTGCAAAACAAGGGCTTAAGGTTTGTGCCGGATGCTTAAACCTCTGTGCCCGGCTGCTCGAACCAGCCGGCCAGAATGGCTTGGGCGGCCACCTGATCCAATGCCGGTTTCTGTTTGCGGCCTTTCTTGACGCCGGCTTCTTCCAGCATTTGCTCGGCGATGACCGAGGTGTAGCGCTCGTCCACCAGCCATACCGGCAGCCCGAAGCGGCCTTTGAGCCGGTTGGCGAAGCGGCGCGACAGCGCGCTCATCTCATGTTCGACGCCGTCCGGGTGCATGGGCAGACCCACCACTAATTGTTGGGGATGCCACTCTTCTATCAATTTGGCGATAGCGGCGAAACGCTCGTCCGTGACAGGCGTGTCTATGGTGGCCAGCGGATGGGGAATGCCGAGCAGCGTCTCCCCGACGGCGACGCCGATGCGGCGCTCGCCGAAATCAAAAGCCAGTGCGCAACCTTCAGGCATGGCCGACATCCGAGGAGAGTAGCGAGGGATCGAAGCCGAGCAGCGCCATGGCCGCGTCGTAGCGGTCTTCGCAGGGCAGTTCGAAGATGATGGCGGGTTCGGCCGGCACCGTCAGCCAGCCGTTGTCGCTGATTTCCTGCTCCAGCTGGCCGGCAGACCAGCCGGCGTAGCCGAGGGAGATCAGCAGCTTCTCCGGCTTGTTGCCTTCGGATACCGCCGCCAGCACGTCCTTGGAGGTGGTCAGCGCGATGTCGTCGGTGACCATCAGGCTGGATTGCCAGTTGCCGGCCGGCTGGTGCAGCACGAAGCCGCGGTCCGGCTGCACCGGTCCGCCGAAGTAAACCACGCCGCTGCGGGTGTCTTCGTCGTCCAGCGGCAGGTCGATCTGATCGAACAGCTGCGCCATGGCGATGCCGGAAGGCTTGTTGATGATCAGGCCCATGGCGCCGTGTTCGCCGTGCTCGCAGAGATAAACCAGCGATTTGGCGAACAGCGGATCGCCCATGCCGGGCATGGCGATCAGGAAATGATTGCTCAGCGATAGAGATTCCATACGGGCATTATGGCACAAGTGTCCTTGCCGCTGGCTAGCCGGCTTGACGACATTTTTCCGCCGGATTCGCGCGCGGCCCCGCAGTTTGCCATGGCCTGATAAAATGAACGGTTTGCTCCCTTTCGCAGCGAGGATGTTTTGCGCCTGACCCATATCAAGCTCGCCGGTTTCAAGTCATTCGTCGACCCCACCAGCATCGCGGTGCCGGGCCAACTGGTGGCGGTGATCGGCCCCAACGGCTGCGGCAAGTCGAATGTGATCGACGCCGTGCGCTGGGTGTTGGGCGAGTCCTCGGCCAAGCAGCTGCGCGGCGAATCCATGCAGGACGTGATCTTCAACGGCTCGTCCTCCCGCAAGCCGGTGTCGCGCGCCTCGGTGGAACTGGTGTTCGACAACGCCGACGGCCAATTGACCGGCCCATGGGGCCAGTACGCCGAAGTGGCGATCAAGCGGGTGCTGACCCGCCAGGGCGAATCCAGCTATTACATCAACAACCAGCAGGTGCGCAGGCGCGACATCACAGACCTGTTCCTCGGCACCGGCGTCGGCGCGCGCGGCTACGCGGTGATCGAGCAGGGCATGATCTCGCGCATCATCGAGGCGCGGCCGGAAGAGCTGCGCGCCTATCTGGAAGAAGCCGCCGGCGTGTCCAAGTACAAGGAGCGCCGCCGCGAGACTGAAAACCGCCTGTCCGACACCCGCGCCAACCTGGAGCGCATCGCCGACTTGCAGCAGGAGCTGGAGCGGCAGGTGGAGCGTTTGTCCGAGCAGGCGGAAGTGGCCGCGCAATACCACGACATGCGCGGCGCGCTGACCCACAAGCAGAACCTGCTGGCGCTGGCGCGGCGCGAAGAGGCCGCCCGCGGCGAGGCGCATGCCCGCGGCGAACTGGCGCGGATCGAAACCGAAGAGGCCGCGCTGGAAGCGGCGGTCACCCATCTGGAAGCCGAACAGGAAACGGTGCGCGAGCAGCATTTCGCCGCCAGCGACGCGGTGCACGAGGCGCAGCAGCATCTGTTTGAAGCCAACGCGCAACTGGCGCGGCTGGAAGAGGCGCAGCGCCACCGTGAGCAAAGCCGGCAAAGGCTGGAGCGCGATCTGCTGTCCGCCCGCGGCGAGCGCCAGCAACTGGCCGACAACCGCCAGCAAGTGGAGGCCGAGCTGGACGACTGGCTGCCGCGGCTGGAAGAGGCGCAGTTGCGGCAGGAAGAAGCGCAGATGGCGCTGGAAGACGGCGCCGACGAACTGCCCACCGCCGAGGCGGGTTTCCGCCAGCTGGACCAGCAACAGGCACAGATGGTCGCGCAGCAGGCCAATCTGACGCGCGAACGCGATCTGTCGCGCCAGAAAATCGAACACTGGCAGCGCGGCATGCAGCAATTGGCCGGCCGCGACGCCGCGCTGACGCGCGAGCTGTCTGATCTGAATTTGCCCGAACATCATGTGCTGGAGGCCGCTCAGCAAGAAGTGGACAAGGCCAAGGCTGCGCTGGACGCGGTGCGGGCGCGGCTGGTGGCGGACGAAGCCAAGCAGGCGGACCTCGCCGCCGAGCGTGAAAAGCTGGATCAGCAATTGTCGGCCAAGCGCACCGAACTGGCGCGCGCCGAAGCCGAAGCCGCCGCGCTGGCGGCCTTGCTGCAGCGCGAAGCGGCGGATGAGCAATTGGCGGCCTGGCTGGACAAGCAAGGCCTGGCCGACGCGCCGCAGCTGTGGCAATCGCTGCAGGTGGACAAGCGTTGGCAGCAGGCTTTGGAAGCGGTGCTGGGCGAGCGCCTGTCCGCGCGCGCCGCCAGCGTGCCGGCCGAGCAGCCCCCGGCGGCGCTGGCTCTGGTGGATGGCAAGCGCGCCGTCGCGGCAGGCTTGCCTGCGCGAAGCTGGCCGGCGCTGTTGGCCGAGGTCAAGGCGCAAGCGCCGTTCGATGCCGCGCTGAGCGACTGGCTGGCTGGCGTTTATCTCGCCGATACGCTGGATGCCGCCTTGGCGCGCCGCGGCGACTTGGTGGCGGGCGAATGCTGGCTGACGCCGGAGGGGCATAGGGTAGATGCTGTCAGCGTGCGTTTTCATGCCGAAGCCAGCGGCGACGGCCTGATGGCGCGCAAGCAGCAATTGGATGAAGCCTCCGCCCGCGCCGACGTTTTGCGGCCGGAAATCGAAGCGATGCAAAAGAAGCGCGACAGCCTGCAAAGCATGGGCAATATGCTGGCCGAGGCGGTGCGCGGCCAGAAGGGCTCGCTGACCCGGCTGGAGGCCGAGCTCAACGCCGCCACGCTGGAACACGTCAAGCTGGACCAGGCGGCGCGCCAGGGCGCGGCGCGCTTGTCGGCCATCGAGGCCGAGCGCGGCCGCATCGCCGAGGAGCGGCTGCACGCCGAGGAAGGCATCGCTGAAGCCGAACTGATGGGCGAAGAGGCGGCGTTGACGCTGGAAGAGCTGGGTCTACAACTGGAAGATGTGCGTCTGGAGCGGCTCAACGCCGAAACGCGGCTGGAATTGGCGCGCAACAAGGCGCGCGACGCCGAGCGCGTGCTGCATGAAATCAAGCTGGCCTTGCATAGCGCCGAGCAGAAAGTCGCCGAGTTGTCGCGCCGCGGCCGCGAGCTGACGGATAGAGACGAGCAATTGCAGGAGCGCTTGGAAACGCTGGCGCTGGAGTCGGAAACGGTGGATGAAACCGTGCCGGAGGAAACGCTGCAACTGGCCTTGGCCGAAAGGGAAACCCGCGACGCGGCGCTGGCGGCGGCGCGCGACCAACTGAACCATCTGACCGAGCGGATGCGCGAAATCAGCCAGCGCCAGCAGGAGGCCAATGCGGCGCTGCCGGCCCTGCGTGAGGCGCGTTCGGACTGGTTGCTCAAGCATCAGGAAGCCAGGCTGGCGATGGAGCGCTTCGCCGAGGAGTTGGCGCAGGCCGAAGCGGACGAAGCCAAGCTGCTGGCGGACCTGAACGAGGGCGTGAAGCCCAACGCGCTGGCGGCCGAAATCGCCCGCCTGGCGCGGGCCTTGGAGGGCTTGGGCGCGGTCAACCTGGCCGCCTTGCAAGAGCTGGACGAGGCGAAGAAGCGCGGCGAGTATCTGCTGAACCAGTCGGCCGACTTGAATCAGGCGATGGAAACCTTGATGGAGGCCATCGCCAAGATAGACGGCGAAACCCGCGACATGCTGCAAACCACTTACGACGCGGTCAACGCCAAGATGCGCGAGTTCTTCCCCACGCTGTTCGGCGGCGGCCGCGCCGAGCTGGTACTGACCGGCGAGGACTTGCTGGACGCCGGCATCCAGATCATCGCCCAGCCGCCGGGCAAGAAGAACAGCACCATCCACTTGCTTTCCGGCGGCGAGAAGGCGCTGACCGCGATGAGCCTGGTGTTCTCCTTGTTCAGCCTGAATCCGGCGCCGTTCTGCCTGCTGGACGAGGTGGACGCGCCGCTGGACGACGCCAATACCAGCCGTTTCTGCGATCTGGTCAAGCAGATGTCGGACCGCACGCAGTTCCTCTATATTTCACACAACCGCCTGACCATGGAGATGGCCGAGCAGTTGGTCGGCGTCACCATGCAGGAGCAAGGCGTCAGCCGCATCGTGGCGGTGGACATCGTCGAAGCGCTGAAGATGCGCGAGACCGCCTAGGTCCGGTGTTGACGCGGCGCAAGGCCGGCCGTGCGCTGCGAATGGCATACTGCGCCGCCTGGAGGCATGGCGGATCAAGCCGCTGGCGTTGCTTGGGATGCATGGTAGGACGGAAGCCCCTGCGGGGCGTTCCGTCGCCAAGCTTGGGTTTGCGTCAGAGACAGGCCGAGTCGATATGGCGGATCACACCGTTGGTACGGCGGTCAGGGCGGATCGCCCCGCTGGCGGGGCATCCGCCCTACGGCGCGGGATGCATGGTAGGGCGGAAGCCCCAGCGGGGCGTTCCGCCGTCAAGCCTGGGTTTGCGCGTGGGTGGAATGGATTCATGACTGTAAGCATCAAGCGTTGGGAGCCGGAAAATCCCATTTTCTGGCTGAGCCGCGGCCGGCGCATCGCCCGCCGCAATTTGTGGCTGTCGGTGTTTTCGCTGCACCTGAACTTCAACATCTGGATGATGTGGAGCATGGTGGTGGTCAATCTGCCGGCCGTGGGTTTCCTGATCTCCGGCCAGCAGCAATTCCTGCTGGTGTCGATACCGCCGCTGGTGGGCGCGCTGATGCGCCTGATTTACTCCTGGGTCTGGAGCTGGGTGGGCGGCGGCTTGTGGCTGGCGATATCCACGTTGCTGTTGCTGTTGCCGGCCTGGGGAGTAGGCCAGGTGGTGCAGGATATTTCTTCGCCATTTTGGAAGCTTTTGCTGGTGGCGGGGCTGTGCGGCGTCGGCGGCGGCGCCAGCGCTTCTCATCTATCCAACACCAGCTTTTTCTTTCCCAAAGCCGAAAAAGGTTTGGCGATGGGCTTGAATGCCGGCCTGGGCAATCTGGGCGTGTCGGTGGCGCAATTGCTGATTCCGTTGTGCATTCTTTATCCTTTGTTCGGCGGGCTGGCGGGGGAGCCCCAGGTGTGGGGGCGCGGCGGCGAGGTGCACTTTGTCTGGCTGCAAAACGCGGCCTATGTCTGGCTGCCCTTGATCGTAGTCATTGCCTTGGCCTGTTATGTCTATGCGCATGATCTGCCCAAGCTGCGCATCACGCCGCATGACCAGCTGGACGCGATGCGCGACGGCCATACCTGGTATATCTGTCTGCTGTACATGGGCAGCTACGGCACCTTTCTTGGTTTTTCCGCGGCCTTCCCCTTGTTGGCGAGAGCGATGTTTCCGCAAGTGGACGCCAGCCCTTTCTTGTTTGTCGGGCCCATGGTCTGCGCGCTGTTCCGGCCCTTGGGCGGATGGCTGGGCGACCGCGTCGGCGGAGGCGTCGCCACGGTGGGCAGCAATCTGCTGATGGCGCTGGCTACGGTGGGGGTCTATCTGAGTTTGCCTGCGGGGCAGAGCGGCGGTTCTTTCTGGTGGTTTCTGGCGATGTTCCAGCTGATTTTTTTCGCCGCCGGCGTGGGCAACGGCTCGTCTTATCAGCTGGCGCCCAAGGTGTTTCTGATTTTGGCCGGCCGCGAGGCGGAGCGGCTGGGCAGCAGCCTTCAGCAAGCCTACCAGCGAGGCGGCCGCCGCGGCGCTTCGGCGATGAGCGTCAGTTCGGTGATGGCGGCTTTCGGCGGTTTTGTCATTCCGAAAGCTTTCGGCTCCTCGCTTAGCTGGTTCGGCAGCTTCGCGCCCGCCTTCGCCATGTTTTTCTTGTTCTATTTATTATGCATGCTGGTGGCTTGGTGGCATTACAGCCGGCCGGGCGCGGCCATGCGTTGCTGACGCCGGTTTAGGACGTGGTAGCCGCTGAGTTGCCAGGCATGTATCCTGATCTTGCGGCACAGCTGGCCGGCAAACGGGGCTGCGGCGAGCGGGGCGGGGCTTATCCCGCTCTGTCGAAGGCGCAGCCTGGCGTTCGCGATGCGGATGGTTTTTCCGCTTGCCGGCGGGCAGGGGCGCTCAGGCCGGTTCGCTTTCCTGTTGCTCCAGCGCGTGGCTGAAACTCGCGCGCAGACGGCCGAGCTCGCTGCAGAAGCCGGTCAGGTCCTGTTCGCCGAACTGTTGGAAGGCGTTGTGCATATAATCGAGGTGTGCCGGGAAGGCGTCGTTGAACAATTGCTGGCCATGCGGGGTCAAAGCGACGAAGACGCTGCGGCGGTCGTTGGGCTGCATGCTGCGGGTGACGATGCCTTTGTCTTCCAGGCGATCCAGCACGCCGGTCAGGGTGCCTTTGGTGATCAGCGTGTGATCGGACAGTTCCTTGCAGTTCATGCCCTGGCTATTGCCCAGCGTGGTCACCACGTCGAACTGGGGCGGGGTGAGGCCCAGGCGGCGGATGTTGAAGCTGGCGAATTGCTCGAAGGCCTGGTAGGTCCGCGACAGTTCGCGTACAACCGGCAGGAAACTGGCTTGTTCGGTTTTTTTCATGTTGGGTGGTCTCCGTGCTGTTCTAAGCAGTGATATGCAAACTAGTACGGCCTGGTGACAGGCTCACCTCCGATTCTGGCACGCTGTTGGAATTTATTCGCCTGTCTGAAATGTCATGTTCATCTAGTCTGGGGCCTGATCTTTTGTCATATTGCACCATGTCTATTTGTGATGAATGAATTTTTGGCGATGGCAAATTAAGCTGGATAATGATGACATCCAAGTGTGACCATGGTTTGTCAAGCGTTTTTGCCATGGTCAAATGGCGCGCAAGGCCGCGCTTTCGTTATAATGGTCGGGAAATGCCCCTTGTATGGGCATCATTGCCGCGCGGTGGAGCGCCGGCGGCAATGGATAAAGATTATGTGGGGACCGGCGAGAACGCCGCGCGAGGGCGCGCCGCCGGATCTCGATTATTCGCCTTAATGCGGACTGGCTGATGAGCGAATTGCAGATTGGTGTGCTGATTTTGGGTGGCGGCGTGATCGCCCTGGTATTTGGCTTCAACATGTTCCAGGAGTGGCGTTTCCGCAAGCGTACGCAGCAAGCGTTCGCGCGGCCGCAGGACGATGTGTTGCTGAATGTCCCCAAGAATAATGTCCGGGATGGCGTGAGAACCGACCGCATGGAGCCCGTGCTGGTCGATACCGCCTTGGATGAGATGGTCGAAGAGGATGAGCCCTTCGAACCCGCCTTGCCGCCGCTTGCCATGACGGCCAAGCCGGCGGCGGAGCCGCGTCTTGAGCCGGCCGACGATGTGCCGGTGGTGGACGAGGAGGACGAAGACGAACTGGCGATGGACTCCGCCGACCACCAGGCGCTGGTGGTGGCCATGCTGGATCCGTCGCTGGATTTCATCGCCGAGGTGGTATTCCATGAGCCGCATGAGCTGGCCGCCATGCCGCGCTTCAATGTGGGCAAGCGCACCCAGCTGATCGGCCGCACCGAGCGCGGCATGTGGAAAGTGGCGGAGGCCTTGCCCGGCACCCGTTACAAGCAGATCAACATCAGCATGCAGATGGTGGACCGCTCCGGCTCGGTCAGCGAGCAAGAGCTGGCGGCCTTCTGCCAGCAGGTTTCGCGTTTCGCCGAGGATCACAACGCGGCGGTGAATTTCCCGCAGCGCCAGCAGAAGCTGGTGGCCGCGCGCGAGCTGGACCGCTTCTGCGCCGATGTGGACGTGCTGATCGGCATCAATATCGTGCCGCAAGCCTCTATAGAAGGCGCCCGCTTGCGCAGCTTCGCCGAGGCCGCAGGTTTGCAATTGGAGCCGGATGGCGCCTTCCATTATCTGGCCGATTCCGGCAATACCCTGTATTCGCTGGTGGCGGCGGACCAGATGCCGTTCACCTTCCACACCTTGCTGGACAAGTCTTTCCCCGCGCTGACCTTGTTGTTCGACGTGCCGCGCGTGGCCGGCGGCGTCGAAGTGTTCGACCGCGCCGTGCATTTCGCGCGCCAATTGGCGCAAGAGTTCGACGCGCAGCTGGTGGACGACAACCGCCGCGTGCTGAGCGATGTCGGTCTGGCCCGCATTCGCGACCAGCTGCTGCATATTTATGGCAGCATGGACGACCGGGGCATCGCGCCGGGCAGCGTCGCCGCCTTGCGGCTGTTCGCCTGAAAAATGATTTAATGATTATGGGGCCGGCACTGCCGGCCCTTTTGCCGTTCGAGACTGACGATGACCGCAAATGAAACCCGCGCCGCCGCGCTGCGCGAGCTATTGAACCGCTACGGCCACGAATATTACGTGTTGGACGCGCCGACGGTGCCCGATGCCGAGTACGACCGTTTGTTCCGCGAATTGCAGGCGCTGGAAGAGGCGCATCCGGAGCTGGCGACAGCGGACTCGCCGACCTCGCGTGTCGGCGGCGCGCCGTTGGCCGAGTTTGACAGCGTCACCCACGCGGTGGCCATGCTGTCCTTGTCCAACGCCTTCTCCGACATGCAGTTGGCCAATGCGGCTGAGCGGCATGCCGAATTGATCCAGTTCGATGAGCGGGTGCGCAAAGGCTTGAACGCGGCCGAGGTCGAGTATGCGACCGAGCCCAAGTTTGACGGCTTGGCCATCTCGCTGCTGTATGAAAACGGGGTGCTGGTTCGCGCCGCCACCCGCGGCGACGGGGTGGCCGGCGAGCAGGTGACGGAGAATGTGCGCACCATCCGCGCCATTCCGCTGAAACTGGACGGCGAAAATCCGCCGGCCTTGCTGGAGGTGCGCGGCGAGGTGCTGATGTTGAAGCGAGATTTCGACAAGCTGAACGCGGATCAAGCGGCGCGCGGCGACAAAACCTTCGCCAATCCGCGCAACGCCGCGGCCGGCAGCCTGCGTCAGCTCGATTCCCGCATCACCGCGCAGCGCCGGCTGTCCTTCTACGCTTACTCCATCGCCCAGGTGGAGGGCGCGGTCTGGCCGGATACGCATGCCGGCGAGATGGCCTGGTTGCAGCGGCTGGGTTTCCCGGTGGTGGAGCAAAGCCTGCGTCCCGTGGTCCTGGGCGTGGCCGGCTTGTCCGCTTATTACGAGGGCGTGTTGTCGCGCCGCGCCGGCCTGCCTTTCGAGATAGACGGCGTGGTTTACAAGGTGAATAGCCGGACGCAGCAGGACGCCTTGGGCTTCGTGTCGCGCGCGCCGCGCTGGGCCATCGCCCATAAATTCCCGGCCGAGGAGGCTTTGACCACGGTAGAAGCCATCGAGGAACAGGTGGGCCGCACCGGCGCCATCACCCCGGTGGCGAGGCTGAAGCCGGTCTTCGTCGGCGGCGTCACTGTCACTAACGCCACGCTGCACAACGAGGACGAAGTGCGGCGCAAGGATGTGCGCGTCGGCGACACCGTGATCGTGCGCCGCGCCGGCGACGTGATTCCGGAAGTGGTGTCGGTGGTGCTGGCGCAGCGGCCGATGCAGTCGGCCGCCGGCGGCGACCTGTTCAGCGCCGGCGAGGCGCCGCAATACCCGGCCTACCGCTTGCCGAGCGCCTGCCCGGTGTGCGGCAGCCATGTGGTGCGCGAAGAGGGCGAAGCCATCGCCCGCTGCTCCGGCGGCTTGTCCTGCCGCGCGCAGCGCAGCCAGGCGATCCAGCATTTCGCCGGCCGCCGCATGATGGATATCGATGGCCTGGGCGAGCGCTATATCGACAAATTGGTCGAATACGATTACGTCAAGGGCGTGGCCGACCTGTACCGGCTGAAGCTGGAAGACCTGCTTGAGATGAAACGCCGCGCCGACGAAGACGAGGGCGCGACGCCGGAGACGGTCAAGGCCGGCAAGGTGGCCAGCAAGTGGGCCGAGAATCTGATCGAAGCGATAGACGCCAGCCGCACTCCGCCCTTGGCGCGCTTGCTGTTCGCGCTGGGCATCCGCCATGTGGGCGAATCCACCGCCAAGACGCTGGCGGACTGGCTGGGCAATATGGCCTTGATCCGCCGCTGCCCGGCGGCCTTGTTCGCCGCCTTGCCCGATATCGGCGCGGTGGTGGCGGAGTCGCTGGCCGATTTCTTCGCCGAGGACAATAACGAAGCCGCGCTGGATGCCCTGCTCGCGGAAGTGAGGCCCGCCGATGAGCATGCGCCGTCTCCCAAGCTGCGCGAGCGTTTGAACGACGCGGCCTTGCTGGCGCGGCTGGCCATCCCCCGCTTGACCGAAGTGCGCAGCCAGCAGTTGGCGGCGCAGCGCAGTCTGGTCTGGCTGGCGCAGTGCGAGCGGCGCGCCTTGTTGGATCTGGAGTTGCCGGCCGAGCTGATCAACGCGCTGGCCGATTGGCTGGATCAGCCGGGTCGCCGGGCGCTTCTGGGCGGCCTCGCCGGCCTGCGCGACGCTATCCTGGCCGATCTGCCGGAGGCCATCGAAGCCGCGGCGCTGCCGCTGGAGGGCAAAACCTTGGTGTTGACCGGCACCTTGCCGACGCTGAGCCGCGACCAAGCCAAGGCGCTGATCGAAGCCGCCGGCGGCAAGGTGTCCGGCAGCGTGTCCAAGAAAACGCATTACGTGGTGGCCGGCGAAGAAGCGGGCAGCAAGCTGGTCAAGGCGCAGGAATTGGGCGTCGCCATTTTGGACGAAGCCGGCTTGCAGGCTTTGCTGGGCAATTAAGGGATAAAGCGATGGCGCTGAAGGCAAAGGGCGTGGGGGATTTCGAAGAAGGCAACCGGCGAGCGGAAGAGGGCGACTGGCTGGGCGCGATCGCCGCGTTCGATCATTGCCTGGCGCGCCAGCCCGATGATTGGCAGGCTTTGGCCAACCGCGCCAATGCCCGTTTGCGCTTGGAAGACAATGCCCGCGCGCTGGACGACTATCTTGCCGCGGCGGCGCTGAATCCGGCATCGGCCAGCATCAAGAACAATCTCGCGGTGCTGTTGAAAGATCTGGGCGAATTGGCGCTGGCGGGCGATCTGCTGTCCGAAGTATTGGCTTTGGAGCCCGCTCATCGGGATGCCTGGAGCAATCTGGGCGTGGTGCGTCAGCACCAGCTGCGTTATCAGGACGCCATCGCCTGTTTTCTCAAGGCGATCGAGCTGGGCGGCGCGACGGCGGGCTTATGCAACAATCTGGGCAATGTCTGCACCAGCGCGTTGCTGCTGGACGATGCGATTTCGGTATTGCAAGGCGGGCTGGAGATGGCGCCGGACGACGCCAATCTGCAATTCAGCTTGTCCATCGCCTTGCTGCTGGCGGGGCGCTATGCCGAAGCCTGGCCATTGTACGAGGCGCGCTGGAGATCGATTCTGCAGCCGCTGCATGCCGGGCCGCGCTGGAACGGAGAGGCTCTGGAAGAACGGACCTTGCTGTTGTGGTCCGAACAGGGCCTGGGCGACAGTTTGCAGATGGCTCGCTTTCTGCCGCGCCTCCGCGCCGAGCATCCTAGAGCGCGCATCCTGTTGGCTTGCCCTGAGACTTTTCATCGCTTGTTCTCCCAGTTCGACGGCATTGAGCTGCTGCCTGTAGAGGCCGAGCCGGCGTATGACTGCCAATTGCCTTTGATGTCTTTGCCTGGGGTCTTGCAGATCACGCTGGAGACGCTGCCGACGGCTGTTTATTTGCGGGCAGTCGAAACCCCGGCGCAGCCTTTGCCCGAAAGCAGCCGCTTGCGAGTCGGGGTGGTGTGGGAGAGCGGACGCTGGGGCGTAGGCATTGCCGATGCCTGGCGGCAGCATAAGTCGGTGCCGCCGGAAAAGTTCGCTGAACTGTGCCGAATTCCGGATGTGGATTACTTTGCCTTGCAGCCCGGGGCCTTGCCTGCTGAACTGGAAGGACTGGTATCGCAACCTTCTATCGGCGATTTTGCCGATACGGCGGCGCTGCTTGAGCAGATGGATCTGCTGATTTGCGTGGATACCGCCGTACTGCATCTGGCTGGGGCGATGGGCAAGCCGGTTTGGGCTTTGCTCAGGGCGGAGAGCGCGCCGTTTTTCCTGGCTCAGGGCGAGCGGGCGCCTTGGTATCCCGCCGTGCGTTTATGGCGCCAGCCTGTGCCTGGGAGCTGGGAGACTGTGCTGCTGGATGTGGCGAAGGCGCTGCGAAACGAGCGCGCTATTTGACCTCTGGTTCAGAAGGGCTAGAATGCGGCCCTGTTCAAACATTGAGCGTGATTTTTTTTCGGGATCGAAATGAAAAAGATTACCAAAGCCGTTTTTCCTGTCGCAGGTTTGGGAACCCGTTTCTTGCCGGCCACCAAGGCCAGCCCGAAAGAAATGCTGCCGGTGGTCGACAAGCCGCTGATCCAGTACGCGGTGGAAGAGGCGATCGCTGCCGGCATGACCGAGCTGATCTTCATCACCGGCCGCAACAAGCGCTCGATCGAGGATCATTTCGACAAGGCCTATGAGCTGGAAACCGAGCTCGAGTACAAGAATAAGCAGAAATTGCTGCAGCTGGTGCAGGAGATCATTCCGCCTTCGGTGTCTTGCATCTATATTCGGCAAACCAAGGCATTAGGCCTGGGACATGCCGTGCTGTGCGCCAAACCGGTGGTGGGCGACGAGCCGTTCGCGGTGATTCTGGCCGATGACCTGATTGAAGGCACGCCGGGCGCGATGGAGCAGATGGTGCGCGTGTTCGATGAAACCCATCTGTCGGTGTTGGGCGTCGAAACCGTGGCGCCGGAGGAGACGGCGTCTTACGGCATCGTCAAGGTTGAGGCCGACGCCAAGGGACGGCAACGGGTTTGCCATATCGTCGAGAAGCCGCGTCCGGAAGAGGCACCGTCCAATCTGGCGGTGGTGGGCCGTTACATCCTGACGCCGCGCATCTTCGACAAGCTGGTCAATACCGGCGCCGGCGCCGGCGGCGAAATTCAGCTGACCGACGGCATCGCCGCCTTGATGCGGGATGAAACCGTGCTGGCTCATCCCTTTACCGGCACCCGTTACGACTGTGGCTCCAAGCTGGGCTATTTGATGGCCACGGTCAACTATGGTTTGAAACATCATGAGGTGGCGGAGGATTTCGCCGCTTTCCTGCGCCAACTGAAGATCGACTGATCGCTTTTATCATCGCGCCGCCTATGAGGCGGCGTTCGCTTGTTTTGTAAGGAGTCAACATGCCTAATATTGCCGAAGCCCGTGGCCTGATCAATAGCTCGGATGTTCTGTTCAGCGCCGAAGAAGTCAGCGCCGCCGTTGACCGCATGGCGGTGGAAATCACTGAGAAACTGGGCGAGGAATATCCTCTGGTTCTGTCGGTGATGGGCGGCGCCGTGGTGTTCACCGGCCAACTGCTGCCGCGTCTGGCTTTCCCGCTGGACTTCGACTACGTGCATGTTTCCCGCTATGGCGACAAGACCCACGGCGGCGAACTGGTATGGAAGCAAGCGCCGAAGGAAGACGTGCGCGACCGCGTGGTGCTGGTGCTGGACGACATCCTCGACGAAGGCCACACCATGGCCGCCATCCGCGACAAGGTGATGGGCATGGGCGCCAAGGCTTTCTACAGCGGCGTGTTCGCCAACAAGCTGATCAGCAAGGAAAAGCCCATGCTGGCGGACTTCGTCGGCCTGGATGTGCCGGACCGCTATGTGTTCGGCTACGGCATGGACGTGCGCGGCGCCTGGCGCAACCTGCCGGCGATCTACGCGCTGAAGTAAGCCCGGCTGGCTGAATGATGCAACCGCGCCGTTTCTGACGGCGCGGTTTTTTATTGCGCAGCGCGTTTTGATCCAGACGCGCTCAACATTGCGATGATTGCTGCGCCAGTTCTCGCAGCCGCTGCAGCGTGTTTTTCAGCTGCCGGTCCGTGCCGACTTGCTGCAGATCCAATTGGCGGATGGCTTCGCCGAATTCGTTCACGGATTGATCGAGCTTGAATTCCTGCTCATCGGTGAGGCCGAATCCTATCGTCAGATGGCGGATTTGCTCGCAGAACAGCAGCACTCTTTCATTGATTTCGGCGTTGAAGCGGAAGTGTTGCGTTTCCAGGGCCGCCAAGGCTTCGGTCATCTCCCGGATGCTGAGCGTCAGGCCCTGCGTTTGCCTCTGCAGCAGCATCTCGTTGCGTATGCTGTGCAAGCGCCGCTCCGCCGAGTCCGCGATGATGGCCAGATGGTCGCGCAGCCGGCCCAGCTTGTCCGGATTGTCCTCCGGCATATTGTGGATCAGCAGGGTCAGGCTGGGGTAGTTGATGCAGATTCGATTCTTGAACGAGAAAATCCGCTCCATCGCCTGCATATTGTCCAGGATGGAGCTGGCCAGCGGAGAGCAGGCTTCGCCGTTCTCGTCCAGGTCCAGCACGCTGTAGTCGGGGCGGCGCAACCGGATGCTGCCGACAAGGTCATAGCCCGCGCGTATGCCTTGCAGCAGGCTGACGGCCAGCGTCTGCTCGGTGGCGCATTCCTGGCTGCGGCGCATGAACTCCAGTACGGTGCCGAGTTCGCCGGCATTGGTCATCGCATCGAAGGCGAAGCTGCGGACGGTGGCGATTTCGCTGCTCAGCTGGTGCCGGTGCTGGCGGGCGCGCTGAGCCAGCTGGATTTTATAGCGCAGCTCCTCGCCGTCTATCGGCTTTTCCAGATAATCGTCGCAGCCGGCATCCATGCCGCACAGCTTGGCCTCGTTGCCGGTGTTGGACGATAGGAACAGGATCTGCATATTGGCGTCGGCCTCGCGCAGATGCCTGCATACCGTGAAGCCATCCATGCCCGGCATCAGCACGTCGCACAAGGCCATCGATGGCGAGGGCGAGGAGTCCAGCGCCTCAAGCGCGGCCTCGCCGGATTCGAAGATCCGCAGCGGCCAGTCCGCGCCTAGCTCATCTTGGATGAACATCCGTTGCAATGGATCATCGTCGATGGCCCAGATGGTGAATTCTTGATTGTCCATGGCTATCCCCGTTTGGCGGTCAGAGTTAGTCGGCCACCGCCAGTCCTGGCGGTTTTATTCGTCGTTTTCATCTATAGCTTGTTCTGCGGGCAGCGGCTGCAGCGCTTGCTTGATCCAGACCAAGGCCTGCCCCATTTGCCCGCTGACGCGCTCGAGCAAGTCGGATAGCTCGCGCGGCGGCGTCTCATGGCAGGCTTTTTCCAGTTTGTTGGCCGCTTCGGCCAATTCGATCGCGCCTATGGTGCTGGCGCCGCCCTTCAAGGTATGCGCCAGGCGTTTCAGTTCGTCCCAGGCCTGCTGGTCCGCGAATTGGCGCATGTCGTGCAGGCCATGGCGCCAATGTTCGGCGAAATGGTCCAATAGCCGGCGGTAGCGCTCCTGGTCGCCGCGCATCCTGGCCAGCGCGCCTGAGGTGTCGAACTGACGCAAGGCCTCCATCAGCAGGATAGGCTGCGTCGACGCCGGCGGGGCCGGCGCGGGAGCGGCGGGCGAGGGCGTTTTGGCGGGGCACCAGCGCGCCAGGGTGAGCCAAAAGGTCTCCAGCTCGATGGGCTTGCTCAAATAATCGTCCATGCCTGCGGCCAATGCCTGGCTGCGGTCTTCCGGCCGCGCGCTGGCGGTCATGGCGATGATGGGCAGCCGGGCGCCGCGAGGCAGGACGCGGATGCGGCGGGTCGCTTCCAATCCATCCATGACGGGCATCTGCATGTCCATCAAGACCAGGTCGTAAGAGTGCGTGGCGACGGCGTCCAAGGCCTCGACGCCATTGACGGCCTCATCCACCTCCGCGCCGGCGTCCTGCAGCAGCTCTCTTGCGTATTGCCGATTGAAGCCGTTGTCCTCCACCAGCAGGACGCGCAGGCCGCGCAGCGAAAACTCGCTCGGTTTCAACATGCCGGGGGTTTCCAGTTGCTGGTCTGATTTTTCCAGGAGCAATTCGATGCGGAACTCCGATCCTTGGCCCACGCTGCTGTCCACGCTGATATTGCCGCGCATGGCCTCCAGCAGTTGACGGCAGATGGCCAAGCCCAGCCCGGTGCCGCCGAAGCGCCGGGTGGTGGAGGCGTCCGCCTGCATGAACTGGTTGAATAGATTGAGCTGGGTCTCGGTGTCCATGCCGATGCCGCTGTCGCGGATGATGAACTCGCAGCGAACGGCGCGGGCGGTTTCCTCCAGATTGCGCAGCTGTAGCGACACATAACCCTGCTCGGTGAATTTGACGGCATTGGACAGCAAGTTGATCAGGATCTGCTTGATCCGCAGCGCATCGCCCAAATACACGCCGCACAGGCTGTCCGGCCAATCGGAAATCAGGCGCAGGCCTTTGCGGTCGGTTTGGGACTCGATCATCGCCAGGCTCTGGCGGCAAATGTCGTCCAGCCGGAACGGGTGGATGTCCAGCGTGAACTTGCCGGAGCGGTACTTGGAGAAGTCCAGGATGTCGTTGATGATGCCGAGCAGAGACTTGGCCGCCTCCCGCACTTTTTGCAAGTAATCCAGCTGTTGCGCATCCAGCGAGGTGCTCAGCGCCAGCTCGGCGAAGCCGATGATGGCATTCATCGGGGTGCGGATTTCATGGCTCATATTGGCGATGAATTCATCTTTGAGCCGATCGGCCGAACGCGCTTCGTTCAAGGCCAGTTCCAGCTCCGTGGTGCGGGCCGCCACCAGTTGGGACAGCCTGGTCTGTTGATCGACCAGGAAGGCCTCGGCTTCCTTTTGCAGGCTGATGTCGCTGATGGTGCCGCGCACCAGCAAGGGCTGGTCGGCGTAGTCGCGTTCGATGACCGCGCCCTTGGTCAATACCCAGCAGTATTGTCCGTTTTGCCGGCGCACCCGGTAGCGGGTTTCGACGAAGGGCGCCATGTCGGACAATAGCGCTCGCAGGCTCTGGTTGCGCGAGGCGACATCATCCGGATGCACCAGCGCGTTCCACAAGCTGGTGGGGCCGTTGACCATTTCCGGCTGATAGCCGAGCAGGGCGAGCCAACTGGGCGAAAAATGGATTTCGCCGGTCAGGACATTGTATTCGTACACGCCCATGCCGGTGGACTCCAGCGCCTCGCGCCAGTGCTGTTCGTTGAGGCGCACGGCTTCGACGGCTTCAACCTGCGCGCTGATGTCGTGCTGTTCGGCGACGAAGTGCGTCAGGAGATTGTGGCTGTCGTAGATGGGCGCCAGCGACATATTGTTCCAGAACCGGGAGCCGTCGCGGCGGGTGCTGCGCATCAGCAAGGAAACCGGCTTGGCGATGGAGATGGCTTGCTCCAACAGGCGCAGCGTGGCGGGGTCGTTGTCTTCATCCTGCCAAAAGCGGCTGCTCTTGCCTTGGATGTCTTCTTTGGCGTAGCCGGTCATGCGGCAGAAGCCGTCATTGACGAAGACGGTCGGCAGTTCCGGCTTGAGGGCGTCGGCGATCAAAAAACCGGTGGACATGGATTCGATGCCGCGCAGCAAGAGGTGGACTTGCTCGTCTGCCGCATGCATGCGCGAGATGTCATGAAATACCATCAAGTTCAGCGGAGGCTCGGCCTCGTCAGGCAGCAAGGGCTGGCAATTGAGCCGCAGCCAGATGCGGTTGCCGTCCGGGCGGAGAAGCGACAGCACTTGCTTGCTTTGCCGGCCCGGCGCGAGTTGTTCGGACAAGGCGATCGGCACGCCGTCTTCGCTCTGGCATTCCTGCCATAGCTTGAAGGCGCCCAATGATTGCAACTCGGCCTCGCCCACGCCGAAAATGCGCGCCGCCGCGGGATTGAGCGCCAGCACCTTGCCTTCGCCGTCATGGATCAGCACTCCTTCCGTCAGCGCGTTGACGACGGCGCGGTAGCGCTTTTCGCTGGTTTGCAAGGCCCGCTCCATCCTGTGCTGCTCGCTTTTATCGGCGATGATGCCGACGAACTGGCGTTTGTTGTCGGCATAGAACTCGCTGGTGGCGAGGTGCAGCGGAAACAATTCCCCGTTCTTGCGTATGCCCTTGGCGTTGATTTCGAAACCGGTGGCCGTTTTTCGCCCGCTTTGCAGATAGCGCTGGATGTATTGGCCGTGTTGGCTGCGATAGGGCTCCGGCATCAGCATGGTGATCGATTGGCCGAAGGTCTCCGCGGCGCTGTAACCGAACATCCTTTCCGCCGCGCGATTGAACAGGCCGATGCTGCCCGCCTCGTCTATGGTGATGAAAGCTTCGGCGGCGTTGTCGATGATGCTGGAAAGATAAGCTTGCTGTTGTTTCAGCTGTTTGACCTGCTGCCGCTGCCGATATAGCCGCCACACGGTGGTGGCCAGCGTGGCCAGCAGGGTGGCCAGCACGGCCAGCTGCAAACTGGTGGACACCTGGCTGGGCGTGGGATTCGCCACAAAAAGCAGGGCCAGGACCAGAGTGAGCGACAAGACGGCCGGCAGCAGCCAGTTGAACAAAGACTGTTTGGTCAAAACGCCCTCCCGTCAGGCGATCCGATATGAGCTTAAGTTAGTTGTAGTCCTTGGCCGGGAGAGCAGTAGGGGGATTTCAGGGAGGAGCAGGGACGGAGCGCAGAGGCGGTCAGGCCGCTTCCGCTTGGCGCTCCGGCAGGCGCAGCGGCCATCGATACACTTTTTCCAGTCTTTCCGGCGTCAGCGTAAGGCGGGGCTGGCCGCAGGCGACGAGCCGGCCTTGCTCCAGCAAGACGGCTTGGTCGGCGTATTCGGCTGCCAGCGCCAGGTCATGCAAGACCTGCACCACGGTTTTGCCTTGGGCCGCCAGCTCGCGCAGTAGCAATTGCAGCTGGTGTTGATGGCGGGGGTCCAGATGGTTGGTCGGCTCATCCAGCAGGATCACCGGCGTTTGCTGCGCCAGCGCGCGGGCGATGGCGGCGCGCTGTTTCTCGCCGCCGGAAAGCTGCTCCAGCCGCGAGCGGGCGTGGCGGTCCATCTCAACAGTGGCCAAGGCCGCGGCGTCGCGGTCGCGCGGCGATGGGCGGGTGAAGGCGCCGAGGAAGGGCATGCGGCCCAGCGCGACGAACTCCTCCACCGTCAGCGGGATGCCGGCTGGCAGATGCTGCGGCACCCAGGCGATGCGGCGGGCGCGCTGCAGCGCGTCCATGCGGCACACGCACTGGCCGTTCAGCCGCACCGCGCCGGCGCTGGGAATCGCCAGCCCGGCCAGCAAGCGCAGCAGCGTGGTCTTGCCTGCGCCGTTAGGCCCCAGCAGCGCGCTGACCTGGCCGGCCGGCAAATCCAGCTGGATATCGCTGAGCAAGGCGCGGCCGGAGACCGCGTAGTCCAGTCCGCGGACTTTCAGGCTGTGGTTGTCAGTCATGTCATGCGCTCCCTTGTTGGCGGCGGAACAGCCAGATGAAAAACGGCGGACCGGCGAAGGCGGCCAGCAGGCCCACCGGCAGGTCCAGCGGCCAGGCGATATTGCGGGCCAGGGTGTCGATGGCCAGCAGAAACAGCGCGCCGGCCCAAGCGGACAGCAAGATCAGCCTGCGGCGGCAGCCGCCGGCCAGCAGGGCCAGGGCGTTCGGTATCAGCATGCCGACGAAGCCAATCACGCCGGACAAGGCCACCGCTCCGCCGGTAGCCAGCGCCGCGCCGACGGCGGCCAGCCGGCGGGTGCGGCGGGTGTCTATGCCCAGAGAGCGGGCGGTTTCCTCGCCCAGCATCAGCGCGTCCAGATCGCGGCCTATGCCCAGCAACAGCATAATGCCCAGCAATGCGGCGGCTAGGCAGGGCCACAGCCGGCCGGGCAGGGCGGAGCCCAGGTTGCCGGCCAGCCAGCTGCTGGCCGAGCGCAGCGTCAAGTCGTCGGACATGAACAGAATCAGCCCGGACAGCGCGCCGCAAAACGCGCCCACCACCAGGCCCATCAGCAACAGTCCGGCCAGGCCGCCCTTGGCCAGCCGGGCCAGCGCCAGAATCAGCCAGGTGGCGACCAGGCCGCCGCCAAAGGCCGCCACCGGCAGCGACAGGCCGGGCAAGCCCAAGGCCAGCACGGCGATGACCGCCAGCGCCGCCCCGCCTGAGGTGCCGATCAAACCGGGATCGGCCAGCGGATTGCGGAACAGCGCCTGCAGCGCCGCGCCGCTGGCCGCCAAGGCCGCGCCCACGGTCAGCGCGGCGGCGACGCGCGGCAGCCGCAACTCGCTGACCAGCGGATCGCTCCAATCCGGCCAGCTCAGGTGGCCGGCGGAGCTGGACAGCGCCAATAAGGGCAGCGCCAGGCTCAAGGCGGCGAGGGAGGGCAGCAGCAGACGGTGCGCCGCGCTCACATCTTCACCATCTGCTCGACCACGGCGGGGCTGCCCAGGCCCACCAGCATGGCCTGCTTGGGCGGCATCAGATAGATGCGGCCTTGCTTGCCGGCCGGCGTGGCGGCGATTTCCGGCCGTTTGGCGAAGGCGTCCTTGCCGCCGTAGACTGCGGCAGTGTGGCTGCCGAGGATGATCACGTCCGGCTTCAGCGCCTGCCAGGCTTCGCGGGTGAGCGGCTTGAAGCCGTTGAGCCCGGCCGCGGCGTTGACGCCGCCGGCGGCGCGGATCAGCGTGTCCGGCGCCGTTTCGGCACCTGCCGCCAGGCTGCCGTCATAGCTCACCAGATAGCGCACCGGCCGGGCGGGCCGCAGGCGCATGCCTTGTTTCCAGTCGGCGGCCAGTTTGGCGGCGGCGGCGTCGCGGCCTAGCAGCTGCCCAACCTTGACGATGGCCTCGGCGAAATCGCGGCCGTCCTCGCGGGCGCTCACCTCTTCGGCGCGCAGCTTCAACTGCTTGAGTTGCGGCCAAAGCGTGGGCGGTTGCGCGGCGGCGCTGCCCAGCACCAGCGTCGGCTTCAGCTTGGCGATGGTTTCGGCGTTCAGGGCGCGGGAGAAACCCACCACCTGCGCCTTGGCCAGCGCGGCTTCCTGGCTGCTGCGGTCGCGGCCCACCACTTCGCCGGCCGCGCCCAGCGCCACCACGATTTCGGCGATGTCCGGCGTCACCACCACCAGCCGCTCCGCCGCCTGGCCAGGCAGGGCGAAGGCGGCCAGCAGCAGGCCGGCGATCCAGGGCTTACGCGACATCGGCTTGCTCCAGCGGCGGCAGTTCGCCCAGCAGTTTCACCCATTCCGCGCGCTCGTGGCGGCCGGGCTTGCGTTCGCCGAAGAAGGTGGCCAGCGATTCGCCCGCCTCGTCGAACAGCTCCAGCGAGGTCACCACGCCGTGGTCGCCCGGCTTGCGGGTGATCCAGGCTTCGGCGATCAGGTCGGCGCGCAGGTGCAGATTGAAGTTTTCGTCCAGCACATTGAGCCAGTCGCCGACTACCTGCACATTGCGGATGACGCCGGTGTGGATCTGGATCATACCCTTATTGCCGGCAAACACCATGATGGGCGTCTCGGTGGCGGCGGCGCGGCGCAGCAGCTGCTCCACCGCGTCTTCGCGCACCCGCCAGGCGTGGCCATCGGGGGCCAGGCGGAAACCCTGGCGGCGCGATACCTGCCAGCGGCGCAGGAAGGGATGGAAGTCGTGCACGTCTTTCAGCTGCAGCCATTCGGCGCGGAAAGCGGCCTGGTCGATGGCCTCGTCCGGCTGATCCGCCGCCGCCGCGTCTTGCGGTTCCGGCGCGATGTCCGCTGCCGGCGCGGCGAAGCGCGCTACCAGCGCGTCGAAGGCGAAGACATCGCTGTGCTCTGTCAGATACACCTTGTGCACCGCCTCGCCGTGGCGGTCGAAGAATTGCAGGCTGCGCTGGACGCCGTGCGGCGTTTCGGCGCGGACGGCGAAGCCATGGCGCCAGTTGAACAGGAAGATGCGCAGGTCGATGACCGGGTTGATCGCCAGTCCCACTTTGCCGTTGAACTCGACATTGGCGTAATCGCCCTTGGTTTCATGAACGCAGGCGTGGTTGCGGGTCAGCGCCATCACCCGGCCCAAACCCTCCAACGCGGCCAGGATGTCCGGCCATTGGGGGGCGAGCGGGGTGGCGGCCGGATCGGCGGCCACCAGTTCGCATTCGCTGACCTTCAAGGCCTGGGCGGCGTCGCGCGCGCGAAGGCGCGGTTGGCTGGCTTTCAGGGTTTGATAGCGTTCCCATAGCTGGCTCATTGATATCTCCTGTGCGAGCGGGCGGCCTGGCCGCCCGCGGGTATGAAGGGTTTAGAACTGGTATTCGACGCTGGCGCTGACGTTGCGGCCCGGCTGGGTGTATTGGTCAATCGGATCGCGGCTGGCGACATTGCGGACGTCGGCGTCTTTCCAATATTTCTTGTCGAGCAGGTTGAACACCCCGGCGCGGACTACCATCTGCTTAGCCGGTTTCCAGTAAGCGGTCAGATCCAGCGTGGCGTAGCCCGGCGCGCCGAATTCGCTGGCCTTGTCGACTTTCTTGGCGGCGACGGCGCGGACCAGGGCTTCGCCGCCGAAGCGGTCAGCGTCGTAGCGCAGGCCCCAGACCGAGGTGAAAGGCGCGACTTCGCGCAGATGGGCGCCATCCTGCAGATTGCGCCCATGGGCATAGGCCAGCGAGGCGCTGGCGCTCCAGCCCGGCGCGAAGCGCCAGCTGGCCTTGGCCTCGGCACCTTTGATGTCGGCGCGGCCGATATTCTGATACTGAGTGGTCATCAGGCCGTTGACCGGCGCCAGCGTCACCAGCGAGATGAAGTCGCGGTAGCGGTTGTAGAAGGTTGTCGCGGCGAGGTCGAAGCTGTCCCATTTGCCCTTCAGCCCCAGCTCTACGCCGCGGCTGGTTTCCGATTTCAGATTGGGATTGGCCAGCACCTGGTAGGACGCGTATTGGCTGCGGTTGACGAAGACCATATTGGCCTGGTCGAACGGCGGCGCGCGGAAGCCGGAGCTCAGTTGGGCAAAGGCGGTGTAGTTGGCTGCGAAGGGCAGGCTGATACCCAACTTCGGCGAGAAGGCCTGATCGCTGAAGGAGGGGACATTCTGCGGATTGGGATTGTTCAGCAGATAAGCCGCGTCCATTTGCGGGTTCATTTTGTAATGGTCCCAGCGCAGCGCCGGCGACACCACCACGCCATTGGCGAACTTGATGTCGTCGCTGACGAATACGCCCAGGCGGTCGGAGCGGCTGTCCGGGAACAGCTTGCTCGGATAGCCCGGCATCAGCGTGGCCGAGTTGTTGGCCGATACGGCGTATTTGCTGCGCGGCCGCGAGGTGTCGCTGCCGCTGATGTCGGCGCCCCACAGCAATTGATGTTGCGCCCCCCAGGCTTGGAAACTTTGCGCAGTATCCAGGCTCAGGCCTACGGTTTTCTGTTCGAAACCGTAGTCGTTCCAGGTGCGGCGGCCATTGGCGACGCCGCTGACGTCCTGGTCGCTGTTTTCCAGCTGTTGGCCGTAAATCTTGACGGTCAGCTCATCCAGCGGGCCGAGCTGCTTCTCTTTCCAGGCCAGGACGCCGCGCGTGCGCTTGGTGTGGTCTTGCGCTTGATTGAACGGCGAACGGGGCGTGGCCTGATTCAGCAGGTCGGTGTCCACCGAGCGTTGATATTGCTCCAGCGTCAGTTCCAGTCGGCGGTTGGCGCCGGCGTTGGCGCCGAACTTGGCCAGGATATTGTCGCTGTAACCGTTCTTGGGGTTGGCTTGGGTGCGGTTGGGACCGATAGCGCCGTTTTCGCCCTGATTTTCCAAAGCATGCGTATTGCGATGGGTGTAGTGCAGCAGCACATCGCCGCGTTCCGATTTGGCGGCGAAAGCGCCGGCCGCGCCCCAGCTGTTATCCGCTGTCGAGCCGAATGTTTTGACGCTGCCGCCCAGGCCTTGCTCCTCCGGAACAAAGTCGTCCGCCGCCAGCGTGCGATAGCCGATGACGCCGCCGATGGCGTCCGAGCCGTACAGGCTGGAGGTGGGGCCTTTGACGATGTCGATGGCGCGCAGCGTTTCCAGCTCGACGAAATCGCGGCCGGATTCGTAGATGCCCTGGCGGCCGCTATACCCTTCCGGCAGCCGCACGCCGTCGATCAGCATTAGGATGCGGTTGCCGTCTATGCCGCGTATGGTCCAGCCGGCGTTGCCGCGGCGGGCCGGATCGGCGGCGACGTCCACGCCCGGTTCGTACTTGGCGGCGTCGGAGATGTCGCGGATCAGCCTGTCGTCCAGCTTGTGGCGCGAGATCACGCTGGCGTTGGGCGCGGTTTCGGCCAGCGGCTTTTCCGTGCGATGGGCGGTGACCTGCACGGTCTCCATTTGCGGGACGCTGTCGGCGAAAGCGGGCCAGGCTGCCGCCAGGCTCAAAACGATGGGGGTGGCACGGAACAGGGCCATGGAATCTCCATTATTGTCTGCCGCTGGCGGGCTTGAGGCCGGCCGCGGTTTGTTATTTGATCAGTATCAGTTTGTCGTTGCGGGTGAGCTGCAGGCGGTAGATCTCGCCCTTGTGCTCGATCCGCACCTCCCGCCCGGCGGCGAACAGCTGGCGGCTGTCCAGTTGCGGCGTCGGCGCCGGGGCGGGGCGGGGAGGGTTTTGCGTGTTCATTATTAAATGATAACCATTATCATTCTCATGATCAAGACTGTGATAAGGCAAAGCGCAGGGGCGGTGTCGGGACGGACGCGCGCTGAATCTTCGGCTGCGCGTTTGCATCCTTCAGCCAAGCCAAGGCCTGGCGCGCTCATGGGCGCCGCGCCTCGCGCGGACAGATTAAGGAAGATGAGGGGATATCGAGCGGCATCTGCCGCCGTCGCCGGGCGTCGTGTTTGCTTTGAATGGCGGCGCGGGATGGGGAGGGGGTCAGGGCTAAGCTTGGGACGCCTAGCCCTGTCTCGGCTTAGACGGCGCGCAGGCCGTCCACCAGCACATGCGGGCGGCCCAGGCTGCAGCGCTCCACCCGCGCTTCCACGCCGTAGACGGCAGCCAGGCTGGCTTGATCTACCACCTGCTCCGGCTGGCCGTTGGCCAGCAGCGCGCCATCCTGCAGCAGCAAGGCGCGCTGGCAGTGCCTGAGGGCGGCGTTCAGATCATGCAGCACGATGACGGTGATCATGCCGCGGCGGGCGGTTTCCTCGCGCAGCAGCGCCATCACGTGGAACTGATGATTCAGGTCCAGCGCCGACAAGGGCTCGTCCAGCAGCAGCACTTGCGGCTCGCGGATCAAGGCCTGGGCGACGCCGGCCAGCTGTCTTTGGCCGCCGGAGAGCTGATCCAGCCGGCGCATCGCCAGCGCTCCTATGCCCAGGCTGTCCAGCAAGGCAAAAGCCGCGCGCTCGTCCGGCGCTTTGCCTGAGGCCGATCCGCCAGCGCGGCCGGCCACCAGCACCGATTCCAGCACCGACAGCGGAATGGCGGGCGGCAGCGCTTGCGGCAGATAGGCGACGCGCGGATCGCGCCGCGCCAGCGGCTGGCCATCCAGCAGCATGTCGCCGCTGGCCGCCTGCAAACCGGCTAGCGCGCGCAGCAGGGTGGATTTGCCGCTGCCGTTGGGGCCGAGCAGCGCGGCCATTTCGCCGGCGCGCAAGGCCGGCGCGTCCAGGCCGCGCAGCACCTGGCGGCGGCCATAAGAAACCGAAAGACGGCGGATGGACAGGACTGGGCTCATGGGCGGCCTCCGTTGCGCAGCACGATGGCGATGAAGAAGGGAATGCCGACCAGCGAGGTGACGATGCCCACCGGCACGATGGCGCCCGCGCTGAGGTGCTTGCCGGCGCAAGACGCCAGCGACAGGATGGCGGCGCCGGTCAGGGCGCTGGCCGGCAGGTAAAAGCGGTGGTCCTCTCCGGCCAGGCGGCGGGCGATGTGCGGCGCGATCAGGCCGATGAAGCCTATGGTGCCGACAAAGGCCACCGCCATGGAGGTGAGCAGGCTGGCGCGCAACAAGGCGCCCAGGCGCAGCCGGCGCACATCCACGCCGAAGCTGGCGGCGCGGTCTTCGCCCAGCCGCAAGGCGGTGAGCTGCCAGGCGCGGGCCAGCGACCAGGGCAGCACCAGGGCGAAGGCGGCGAAGGTGAGGCCGATCTGCGGCCAGGTGGCGCGGCTCAGGCTGCCCATCAGCCAGAACACCAGGTCTTGCAGCGACTCGGCGGTGGAAATGAATTGCAGCAGCGACACCAGCGCGTTGAAGCTGAAGAACAGCGCGATGCCGAACATCACCACGCCGTTGGCCGACATGCGGCCGGCGCGGGACACCAGGTCCAGCAGCAGGGCCGAGCTCAGCGCGAAGACGAAGGCGTTGACCGGCAGCATCCACTCGGCGGGCAGGCCGGGCAGGCTGAGCTTGAGGATCAGCGCCAGCGCCGCGCCCAGCGCCGCGGCCGGCTGCAGGCCCAGCGTGAACGGATCGGCCAGCGGGTTGTGCAGCACGGTCTGCATTTCCGCGCCGGCCAGGCCCAGCGCCAGACCGGCGGCGACGGCGATCAGCGCGGCGGGCAGGCGGATCTGCCAGACGATGACGGCGGTGGCGGGGTCGGCGGTGTCCGGCTGGCGCAGCGTTTGCCACAGCGTTTCCAGGCTGAGCCCGCTGGCGCCGGTGGTGATGTCGAGCAAAGCGCCGGCGGCCAGGATCAGCGACAGGACGAGCAGAACCAGCCATTTGCGCCGCAGCTGGCGGCGATGGTCGGCGGCGACTTGCTGGTAGGATAAGGCGGCCGCGGTCATGGCTTGCCCTTCACCCAGTACACGCCTTGGGGCTCGATGGCCAGGAAGTCGCGGTGCAGTTGCTTCCAGCTGGCCTCGGGGTCGAGCTTGGCGAAGGTTTGCGGTTGCAGCGTCTTGGCGAAGGCTTCCAGCAGCACGATGTGATAGGGCGTGTTGTAGAAATGGTGCCAAGCGCCCAGCGTGCGGCCTTGCCGCACCGCCTTGAGCGCGCCGACTGGGCTGCGCGCGGCGGCTTTCAGCAAGGAAGCGCGCGCCTGGGCCGGCGAGACCGCCGGGCCGAACTGGATGCCGGCGGCGGCGCCCGGTTCGGCGCTGCCGGTGCCGATATACCAGTCCGGCTGCAGCGCCAGCACTTTCTCCATATTGATTTCGCCCAGCGGCGTCGGCAGCAGCGCGTCGCCGATGTTCACGCCGCCGGCGGCGTCCACCAGTTCGCCCAGGCTGCCCTTGCCGGCGCTGGCCACATGCGGGAACGCGCCGGCGCGCAGGTCGAGAAACACCTTGGGTTTCTGAGCGGCGGGAATGGCGCGGCTGGCCTGGCGGATGGCGTCCAGCCTGGTTTGGTAAAAGCGGATGAAGCGCTCGGCCTCGGCTTCGCGTTGCAGCGCCTTGCCCATGATGCGCAGGCTGGGGATGGTGTGCTCCAGCGGCGCGTCGCGGAAATCGACGAACACCACCGGCACCTTGGCCGCCTGCAATTGCTTGACGATGGGGTTGGACACGCCGGGGCCGTGGCCGGACAGGCTGAAGATGGCGATGTCGGGGCGCAGCGTCAGCACTTTTTCGGCATTGACCGAGCTTTCGCTGGTGTTGCCTATCAGCGGGATGCGGTCGATTTCCGGAAAGCGCTTTTTGTATTGGGCGTAGGTTTGCGGGTCCAGCTGGCGGAAGTCGCCTTGCCAGCCGGCCAGCCGCGCCTGCGGGGCTTTGCCCTCCAGCAGCGCCAGCGAGTAGAACAAGCGGCCTTCGCCCAGCAGGATGCGCTGGACCTTGGCCGGCGTCTCCACTTTGCGGCCGGCGATGTCGGTGATGACGGCGGCGCGGGCGGAAAAAGCGCATGCGGCGATAGCGAGCGCGAGCAGGGCGCGGATCAGCGTTTTCATCTTGGCTCCCGCTCAGGCTTCAGCTTGCCAGGCAAGCTTGAGTTCCGGTTGCTTGGCCATCAGCCCCAGGTGCTCGTCCATGATGAATTCGATCTTGGCCAGCTTGTCGGCGGCGTCGGCTTCGCACCACATCGCCAGGGTGTCGTCGGCGCGTTCGATGCGGCACACGCCGATGGGAAACTGGACGTGGGCGCGATGGCTGTCGAAATCCACCGGCACTTTCAGCGCGTAATGCTTGCACAGCTTGTACAGCACCTTGTCGGCATTGGGCGTGGTGAACGAGGCGCGGCTCTGGGGCATGATGTTTTCTCCATTCTTTAAAACGGGACGCGGCAGTTAGCGAACCGCAGGGGTTCGGCAACTGCCGTGCAGGGCTTCCCGCGCCGCTCGCCAGGGGCGGACGGCGCGCGCGGGGCTTAGAACTTGCCGCTCAGGGTCAGCCAATAACGGCGGCCCTCGTCGACCATCCAGTTGCCGTTGAGCGGGCCGACCACATTCGGAACCGAGTTGCCGACGCGGTCATCGATGGCGACGCTGCGGTCGCCGACGTTGAGCACCGCGAAGTTGAGGTCGAAGTGCTTGCTCAGCTTGTAGCTGCCGCCCAGGTCGAAGGTGCTGGAGCCGCCGCGGGTGCGCACGCCGTAGGCGCCGTTGCGGAAGCCGGTGTAATACTGCTTGCCTTCGAAGTTGAGGCGGGTATACAGGCCCAGCTTTTCCATCGGGGTCCAGTCCAGCTTGACGTTGCCGGAATGTTCCGGCGTTTTGTCCAGCGGCATGCCTTCCAGCGACTGGCCGGAGAAGGTGGTGTCCTTGCCGCCGTGGCGCTTGGACTTGGTGTAGGTGTAGTTGCCGGACAGCGACCAGCTAGGCGCGAAGGCCCAGTTGCCGGACAGCTCCAGCCCGTGGATGTTCACCGCGTCTACATTGCCGTAAACATAAACGCGCGACGGCTTGCCCTTGGAGACCAGCTGATTGCTGAACTGGTCGGTGCCATAGCTGACCACTTTGTTCTTGAACTGGTTGTAGAACAGCGTGGCGTTGGCGCTCAGCCCCTTGTTGTCGTCGAAATGCGCGCTGGCCTCGTAGGAGGTGCTTTCCTCCGGTTTCAGGTTGGGGTCGCCGCACAGCAGGCCCACTTCGATCTGCTTGCCGGTGCGCATGCAGAAGCCGGCGGCGCCCTGGCGTATGGTCGGCGCCTTGAAGCCCTTGCCGAAGCCGCCCTTCAGCGTCCATTGCGGGGTGAGCTGTTCCACCAGGTAAACGCGCGGCGTGAAGTGGGTGCCGAAGATGCTGTGATGATCGACGCGGCCGCCGCCGGTCAGTTTCAGGCTGTCGGTGATGTCGTAAGTATCTTCGCCGAACAGTGCCCAGGTATTGATGGTCACCTTGTCCGGGTTGGCCGCGCCCCGGTACTTGAAGCGGGAGGGATCAAACGCTTCTTGCGCTTGCAGGCTGGAGCCGACTTGCTGGCCGATCTGCGAGCCGAGCTTCAGCGTGTGCCTGTCGAGCAGAATGGACAATTGCGCGTCCAGCGTGCTGTTGGTGATCTTCAAATCCTTGCCGTCGTTGACGCCGTTGGTGTCGGAGCTGGACTTGTCGATTTCCTGATACAGGGCCACGCTGGAGCGCAGCGCGCCGTATTTGCCGCTGTGGCTCAGGCTCCAGTGGTCGCGGGTGTCGAGCTGGTCGTATTTGTCGGAGCCGGCGGCCAGCGATTTGCCTGGCGTGGTGGTCTTGCGCAGCGTGTTGTGGCCGGCCTCCAGCGTGATTTCATTGCCGGCGTTCGGGGTGAGGCTCAGCTTGGCGTTGATGTCGCCCACATGGACCGCATCCTTGCCGCCGTCGCGGCTCTTCGGGAAATAGATGCTGTCTTCCGCCTGATTGTTCAGCGCGCCATACAGCTGCAGCGACAACAGGTCCTGTTGCAGCGGGCCGCCCACCCAGAAGCTGCTCTGGCCGGTGTCGCCCTCGTTGGCGTGCTCGGTGATGGTGCCGCCCAGGGTCATGGCGCCGTGCCATTCCTTCAGCGATTTGCGGGTGATGATGTTGATCACGCCGCCCATGGCGTCGGAGCCGTACAGCGAGGACATCGGGCCGCGCACCACTTCAATGCGCTCGATCGCTTCCAGCGGTGGAATCTGGTACTGCTGGAAACCGCCGGTGCCGCGGCTGCGCGCTTCGCGGGTGTTCTGGCGGCGGCCGTCCACCATGATCAGCGTGTATTCGCCGGGCAGGCCGCGGATGGAAATGTCCTTGTCGGCGGGGCCGGAGCCGTTGACGCTGACGCCTTCCAGATTGCGGATGGCGTCGGCCAGATTGGTGAAGGGCTGCTTTTCCAGCTCTTCGCGGGTGATGACGGAGATGCTGGCCGGCGCTTCCTTGATCTTTTGCTCGTAGCCGGTAGCGGTGACCACCACGCGCTCCAGTTCGGACGGCGCTTCGGCTGCGAGGGCGGGTTGGAGAACAGCGCCTAGCGCCAGCGCGCCGGAAAGCGGCAGGATGGATTTGATACAGAGCATGAAGGTGCTTTCACGGAAGTGATTTATCTGGATTCGCCTCATTTTTGGGCGAATTTGAGAATAATTTTCGTTTAATTATGCTTTGAAGATTAATTTTGTGCAAATGAAAATTATTCACATTTGATCTTGTGCAAACGCGGGTCTGGCGCTTGCTCCACGCGCGGATAAAAGATTTCTTAGCACTTATGTCTAAGGCTATCGCCAGGCTTCAGGATTCGGACATAATCAGACTGTAAGACAAGCGCGGCGTCATTCCGTCCGCGCCGATAACAGCATGGCCGCAGGCTGGACGCAGCCGCAGGTCGGGGAGGGACGAATATGTTGGCAATCATAGGCGGCAGCGGGCTGGCCCAGCTGCCCATTCTGGAAGTCACTCACAGGCAGGTTGTGCGCACGCCTTACGGCGATCCTTCCTGCGCGCTCACCTTCGGCAAGCTGGCCGGACAGAACGTGGTGTTCATCGCCCGCCACGGCTACGGGCATTCGCTGGCGCCGCATGAGATCAATTACCGAGCCAATCTCTGGGCGCTGCATAACCAGGGCGTGAAAAGCGTGATCGCCATCGGCACCGTCGGCGGCATTCGGCCCGATATGGCGCCGGGGCGGCTGGTGGTGCCGCACGACATCATCGATTACAGCTGGGGCCGCAAGCACACCTATTTCGAAGGGCCGGAGCGGCCGGTGGTGCATGCCGAGTTCACCTCTCCGTATGACGAAAACCTGCGCGGCCGGTTATTGGATGCGATCAAGCTCTCCGGCATCAGCAGCGCGCGCAATGGCGTTTACGCCTGCACGCAGGGGCCGAGGCTGGAAAGCGCGGCGGAAATCCTCAAGCTGGAGCGGGACGGCGCCGACATCGTCGGCATGACCGGCATGCCGGAGGCGGCGCTGGCGCGGGAGCTGGACTTGTCCTACGCCCACCTGTGCCTGGTGAGCAACTGGGCCGCCGGCAAGGGCCATCAGCGCAAGGTCGAGTTCGATCCCGCCGTGGCGGCCAAGAGCGTGCAGGACTTGATGGATACCTTGGGCGCTTTTTTTAACAGTTGAAAACAGGCGCTTGCGCTGGAGCGGCTTGACCGCTGTCAACCGCGCCGGCGCGCGCCACGTTGAGCAGCGGTCCTGCGCGGAGGCGGGATGCCGCGGCATTTCTCGCTCAAGCCTCCGGTATTTAAGGTCGATAGATACAAACAGCTCTCTCATGAAGGTGGCGCTTATCGATGCCGCACTTCAGGAGAGGCTGCGTAGATCAATGCTGACGCCTATGGAAGTCATGGGCGCGATGAGAGAGACGATCCATGAAAGCTGTGATTTTGGCCGGCGGTTTGGGCACGCGCATCAGCGAAGAATCGCATCTTCGCCCCAAGCCGATGATAGAGATAGGCGGCAAGCCCATCATCTGGCACATCCTGAAGATCTATTCCGCTCATGGCATCAATGACTTCATCATTTGTCTGGGTTACAAGGGGTATGTGATCAAGGAGTATTTCGCCAACTACTTCCTGCATACCTCCGATGTCACGCTGGACTTGAGCAACAACCAGATGCATGTGCATGAGCGCCATGCTGAGCCGTGGCGGGTGACGTTGGTGGATACCGGCGAGAGCACGCAGACCGGCGGCCGTCTGGGGCGGGTGCGCCGCCATCTGGAAAACGAGGAAGACTTCTGCTTCACCTATGGCGACGGCGTCAGCGACATCGATATCACCGCCGCCATCGAATATCACCGCAGCCAGGGCGTGGAAGCCACCGTCACCGCGGTGCACCCGCCGGGACGCTTCGGCGCGCTGGAGATCCGCAATGAGCGGGTGGAGTTCTTCAAGGAAAAACCGCGCGGCGACGGCGGCATGATCAACGGCGGCTTTTTTATTCTGAACCCCTCGGTGCTGGACCTGATAGACGGCGACGACACCATCTGGGAGGCCGAGCCGCTGGAAAACCTGGCCAGCCGCGGCCAATTGGCGGCCTATGAGCACAATGGCTTTTGGCAGCCCATGGATACCTTGCGCGACAAGAATATGCTGGAAGAGCTGTGGCAAAGCGGGGAGGCCCCGTGGAAGCTGTGGTGAATCCCGCCTTCTGGGCGGGGCGGCGCGTATTCCTGACCGGCCATACCGGCTTCAAGGGCGGCTGGCTCAGCCTGTGGTTGAGCGCCATGGGCGCGGAAGTGCATGGTTACTCGCTGGCGCCGGAGCAATCGCCTGCGCTGTTCGAGGCCGCCGATGTGGATAGCCGGACCGCGACGATGCTGGCCGACATCCGCGACGCGGCGGCCCTGGCCGAGGCCGTCCGCTCCTGTCGCCCCTCCATCGTGTTCCATCTCGCCGCCCAGCCGCTGGTGCGGCAAAGCTACGCCGATCCGCTCGCTACGTATTCCACCAATGTGATGGGCACCGCGCATCTGCTGGAGGCGGCACGTCATTGCGCCTCGGTGGAGGCGGTGGTGGCCATCACCACCGACAAGTGTTACGAAAATCATGAGTGGCCGTGGGCCTATCGCGAAAGCGACGCGCTGGGCGGCCATGACCCGTACAGCAGCAGCAAGGCTTGCGCCGAGCTGGTGTGCGCGGCGTATCGCCGCTCCTATCCGGACATGGCCCCCATCGCCACCGCGCGCGCCGGCAATGTGATAGGCGGCGGCGACTGGGCCGCCAACCGGCTGGTGCCCGACCTGCTGGCGGCTTTCGAGCAAGGCCGCTCGCTGGCCATCCGCAACCCCGCCGCCATCCGCCCCTGGCAACATGTGCTGGAGCCGTTGGCCGCTTATCTGCGACTGGCGGAACGGCTGGCGCAAGGGCAGGCCGGCGCGGCCTCGGCCTGGAATTTCGGTCCGGCCGACGACAGCAACCAGCCCGTAGCCTGGGTGGCCGACACCATGGCCCGGTTATGGGGCGGGGCGGCGTCCTGGCACAGGGACGGCGGCGATCATCCGCACGAGGCGCAAATGCTGCGGCTGGACAGCGCCCGCGCCCGCGGCGAACTGGGCTGGAAGCCGCGCTGGCACCTGGAAACCGCTTTGTCCGCCACGCTGGCCTGGCATCGCGCCTGGCGCCGCGGCGATGACATGCAAGACTTCACGCTGGGCCAGATCGCGGCCTATATGCGCGATCCATCGGAGAAATAAAGGCATGACAGACACTACTCGCGAAGCCATCCTCGCTTTGGCGCGGCAGTACGCCGAGGAGCGGTTCGCCGAGACGGCCTTCCGCCCCGGCCAGAGCCCCGTGCCGCCGTCCGGCAAGGTGATAGGCGCGGACGAAATCGCCAATATGGTGGACGCCGCGCTGGACGGCTGGCTGACCACCGGCCGTTTCAACGCGTCCTTTGAGGCGCGACTGGGCGAGTTCATCGGCCTGCCGCACGTGTTGACCGTCAATTCCGGCTCGTCGGCCAATCTGGTGGCCTTCACCGCGCTGACCTCACCCAAGCTGGGCGAGCGCGCGATCCAGCCGGGCGACGAGGTGATCACCGTGGCTGCGGGTTTCCCCACCACGGTCAACCCCATCATCCAGAACGGCGCGGTGCCGGTGTTCGTCGACGTGCAGCTGCCGACTTACAACATCGACGCCGATCTGCTGGAGGCCGCGCTGTCGCCGCGCACCAAGGCCATCATGATTGCCCACACGTTGGGCAACCCCTTCGATCTGGAAAAGGTGGCCGCCTTCGCTAGCAAGCATGGCTTGTGGCTGGTGGAGGACTGCTGCGACGCGCTGGGCTCCACCTTCAAGGGCCAGAAAGTCGGCACTTTCGGCGACATCGGCACGCTCAGCTTCTATCCGGCCCACCACATCACCATGGGCGAGGGCGGCGCGGTGTTCACCCGCGATCCGCAACTGCGGCTGATCATGGAGTCGGTGCGTGATTGGGGGCGCGACTGCTACTGCGCGCCGGGCAAGGACAATACCTGCGGCAAGCGCTTTGGATGGCAATTAGGTCAATTGCCCTGTGGCTATGACCACAAGTACACCTATTCCCATATGGGGTACAACCTGAAGATCAGCGATATGCAGGCGGCCTGCGGCCTGGCTCAGATGGACCGGCTGGAAGGTTTTATCGAGGCGCGCAAGCAGAACTTCGCCTATTTGAGCGAGCGGCTGCAAAGCTGCGCCGAATTCCTGGTGCTGCCGGAGGCGACGCCGGGCGCGGACCCGTCCTGGTTCGGCTTCCCGCTGACGCTGAAGCCGGAGGCGCAGGTCAGCCGCGTCGACCTGCTGCATTACCTGGACCAGCACCGGATCGGCACCCGCTTGCTGTTCGCCGGCAACCTGATCCGGCAGCCCTATATGCAAGGGCGGAATTACCGCTGCGCGACGCCGCTGCCGGTGACCGACCGCATCATGAACGACACCTTCTGGATCGGCCTTTATCCTGGCCTGAGCCGGGAAATGCTGGATTTCACCGTCGAGAAGCTGGAAACCTTCCTCGGCGCCAACTTCGACTAGGGAGAGGCCCACCATGAGCAAGCCGCTATTCATCTTCGAGATGGCCAACAACCACATGGGCAACGTCGAGCACGGCGTCGCGCTGATCCGCGCCATCCGCGAATCCTGCCAGGGCTTCGATTTCGACTTCGGGTTCAAGCTGCAGTACCGCAACCTGGACACCTTCATCCACTCCAGCTTCAAGGGCCGCGACGATGTCAAATACGTCAAGCGCTTCGAGGAGACCCGGCTGCAGCCGGAGCAGATGCAGAAGCTGGTGGCCGAGATGAAGGCCAACGGCTTCAAGGCGATCTGCACGCCGTTCGACGAGGAGTCGGTGGACCTGATCGAAGAACATGGCATCGAGATCATCAAGATCGCCAGCTGTTCGTTCACCGACTGGCCGCTGCTGGAGCGCATCGCCCGCAGCGACAAGCCGGTGGTGGCGTCCACCGCCGGCGCGCGGCGCGAGGACATCGACAAGGTGGTCAGCTTCATGCTGCACCGCGGCAAGGACCTGACCGTCATGCACTGCGTGGCCGAATACCCGACGCCGGACGACCATCTGCACCTGTCGCGGATCAAGGCGCTGCGCCAGCAGTACGCCGGCGTGCGCATCGGCTATTCCACCCACGAAGACCCGGACTTGATGGAGCCCATCATGCTGGCCGTCGCCCAGGGCGCGACGGTGTTCGAGAAGCATGTGGGCCTGCCGACCGACCAGTACGGCATCAACAATTACTCGGCCAATCCGGAGCAGGTCCGCCGCTGGCTGGCCGCCGCCGCGCGCGCGCTGGCCATGCTGGGCGACGGCGAGGACGACGCGGTGTCGGAAACCGAGCAGGCCAGCCTGCGTTCGCTGCGCCGCGGCGTGTTCGCCACCCGCCCGGTCGCTGCCGGCGAGGCGCTGACCGCCGACAACGTCACCTTCGCCTTCCCGCCGGTGGAAGGCCAGCTGACCGCCAACGAGTGGTCTAAGTATGTCCGCTACACCGCCAAGGCGCCGATCGCCGCCGACGCGCCCGTCATGGCCGCCGCGCTGGAGCCGGTGAACCTGCGCGACAAGGTGCAGAAGGCGGTGGAGGCGGTAAAGGCCTTGTTCAAGCGCGGCAAGATCGTGGTGCCGGGCCGCTCCGAGCTGGAAATCTCCCACCATTACGGCATGGAGCGTTTTCATGAATACGGCCTGACCATGGTGACCGTGGTCAACCGCGAATACTGCAAGAAGCTGATCGCGATGCTGCCGGGCCAGACCCACCCGGAGCAGTACCATCACAAGAAGGAAGAAACCTTCATCGTGCTGTACGGCGAGATGACCATCTGGCTGGACGACGAGGAGCGCCAGGCCCAGGCCGGCGACGTGATCACCGTGCAGCGCGGCGTGCGCCACCGTTTCCATTCGCGCAACGGCGTGGTGTTCGAGGAAATCTCGTCCACTCATTACGTTGACGATTCCTACTATACCGACGAGCGGGTCAGCGCCAACAAGGACCGCAAAACCCGCCTGACCTACTGGATGTAAGCATGACAGCAAAGCTTGTCCGCCTGGCGGACTACGTGATGGATTTCCTGGCCGCGCGCGGCGTGCGCCATGTGTTCCTGCTGCCCGGCGGCGGCGCGATGCACCTGAACGACGCGCTGGCGCAGCAGCCTGACATAACAGCCGTGCACTGCCACCACGAGCAGGCCTGCGGCATCGCCGCCGAGGCCTACGGCCGGCTGGCCGAGCGCACCGGCGTGGCCATGGTGACCACCGGCCCCGGCGCCACCAATATCCTGACGCCGGTAGCCGGCGCCTGGATCGAATCGTTGCCCATGCTGGTGATTTCCGGCCAGGTGAAGCGCGCGGATTTATTGCAAGGCAGCGGCCTGCGCCAGAAGGGCGTGCAGGAGGTGGACATCGTGTCCATGGCCAAGCCGGTGACCAAGTACGCCGTCACCGTCACCGATCCGCAGGCCATCCGCCGCCATCTGGAGGAGGCGCTGCATCTGGCGCACAGCAGCCGTCCCGGCCCGGTGTGGCTGGACATTCCGTTGGACGTGCAGGCCGCGCCGATCGACCCCGCCAGCTTGCAGGGCTATCAAGCCGAAACGGAGGCCGCGGAGGCCGGGCCAGGCTATGTCGCCGCCATCGCCGAGCTGTTGAAGCAGGCCGAGCGGCCGTTGATCCTGGCCGGCCACGGCGTGCGCATCGCCGGCGGCGCGGATGCCTTGCGTCGGCTTAGCGAGACGCTGCAGGTGCCGGTGGCCGCCACCTGGAACGCGATGGACCTCGTGCCGTGGGACAGCCCGCTGTGCGCCGGCCGCCCAGGCGTGGTGGCGTTGCGGCCGGGCAATTTCGCGGTGCAGAACTGCGATCTGTTGATCGCCATCGGCAGCCGTCTCGACAACATCCTCACCGCCTACAACCCCAAGGGCTTCGCCCGCGCGGCGCGCAAGGTGGTGGTGGATGTGGACGCCGCCGAGATCGCCAAGCTGGACATGGAGATCGACCTGCCGCTGGTCATGGATGCCAAGGCCTGCTTGGAAGGGCTGCTGGCGGCTGGTGACAGCTTGCCCAAGGCCCGGTGGCAGCCGTGGCTGGACCGTTGCGCCGACTGGAAGCGCCGCTATCCGGTGCAGGACGGCGCGCCGTTCCCGACGAGCGGCCAGATCAGCCACTATCACTTCGTCGAGGCGCTGTCCGACGCCGCGCCGGCGAATACGCTGATCTCCACCGGCAGCTCCGGCCTCGCCGTCGAGGTGTTCTACACCGTGTTCCGCAACAAGCCGGGCCAGCGCGTGTTCCTGACCTCGGGCCTGGGTTCGATGGGTTACGGCCTGCCGGCGGCGATAGGCGCCTGTCTCGGCAACGGTTCCCAGCCGATGATCGCGGTCGAGAGCGACGGCAGCCTGCAGCTGAACCTGCAGGAGCTGGCGACGCTGAAAGCTCTGCAACTGCCGATCCGCCTGTTCATCATGAACAACAACGGTTACGCGTCGATCCGCAACACCCAGCGCAATTATTTCGACAGCCGCTACGTCGGCACCGGGCCGGAGGCCGGCGTGCTGATTCCGGATGCGCTGGACCTGGCCGAGGCTTACGGCCTGCCGGCGGTGCGCATCGAGCGCGTGGAGGATCTGGCAGCGGGCCTGGCCAAGGTGATGGCCCATCCGGGCCCGATACTGTGCGACGTGCGGCTGAACGAGAACGAGACGCTGCAGCCCAAGGCCGCCGCGCTGCCGCAGCCGGACGGCTCGATGCTGTCTATGCCGCTGGAGGACATGTCGCCGTTGCTGCCGCTGGAGACGCTGCGCGCGGAAATGCTGATCCCCTTGCTGCCGGCGTCGGAAGCCGCCAAGCGGGACGTTTGAACGATGGCCGCCGTGATCGATCACTGCCGCATCTGCGCGCAGCCGCTGTTTACCGAGCCTTTGCTGGTGCAGCATGACATGCCGGCCGCGGCCCAGGGCCTCCCGACGGCCGAGCAGCTATCCGCCGATAGCGGCGTGACGCTGGCTTTGCGCCAGTGCGGCGGCTGCGGCCTGGTCCAACTGGACGCCGAACCGGTGCCGTACTGGCGCGACGTGATCCGCGCCGCCGGCATCTCGCCGGACATGCGCGCTTTCCGCCTCAAGCAGTTCGGCGGCTGGCTGGCCGAACACGCCCTGACGGGGCGCAAGGTGCTGGAAGTCGGCTGCGGCCGCGGCGAGTATCTGTCGCTGCTGGCCGAGGCCGGCGCGGACGCCTATGGCATCGAGCATCTGCCGGCATCGGTCGATGCCTGCCATCAAGTCGGCTTGCGGGTGGAGCGAGGCTTTGTTGACGGCCCGGAAACACGGTTGGGGGAAGGCCCGTTCGATGGCTTCATGATCCTGAATTTCCTCGAACACATCCCGACCGCGCAACTGACGCTGCAAGGCATCGCCGCCAATCTGGCCGACGGCGCCATCGGCATGGTGGAGGTGCCCAATTTCGACATGATCATCGAAAAGGGCCTGTTCGCCGAATTCATCCCGGACCATTTGTTTTATTTCACCGAAGGCACGCTGACCCGGCTGCTGGAAGCCAACGGCTTCGAGGTGCTGGAGTGCCGCGCCGAATGGCACGATTACGTGCTGTCCGCCATCGTCAGGAAACGCGCGCCGTTGAACCTGTCCGCGCTGGCCGCTTGTCAGGGAGGACTGCGCGCGTCGTTCGACGACTTCCTGGGCCGTTTCGAGCCCGGCAGAGTGGCGATCTGGGGCGCGGGCCACCAGGCGCTGGCGCTGATCAGCCTGATGGGCATCGCCGGCCGCATCCGCTACGTGCTGGACTCGGCGCCGTTCAAACAGGGCCGCTACACGCCGGCCACCCATCTGCCCATCGTGCCGCCGGCGCGGCTGGACGACGGCGAGGTGGACGCGGTGATCGTGCTGGCGGCCAGCTATTCGGCCGAGGTGGCGCGGCTGATCCGCGAGCGCCACGGCAGCCGCTTCGCGGTGGCGGTGATGGGCGAGGGCGGTTTGCGCGAGGAGAAGGCGGCATGCTGAGCGAGGAACGCCAGGACGGCTCCGCCATCCGCCAAGCGATAGAAACCTTGCGCGAGGCCATAGGCTCGGCGCGCGAGGGCTTGCCGGAGGAGGTGTTCCTGTTCGTCAGCAGCCTGACGCCCATGGTCAATGTCGATCTGCTGATCCGCGACGATGCCGGACGCACGCTGCTGACCTGGCGGCATGACCGTTTCTATGGTCCCGGCTGGCACGTGCCCGGCGGCATCCTCCGCTTCAAGGAGAGCTCCGCCGCGCGCATCGCCGCGGTCGCCGCGCATGAATTGGGGGCGGAGGTGGATTTCGACCCCGTTCCCTTGTGCCGCCATGAACTGGTGAATGCCAGCCGCGATGTGCGCGGCCACTTCATCTCGCTGCTGCATGCCTGCCGGCTGCGCTCGGCGCCGGATGAGCGGAAACGCTTCAATCCCGCCGCGCCCCGGCATGGCGATTGGGCCTGGCATCAGGCGTGCCCGCCGGATTTGATCCCGGTGCACGAGGTGTATCGGGGCTTCATCAATGGAGATTCCATTGCGAGGGGATGCCCTTCGATTCAAGTTTCTGGTAATAATGCCGAAAAGTCTGAATAGAAATGCGCAAACCAACAATCAGACAGAAACATCATTCTGCAAAGCGTCGCTGGCACACTCGAAATAGCTGAATACCCATCCCGCGAGCTGATCCGGCGGGATGGCCTGGAGAAACACATGAATGCTCCGCTGGAAACCACCAACCTGGCCCTGAGCCAGGCTGAGCTTGCCAAGCGCAACGACCTTGCGCTGCGCAAGCCTTACATCGCCGCCAAACTGGCGCGCATAGCGGAAATGGAAGAGAGGGGCGAGATCAGCCCCATCATCCGGCTGGAGAAGAGCTATCTGTGCAATTTCAAGTGCACGCACTGCTCGGCCGAATACTATATGGACCGCCACCTGAAGAACGTGATCAAGGTGGTGGACACCCGCAGCAAGATGGAATACGAAGACATCCGCAACCTGTCGCGGCAGGCGGATGAGCTGGGCCTGGCCCGCTTCGTGATCACCGGCGGCGAGCCGCTGGTGATGAAGGATCTGGACGATGTCGTGGCAGCCATCGATCCGGACAAGCATTATGTGATCGTCGACAGCAATGGCTGGTTCCTCGACCTGGAGCGCGCCAAGCATCTGAAGTCCATCGGCGTGGAAAAGATCCAGATGTCGCTGGACAGCTTCGTCGAACAGGACCATGACAACTTCCGCAACAAGCCCGGCTCCTACAAGCGGGTGATGCGCGCGGTGGACGCCTGCCTGGACGCCGGCCTCAACCTGATCCTGTCCACGGTGCTGGTCAAGGGCCGCGCCAAGACCGAAGAATTCCGCCAGATGTGCGAATACTCCACCGCGCGCGGTTTCGGCCTCTACGTGTCCTACGCCAAGCCCACCGGCTCCTGCACCGAGCATCCGGAATTCGTCATCGACAAGGAAGACGCCGACATCCTGCGCCAGATGGAGAAGGAGTACAACGTCTTCACTCATATGACGCCTTCTTACGGCTCGCACAAGGGTTGCATCACGGTGAAGGGCATCATCACCGTCACCTCCACCATGGAAGTGACGCCGTGCCCGTATATCGACTTCTCCATCGGCAATCTGCGCGAAACCCCGCTGAAGGAAGTGCTGGCGCGCGGCATGCGCAATCCTTGGCTCGGGCCGCACCGGCCGGACTGCCTGATCGGCGAAGACCCCAAGTTCATCAAGATCCATACGGAAAAAACCGCGGGCGCGAAATTCCTGCCGCTGCCGTGGGGGCAGGGCTTCTCCGACGAAGACTCGCTCTACGACTAATCGCGGCGCGCAGCCCAAAACACCGTAAAGGCAATCTCGATGAACGCACCAGACATGATCCAAACCGCGCCGCGTTTCGACGCCCATGGCCGCTGCCTGCCGCATGACGGCACCCAGGCCGCCTGCCATAGCCAGACGCGACGCTACTTCCTGGCCGAGCAGCCGGCCATAGACTATGCCGCCATTTATCGGCGCACGGTCGCCCAGCTGGGCGAAACGGCGGGCGTGGACGCGGCCGAGTTCGAGCGCCGCGCCCGCGGCATCTTCGCGCGGCTGGCCGATGACCCGGCCGCGAGCAATATCCTCAATGGCCCGGCCGTCCCCTTCCTGCTGCCGCAAGCCAGCCACGACGATATCGGCGAGGCACTGGAAAGCCGCTATCTGCCGGCGGTGGGGCGAGGCTTCGCCGAGGCGCTGCCGGAGTATTGTTTCACCAACCACCATAAGGCAGGCCTGTCCGGCAAGCTGACGCCGACAGCCGGCGCGAGACACGAGCGCTTGATCGAGGCCATGCGCCGCGGCCCGGTGGTGGGCGTCTACTTTCCCTGCCTGCTGGAGTATTCGATACCGGCGGCCATAGAGCAGATCGCCGCGCTGCCGGAGTTTTTCCTGCTTGCCGGCGGCTATGACAGCTGCGCCGCCTTCCTCGCCGCGCCCGACCTGCTGCTGCGCAGGAAGGGTTATCCGCCCTTGCTTTGGCTATCCGGGCTGGATGCGGAAAAAGAAGGCTGCGGCTATCACTTCGAGGCGTATGGCTACGATCTGACCTTCAACCGCCGCGTTCATCAAAACATGGCGGCCGAATATTGGGCCAGCGCCCTGGTGGTATTGGCGGAATAAAGCGGATGCGCCCGAACAGCTTGACCATGCGGCCGAGCCGAGAACTGAGTCAGGACCTGGATGCCGCCCTTGGGCGGCAGCCCGACGTGTGGCAGAGCCTGCGCGGCGCGTCGCTGTTCATCAGCGGCGGCACCGGCTGGTTCGGCCGCTGGTTGCTGGAAACCATCGTTCACGCCAATGCCCGGCTGGGCGCAGGCATCCACGTGCTGGCGCTCAGCCGCGACCCGGATGCCTTCGCGCGCCGCGCGCCGCACCTGGCCGCCGATCCGGCCATCCGCTTTCATCGCGGAGATGTGCGCGATTTCGATTTCCCGAGCGGCCATTTCAGCCATTTCCTCCATGCGGCCACCACCTCTGCGCATGAAACGTTCCAGGGCGAAACGCCCTTGGGCAAATTCGACACGCTGGTGACCGGCACCCGCAGGGTGCTGGATTTCGCCGCCGAGGCCGGTCCCGAGCATTTTCTGTTCACCAGCTCCGGCGCGGCCTACGGGACCTCGCCGAGCGGCATGCCGCTGCGGGAGGACGATCCGGTCGCGCCTGACACCATGAATCCGGTCACGGCGCTGGGACAGGCCAAGCGGGCGGCGGAGTTTCTTTGCGCCGCCTACGCCCAGCAGCATGGCTGGCACCTGAGCGTGGCGCGCTGCTTCGCCTTTGTCGGCCCCTTCATGCCGCTGGACATCCATTATGCGATCGGCAATTTCATCCAGTGCGCGCTGCGGCGAGAGCCTATCATCATTCAAGGGGATGGCTCGCCCTTGCGCTCCTATCTGTACATGGGCGATTTGTCGGTCTGGCTGATGGCTTTGCTGCGGCGCAAGGGAGAATCGGCTTTGTTCAATGTCGGTTCGGACGAAGCCATTTCCATCGCCGATCTCGCCTATCTGGTGCGCGACCGTTTGCATCCCGGGGGCGAGGTGAGGATTCTCGGACGTTCTGACGTCAATGTCGGCAATCCGGCGCGAAATCTGTATGTGCCCGATATCGGCCGGGCGCGCGCGGAACTGGGTTTGGAGCCATGGACATCGCTGGCCGACGCCATCCAATTCTCCGCCGATGCGTTTATCTCTTCATGACCTTGCCCGCTTGAAATCGGGCCAGCTTAGCGTTTCTGCCCCGGGCGGGGCGGGACAACATGAAAGCAAGCCACTATGCAGATCGAAAAAAAATTCTACAACGAGAAGCACCGGCCTTATTACATCTGCGCGCCAGGCTTCACCCGGGTGTCCAACGGCGTCCGGGCCATGCACTTGCTGTGCCATTATCTGAACAAATTGGGCGAAGAAGCCTATGTGTTTTCGCCGGAGACCGATCCCAAGCTCAGGACGCCGTATCTGACCCAGGACATCGTGGACAGGCACAAGGAGACTCAGCGTTCGCCCATCGTGGTGTATCCAGAAGTGGTGCACGGCAATCCGCTCAATGCCGCGGCCGTGGTCCGCTACATCCTCAACCACCCGGGTTTGCTGGGCGGCCCAAAGGATTATCCCGAGTCTGACATGCTGGTGTTTTGGCACCAGGATTATGTCGACGCCGCAAAATACGCCGACCCGTCCTTTATATTCATTCCCTCCATCGATACCGGCATTTTCAATAATGACGATAATGCCCATGACGAAAAACGGGATAAGGTGCTGGTGTATCCCGGTCGCTATAAGCAGGCGCAGCGGGATTACCCCGAGCTGTTTCGCGATTCCATAGTCATCACCTACGACTGGCCGCAGAGCCATGAGGAGCTGGCTGCCTTGTTGAGACAGGGCAAGGTGCTGTACACCTTCGCCAATTCGGCCATCATTTCCGAGGCCTTGCTGTGCGGTTGCCCGGTGGTGATCAAAGAGACCGTGTATTCCAAGAAGCCGGAAGAGAGAGCGGGCGTCGCGCTCGGCTTGGCCTTGCCCGGCGCGACTTTTGTCGATACGCCCGACGGCATTGCTGAAGCGCATGGCAAAACAGCGGATTATCAGCAGGTTTATCACCAGTACCAGCTTGAGTTGCTGGCGCAGCTGGAAAGTTTCATCGAAAAATCACAGCTATTGCCCAAAGGCGTGGCGAGCGATGTGGTGTTTCCTTCGTTCAAGCCCCAGGTGGTCGAACGCAGCCCGGAGGAAATCCGTTACGAGGGTTGGCAGCAGGGGCACGCGCTGAATGCCGCCGACGCGCAGCTGCATGCGGAGCGGATGGCGCGCACCTGGACTGGCCAGCCGCGTTTCATCATCATGATGCCGCTGACGGCGGAGCGTCTGGCGGATGCGATCAACACGGTCAATGCGGTATCGCAGCAACTCTACAAGCAATGGCAGCTGATTTTCGTCGCCGATTTCGACGAGCCCAGCGCGGCGTTCCAGAATTCCGAGGTACTGGGCTGGCTGCGGATAGACGACGCCAACGATCCGGCGCAGTTGACTCAGGCTTACGCCGCCGTGCTCGGCGCTTTGCCATGCGATTGGATGGCCATTCTTCCGCCAGGGGCGGAGCTGGCCGGCAATGCGCTGCTGTCGGTGGCGGACTACGCCGCGCTGCATCCGGAGTGGCAGGTGATCTATTCCGACAGCGATACGATGCGGGAGGGCGGCCAGTGCGCCGATCCGGTTTTCCGTCCCGACTTCAATCTGGATTGGCTGCGCGGCAGCGACTATATCGGCCGCAGCGCCTGGTTCCGCCGCGACGCCTTGCAAGAGGCCGGCGCGTTTTCAGGCGCCGGCGCGGATGGTTTCGACGCCTTGCTGCGCATCCATGATCGTTGCGGCGCGGGGGCGGTCGGTCATATCGCCGATATCCTGCTGCATCTGCCCCCCTGCGTGCAGCGAGGCGAAGAGGCTGCGCAGGAGAGGGCGCTGGCCGAGCATCTGGCCCGCGAGGGCGGACAAGGCCGTGTGGCGTCCGGCCTGCTTGGCGGCGTTCGCCGCATCCATTACCCCGCGCCTCAAGCCGCGCGGCTTTCCATCATCGTCTCCGACGAAGGCGAATCTTTCGATCTGTTCGCGTGCATCGATGCCCTGTCCAACGGCTGGGATGGCGTCGATGCAGAAATCCTGGCGGTCTCGGCGCGGGAGACGATCCCCGCCGACGCCGCGAGAGTAGCCTGCGAGCAGGAGGCCACTCGCCGCGAGCGCTATGCGCTGGGCGCGGCCGCCGCCCAGGGAGATTTCCTGCTTTTCCTCGACAGCCGGGTTGAGCTGGCCCAGCCGGACGCGGTGGCTACCTTGTTGAGCTTGGCGGCCAGGCCGCAAGTCGGCGCCGTCGCGCCGCGCTTGCTGCGACCCGACGGCAAGACCATCTGGCGCGGGCCGATCTTGCTGGGGGCGGATGAGGGCGCGGCCACGCTGTTTGACGGCTGCGATGCGCAAGCGCCCGGCCATTTGCGGCGTCAGCAAGTCGAGCATAGTCCAGGCGCGGTCTTGCTGGATTGTTTGCTTATCGCCCGCTCCGTTTATCAGCAGATCGGCGGGGTGGACGCGGCCTGGCCCGATGAGCTCAGCGCGGCGGCGGATTTCAGCCTTAAGCTGCGCGCGGCGGGCTTGCCGCCGTTATGGACGCCTTTCGCGTCCGCGGTGCGCCATGGCGGAAACGACGAGCTAGGCGACGCCGCGGCCTTGCCTTTGCGCTGGCAAGGCCGGTTGGGCCATGACGGGTCTTACAACCGCCATTTGAGCCTGGATAGCCGGCAAGCCTTCCAGATCGATGATGCGTTTCCGGCGGGATGGGATGGCGCGTTTCATGAGCGCAATCGGGTATTGGCGCTGCCGGGCGCGTCGGAGGCCGGCGCGGCCAGAATGTCAGCTCCCTTGCGCAAACTGGCGGAGGAAAGCCAGTGCCAACTGACGATGGCGTCCGCAGGGCAGCGTTTGCCCCGCGAAGGGGAGTTCGAACGCTTGGCGCCGAATACGGTGCTGATGACGGCACGGTTCGAGCCGGAGCAACTGGATAGATTGCGCGGGCTTAAGCAAAGCCGGCCGGATTTGCTGTCGGTATTGCTGGTGGATGGCATGGAGTCCGGCGCCGATATGAGTCCGCGCTATGGCATGGCCTACCTTCAGGCGCTGGCGCGCGAGGCGGATCGGATCATCGTGCCCACCGAGACGCTGCGGCAGCAGCTCGGCGGCTTGGCGGCGGACGTCAGATTGATTCCAAGCGCTTTGGACGAGGCCTGCTGGGAGGGGGTGATTTCGCTGCGCCGCACCGGCAGCCGTCCACGCTTGGGTTGGGTGGGAACGGCGGTGGAGGCTGAGGATTTGCTGCTGCTCAGCGGCGTGATGCTGGCGACGGTCGCCGAGGTGGACTGGATCGTATTGGGCGAATGCCCTGAGGTGATCAAGCCGTATCTGGCGGAATGCCACGCCTATGATCTGGACAGCGAGGGTTTCCCCCGAAAATTGGCCAGCTTGGGCTTGGACCTGGCGGTGCTGCCCAAGGTGGAGGAGGGGGGCGACGAAACCGCTCGCACCCTGCGCATGCTGCAGTTCGGCATATTGGGCATTCCGGTGATCGCCACTGCGATGGGCGAGCTGCGGGCGGGCGAGGCGCCGATTACGCGCGTGAGCCGCGATTTGGCCGATTGGGGGCAGGCGGTGCTGCATTTCGCGCGCGATCCTGAAGCCGCCGCCCAGGCCGGCGACGCCTTGAGCGGCTGGGTGAGGGCGAATCGTCTGTTGAGTCAGCACTTGCCCTCATGGCTGCGGGCAATCAGCCGATAAAGAGTAAGTCGGCCGGCTGCGGGGGCGCAGCCGCTCGGATCACCCAAGCGCGCGGTCTTCGCCGCGGGTTTTATTCAGTTCACAGGATTGCGGATTCATGGCGGGCGAGAGGGGAAGGTTCCCGGCTCTCGCCGGCGATGGATAGTGGAGGGTAGGATGAAGAAACTTTTGCTGGTTGTGCCCATGCACATTTCCTGGGACTCGTTCACCAAGCCTGAGTATTACAATGTGCAATTGACCAAGGCTGACGGGAAGGTCTACAACATCCCCCGAACCGACCTGCCCTTGGGCCCCTTGTCCATTTCGGCGTACCTGAAGAAATTCGTCGATGTCGAGGTCAAGCTGATCGACTTCAACGCCGAGGTCAATGCCCTGGACGCCGTGCCTTTCGATTGCTTCGAGTCCTTGTGCCGTCATTTTTTCCAGCAGGCCGCGGATTTCGCTCCCGACTTTGTCGGCATCTCGTCCTTGTTCAGCCCATCCTTCCCCAACTTCATGGATTGCGGGCGCATGGCGAAGGAAGTTTGGCCGGACAGCATCGTAGTGGGCGGAGGCAATATCCCGACCAACAGCTACGAGCAGATTTACCGCGATATGGGCTGCACCTTTTTCGACGCGCTGTGCTTCGGCGAGGGCGAGAAGCCCATGCTGCACCTGCTGCAGGCGGAGGACGTCCAGGCCTATCTGGCGGGGTCCGAGTCCTGGATCACCCGCCAAAAAGTAGTGGGCGAGATGCTGTTCGCGCCCAAGCACGACTTTATCGACGATCTGGATGAGATCCCCTTCTTCGATTACGACCTGTGCGATCTCGACAAGCACGAGATCAACCAGGTGGTGGCGTCCTATCATAATCTGGATAAAACCCGCGGCTTCCATGTGATGACGTCGCGCGGCTGTCCCTTCCTGTGCACCTTCTGCGCCTCGCACCGCACGCACGGGCGTTCGATGCGCTATCACTCGCTGGAGCGGGTGCGCGAGGACTTCACCCGGCTGACGGAAAAGTACGGCGCGCAGACGGTGATTTTCCAGGATGACCACCTGATGGCCGATTCCGACCGGGTGTACAAGATTCTGGACATCGTCAAATCGTTGAACCTGAATTCGGTGTATCAAAACGGCCTGACCCTGTACGCCTTGGACATGCCCATGCTGCAGGCCTTCTGGGATGCCGGGGTGCGCCATTTGGTGCTGCCGGTGGAAAGCGGCAGCGAGAAGGTGCTGAAAAAGCAGATGCGCAAGCCGTTGAAGATGAAGATCTCCGAACGGGTGGCCAGGGATTGCCGCGAGTTGGGCATCTATACCAACACCAATATCCTGATCGGCATGCCGGGCGAAACCAAGGAAGATCTGGAAGAGGCGCGCCACAATCTGCGCGAGATCGCTTCCAACTGGTTCAATATCGCTTGCGCCAGCCCCATCGTCGGCAGCGAGATCCACGACATCTCCAAGGCCAAGGGCTATATCAAGATCAATGATTTGGGTTCGGACTACCGCACCGCGGTGATCAATACCGAGGACTTCAGCGCCGAGTTTATCCAGGAGTATCAATACTTCATGAACCTGGACCTGAATTTTGTTCACAATTACGACTTGCGCTGCGGCAACTACGCCTGGGCGGAACGCGGGCTGAAGAATGTGTTGCGGCTCAAGAGCGACCACGCTTTCGCCCATTACTATCTGGCCAAGTGCTATCGGGAAAGCGGTCAGGCGGCATTGGCGGAGCAACACTACAGCCAATACCTGGAGTCGATCCAGACGCCGTTCTGGGGCCGCTGGGCCTGGGTTTTCGGCCTGGAGGGCGTGGATCGCGGCCAGTGGTCGCGCGAGCATTACGGCTTGCTGGCCGATATCCTGGACCCGCTTCCCCAGGCGATGCCGTCGGCGGGCGAGCCCATTGCCGCCCAAGCCTGATCGCATCCGCTTACCGCATCGGCAGGCCTTGACCTCGGTCCAGGCCTGTTTTCTTGCGTCATGCGCGGCCATGGCATGCCAAGCCATCTGACTGCTATAGTGGCGCAGACATCGTTTGCCGGCGCGGCCATGCTTTTTTCTGGCCTCGCGACAGATTCGATTCATTCATGTTCTAGCGAGCCGCAGCCATGAAAACACAGGAAATCAACGTGGAATCAAAACAACCTCGCAAACCGCGTATCGGCGTGCTGACACGCGATCTTCAAGACGCCGCCTGTTACAAGCTCCGCCTGGGCGACCCGCTCAGCCTGATGTCGCCGGTGCTGGAGGCCTATCATTACAAGAACCAGGCCGATCACAGTTTCGAGGGCGTTTATCCCTTTGAGGAGGACCAGGACTTTGTCGATACGATGGACATGTTCATCGTCCAACGCTTGTTCCCCTATCCGGAATTCCGGCCCCTGCTGGAGATGATGGTCGAATCCGGCAAGCCCATTGTTTACGAGATCGACGACTGGCTGCTCGACATGTCGGAGCAGCACGTGATGTACGCCATCTGCCAGCCTTCTTTCGAGGGCATCGAGTGGCTGTTGCCCAAGTGCTCGCTGGTGACGGTGTCCACCGAGACCCTGGCTGAGAAAGTCCGGCCTTATAACGACAAGGTTTTCGTCTTTCCCAACTACTTGGCGGCTGACCGTTTGGTGTCGCCGCAGCCGCACAGCGGCCAAGTGACGATAGGTTTTGCCGGCACCAGCACCCACGCCCAGGATGTGGCGATGATCTCATCGGCGCTGCTGCGCATTTACCACGAGTATGCCGGCCAGGTGAAGTTCGTGTTCTGGGGCGATGTGCCGCCGGACTTTGTCGGCATCAAGGATGTGCGCAAGGTGCCGGAATTCGTCACTTATAACGAATACCTGTCCGAACTGGCCAAGCTCAAGATAGACATCGGCATCGCGCCGCTGGCGCAGACAGAGTTCAACGATTACAAATCCGATATCAAGTGGCTGGAGTACGCGGTGGTCGGCGCGGCCGCCGTGGTGTCCGATGTGCCGTCCTATCAGGATTTGAAGGATACGGAATTGGCCGTCGTCGTCCCCAATACCGAAGACGGCTGGATGAGCGGCATCAGCAAACTGATCGATGACCCTGACTTGCGCATGCGGCAAGCAGAAGCCGCGCGCAGGCATGTATTGGAAAATCGCCTGCTGGAAAAGCAGGTGGGCGGTCTGCTGGAAAAATACACAGCATTGCTGCCCGCGCAGCTGAAGCCGCAAGCGCTGACCCAGATGGGCAAGGTGGTGACCTACGCCCTGGCCGAAAACGATGTGGACGGATTGAAGGCCTACCGCAAGTGGGTGAAGCGCCGCCAATTGCGCGAGGTCCATGCCGAACAGCTGGCTGAGCGCATCATGACAGGCTGGAAACATATCCCGACCTTCAATGTGATCATGCTGGCGCCTTCCAGCAGGCTGTCCCGCCTATCGGAAAGCTTCTCCGCGATGGAAAATCTGCTGTACCGGCATTGGCGTTTGCTGGTGATTTCCGATGCGCCGGAGCCGGACCCGATTTTCAGCGCCAGCCCGCAGCTGGGGTGGGTGCAAGTGGCTGAGATGGAGGATGAGCAGCAGATTGCGGCCATGGTCAATGGCATCGTCGCCGATGTGCCAGCCGATTGGGTCATACTATTGCCCGCGGGCGCTCGCTTGCAGCCCAATGCGCTGGCGCGGCTGGGCGAGGAGATACACGCCCATCCCGAATATGGCGCGATTTATACCGACCATGACGTGGTGTCGCCGATGGGCAAGCGCTTCCGGCCGGCCTTTTTGCCGGACTTCTCGCCGGAATACCTGCGTTCCATGGACTATATCAGTTACGCCGTGGCATTCAGCAGCGAAGCTTTGGCCAAGATAGGCGGCATCCGGCCTTATCCGCGCGCGCATTGCTATGACGCCTTGCTGCGCTTGTACGAGGGTTGGGACCGCGCCGCGATCGGCCACGTCGACGATGTGCTGGTGTCCTTGCCCTGGATCGATCCGAAATGGGACAGCCTGGGCAATGCCGCCCGCCGGGTGGCGCTGGAGGATCACGCCAAACGCTGCGGCCTGCCGGTTTCGGTGTCCGACGGCCTGGTGCCGGCGACTTACCATTACGAGTACCAGTTGCTGGCGCAGCCATTGGTATCAGTCATCATTCCGACCAAGGACAAGCTGGAGTGCCTGGCGCCTTGCCTCAACAGCCTGTTCGGCATTACCCGCTATCAGAACTTCGAGGTGCTGATCGTCGATAACGGCTCGGAAGATCCCGAAACCTTCGAATTCTATGAGTTGGTCCAGGCTCAGTATCCAGACCGGGTGCGGATTCTCAGCTACAACGCGCCGTTCAATTTCTCCGCCCAATGCAATCTCGGAGCGCGCGAAGCGCGTGGCGAGTACCTGCTGCTGCTCAACAACGATATTGAAATCATTTTCGCCAACTGGCTGGAGCGCTTGCTGGCGACGGCGCAGCAACCGGGCGTCGGCGCGGTGGGCGCGCGGCTCCTGTATCCGGAAATCGGCCGGGTGCAGCATGCCGGCATCGTGCTGGGCATGCCGGGGGGCATGTATTCGGTGGCGGACCATGTGTTCGAAAGCATGGATTACCTGTTCCCCGGCTATATGAACCGCAGCCTGACCATGCAGAACTATTCCGCCGTCACCGCGGCCTGCCTGCTGGTGGAAAAACAGATTTACGATCTGGTGGAGGGCATGAACGAGGAAGTGTTCCAGGTCTGCTTCAATGACGTGGACTTCTGCCTCAAGGTGCAAGCCCAGGGTTTGCGCAATATCTACAACCCGTTTGTGGTGCTGTATCACCATCACGCCAAGAGCATAGGCCGGGTCACGACGGACCCGCGGCCGGCACTGAAGGCCGCGGTGCGCGAGCGCGAGGAAATGGAGGCCATGCTTGGGCGCTGGCTGCCGGTGATGGCCAACGATCCGGGCTTCAACCGCCATCTATCACTGCGCACGCCGCGGGTGGCCATTGAATCCGACCGCATCGTCGCCTGGGACGCCAAGATGCCGGGCCGCAAGAAGGTGTTGGGCATTCCTGTGCCTGGCGGCAGCGGCGAATATCGTTTGAGCCAGCCTTTGCAAGTGCTGCAAGAGAAGGGCAAGCTGGACGGCGAAATCCACCAGCCCTCTGCCGGCATTCCCACTGTGGTGGAGCTGGCGCGCCAGGCGCCGGATGCGCTGCTGCTGCACACCGGCATCAGCGACTACATCTATGAAACCATGGATGCCTATCGCCGCTATATCCCGGATCTGCGCATTGTGTTTGGCCTGGATGACCTGGTGGGCGGCGTGCCGGAAAAGAGCAGCCTGTACGACCACTGGTCGCGCCATTATCCGGATGCCAAGCAGCGGCTGCGCCGCGTGCTGAAGCTATGCGACGCGGCGGTGGTGTCAACTCAGCCCTTGGCGGACTTCATCCAGAAAATGGTGGGCGAGGTGGCGGTGGTGCCAAACCGGCTGCGCAGAAGCATCTGGGGCGAGCTGAAGTCGGAACGCCGCTTGGGCGACAAGCCGCGCGTGGGTTGGGTAGGCGCGGGCCAGCATCGCGGCGACCTGGAGCTGATCCATGAAGTGATCCGCGCCACCCGCAAGGAAGTGGACTGGGTATTCATGGGCATGTGCCTGCCGCAGTTCCGCCCCTATGTGGCCGAGGTCCACCATGCCGTTACCTTCGCTGATTACGCGGCCAAAGTGGCGAGCCTGAACTTGGATTTGGCGGTGGCGCCGCTGGAGATCAATCCCTTCAACGAAGCCAAAAGCAATCTGCGCCTGCTGGAGTACGGCGTGCTGGGCTGGCCTGTGGTCTGCACCGACATCTATCCCTATCAAACCAATAACGCGCCGGTCTGCCGGGTGCCGAACCGGGCGGAGGCCTGGATCGAAGCGATCCGCGCGCGCGCGAATGATTGGGATGCGTTGGAAAGAGAAGGCGACGCCCTGCGCGGCTGGTTCAACCAGCATTACTGGCTGGAAGACCATTACGAAGACTGGTTCCGCATTCTGCACGGCTAGTCAAAACACCTGTCTATCCAATGGCCCTGCGGGGCCATTTTCTTTTTCTGAATTCTGCTTTAGCAGGATTTTTTGGTAAAAATACCATTTTCATAAGCATTTCCCTTGTTCGGCCGATTTTGCATGCATAGGCACGAATTCATTCCGGCCGTTGGGCCGACAAGGGGAATCACATGGCAATCACCGTCAATACCAACCTGTCCTCGCTGGGCGCCCAGCTGAACCTGAACAATTCCAGCCAGATGCTGAACCAGTCGCTGCAACGGCTGTCCTCCGGCCTGCGCATCAACAGCGCCAAGGACGACGCTGCCGGCATGGCGATTTCGCAGACGCTGAATTCCGCTATCCGCGGCAATAACCAAGCCATTCGCAACGCCAACGATGGCGTATCGGTGGGCCAAACAGCCGAAGGCGCGCTTGGCCAGATCGCCAATAATTTACAGCGCATTCGTGAAATCGCAGTGCAAGCCTCTAACGGCGGCGTTAGCGATCAGAACCGTTCGCAGTTGCAAAATGAAGTGGACCAACTGACGCGTGAAATTTCGCGCTCTATCCAAACCACGGAGTTCAACGGTACCAAGTTGTTGCAAGGTGGCAGCAAGCTGACTTTTCAAGTGGGTTCTAAGGGCCAAGACGATAATAAAATCAGCATTCAGACGACGAATCTGGCACAAGCGGGGATCGATCCCAGCAAGTCGGCAACAGACTTGGCTGCGCTGGCGACGCAGGCCAAAACGGATGCGGCTACGCTTGAAACTAGTTACAAGTCCATTTTTAAAACTGCGCCGACTAATGTAAATGATGCGATCGTAGATACGAACCTGAATACAGGTGTGACGATGCAACGTGCGCAAGAGTTGCAGCGTGGGCAGTTGAACAAGCAGAACGAATATCTGCAGTTGGACATGGCAGCCAAAAGCAAGCTGGTAGACGATGCCGAAGCGACCATTGCCAAAGGGGGGACTGTAGCGAATATTGCAACTTTGCGCGGTGATCGCGATACGGCTAAAGATGCGTTGAGCACTTTTACTAAGAGTAATCCGGCAATCGGTACTTCTAGCGGGCTGAATACCTATAATGACAACCTGTCAGCCACCAAGACTGTGGATATTACCAGCCAAGATGCGGCATCTAAGGCCCTCAGCTTGCTGGATAAGGATATCGCACAGATTTCTGACTTGCGTTCCACTTTTGGCGCGGTGATGAACCGTTTCGATGCCGTGGTCAGCAATCTGAGCAACTACACCCAGAACCTGACCGCTGCCAACAGCCGCATCATGGATGTGGACTTCGCATCGGAAACTGCCAATCTGACCAGAAACCAGATTCTGCAACAGGCCGGCGGCGCCATCCTGAAGCAGTCCAACTCCTTGCCGCAAGCCGCGCTGTCGCTGCTGCAATAAGGCGTTTAAGCATGAGCTCCCCGCGGCCTAGGCTGGCCGCGGAGGCTGGAAAGCGGGATAGGCGAACAATGGAGAAAGCCTGATGAGATAAGGGTTTTGCCGCGATGAGTGAAAGTCAAGTGTGAAAATTCACACTTTGGCTATAAAGTTCGGAATGCGCTCGCCGATAAGCAGTGTAAGCAAGCCTCTTTGCCCACACTGAGTATCAGGAGAGTCATCATGGCCATTACCGTCAACACCAACGTCACATCGCTGCAAGCGCAGATCAACCTCAATAATTCGCAAATGTCGCTGTCGCAATCGCTGCAACGCCTGTCTTCGGGCTTGCGCATCAACAGCGCCAAGGACGACGCCGCGGGCCTGGCGATTTCTCAGACCCTGAGGTCCGCGATCAACGGCAATAACCAAGCCATCAACAATGCCAACGACGGTATTTCCGTTGGGCAGACTGCTGAAGGCGCGTTGGGCCAGATCGCCAACAACCTGCAGCGTATCCGTGAAATCGCGGTGCAGTCCGCCAACGGCTCGGTGAGCAACACTAACCGTTCGCAGCTGCAATCCGAAGTGGACCAGCTGACCCAGGAAATTTCGCGTATCGTGCAAACCACGCAGTTCAACGGCACCCAACTGCTGTCGGGTTCCGCGGTGCTGATGTTCCAAGTCGGTTCGTCCGGCGCCAGCAGCAACCAGGTTTCCATCTCGTCGGTGGACATGACTTCGGCTGGCGTGCTGTGTAGCTACAGCTCCGCGCTGACCGCCACCGGCACGATCAACGTCACCACTCAGTCCGGCGCTTCCGCGATCCTGTCTACACTGGATAGCGACATCGCCGAAATCTCGACGGTGCGTTCCACCTGGGGCTCGGTGCAGAACCGGTTTGACGCGGTGGTAGCCAACCTGCAAAACTATGTGCAGAACCTGACGGCGGCCAATAGCCGTATCGTGGATGTGGACTTCGCGTCGGAAACAGCTAATCTGACGAAGAACCAGATCTTGCAGCAAGCGGGCGCATCGATTCTGAAGCAATCGAACACGCTGCCGCAATCTGCGCTGACACTGCTGCAATAAGTGGTAAATTGATGGTATAGCCAGTCTGCAGCTCCGGTTGGGCAGCCGGAGCTGCATCCGTTGGGAGAACGATCATGCAAATTCCTTCTATCTTGTCGCCGGCCTCTACGGTTGCCGCGACGCCGGTGCCGCGTCAACAATTGGTTGATCTGGCTCAGTCGTCTCCTAATGATCCGAATCAGCCGGTTTCGGCCGATTCGACCCAGGCTGTCGCAGCGGCGGGGCAGAGCCAGCAACAGCAGTCGTCCGCAAATCAGCAACAAAATCAGCAAAGCGTGGCCAAGCAGTTGGAAGAATCGGTCAAGCAGCTGAATAACACCGCTTCGATGTATGACAGTTCCTTGCAGTTTTCCGTCGACAAGGACACCGGCACTACCGTGGTGAAAGTGGTCGACAAGGAAAACAACAAGGTGATCCGCCAGATTCCCTCGGAAGATGCCCTGCGCATCGCCAAGGCGATCGGCGATTTCAAAGGACTCTTGCTGAAGGACAAAGCCTGATCTGTTTGTCCCGATGCGGCTATAACATGGGGATAACATGGCAGCCATTACCAGTTCCGTGGGTGCATTGGATGTACAGGGCATCGTCAGCCAGCTGATGATGATTGAAAGACGGCCGCTGAATGAAAGCCTCAGCCGCTCGGATCAATACAATACGCAGCTCAGCACTGTCGGCAAGCTGAGTTCGTCGCTGTCTGCCTTGCAAACAGCGATGACGGGTTTGTCTTCCGGCCGTTTCCTGCAAGTATTCAAGGCGACGGTCAGCGATGGCTCGATGGGCGCCGTCACGACGACCAGCGGCGGCAGCGCAGGCACCTATCAGATCAATGTCACCAGCCTGGCCACCAACCGCCAGCTGGTGTTTGATCAGGCCGGCGGCGTTAACATCAAAGATCCCAAGGCGGCGCTGGCCGGCGCGCCGAATCAGCTGTCGTTCGAGGTCAACGGCAAAACGCAGACCGTTAAGCTGGCTGATAAGCCGGGTGATCCTGTGAGTTTGCAGACCATCAATGACAAGATTAATTCTGCTGGCGTTGGCGTGAATGCAACCATTGTCCAGAATGTCGTCAAAGGTGACGATGGCAAAAGCACCACGCAATACAAGCTGGTGCTGACGGCAGCCAACTCTGGCACCGACAACGAATTCAAGATCGTCGGCGGCGACAGCGATAATGGCAGCACCTCCGGCGCGACCTTGGCCAAGGTATTGACGCAGAGTCCGACCGGGGTCAAAGAGTCTCAGGATGCGAAGAATGCCGATCTGACAGTGAACGGCGTATCGATTTCCTCTGGCAGCAACAAGGTTTCCAGCGCGATCGCCGGGGTGGATGTCGATCTGTACAAAGCTGGCAGTTTCACGGTATCCATGTCGCCGGACAGCGCCGGGGTGAGCAAGAACCTGCAATCGTTCATCGATGCCTACAATCAGGTCATGAGCGATGTGAGCAGCGCGCGGAAAGGCTCGATGAAGGGCAATGCCTCGGTTCTGGATATTCAGACCAAGCTGGCCCAAGTATTGTCCACGCCGGTGGCAGGGGTGGATCCGGTCAATTCCGTCGCCTATCTGGCGCAGGTGGGTATTTCCTTGCAAAAGGATGGCACCTTGAAGTTGGATCAGACTAAATTCAACGATGCGGTGAAAAAAGACCAGCAAGCGGTGATCAATCTGTTCGGCAATAACGCCAACACTGGTTTCGCGCAACGCTTCAATACCGCGATCAACGACATGTTGGCGCCAAGCGGGGTCATTGAAACCAGCAAAGCATCCATAAATTCGCGAGTGAATACAGAAACCCAGCTGCAAAGCTCTTTGAAATCGCGCTTGGATTCCAAGCAAAATCAGTTGTTGCAGCAATACACATCGTTGAACAAGACGTTGGCGCAAATGCAGGCGGGCTCGAATAGCTTGTTCAATTTGATTAAATAGCAAGATGTAGCTGAATCCTCGCGGGCGCTGGTTGGGAGTCGCGCCCGCATGAAAAGAAACGATGGTGACCCATGCTGAATTCACGGATGCTCAAGCAGTTCAATCAGGCGTATGCAAACGATGCGCTGAAAACTGCGGTCTATGGGGCGAGCCCGGTTGGAATCGTCGTGATGTTGTATGAAGGGGCGATCAAGGCGGTGAGCTCGGCTGGGCTGGCGATTGACGCAGGTCATTTCGAAGAGAAGGCCAGAATGATCACCAAGGCCGTAGATATCCTGGAAGGCCTGAGAATCGCTTTGGATCTTGATGTGGGTTCTGACGCAGCGGTAAACCTCAACGACTTGTATGTCTATATGAAGCTGAGGTTGGCCAAGGCCAGTCTGAAAAATGACAAGGAAATTCTTCAGGAAGTGCGCGAACTATTGGAAACCATCTTGCCGGCCTGGCAACAGGTGGATAGGCCGCAGGCAGCCGCGCAGCCAGAGCAAGGCAGATGAGCGATAGGCCAATGGAAAAGCAGTTTGATGGCAACGCCAAAGGTTTGGCGCAACTGATTGATGCATTGGAGCCCCTGGCCGTCCAGCTGTTGAAACTGGCGGGTGAAAGAGACAGAGTGGCGTTCGCCAAACTGTATGAGCAGCACGAGGGCTACACGCATCAACTGTTGGGCAGGCTTGAGGCGGGCGAGAACAAAAAACTGAGCGCGACGCAACGCGAGGCGCTCAAACGCGTGCTCGGCTTGCGCAGCCAGATCGAGCAGCAGATCGCCCTCTGGGCCGAGCAGTTGAAAAACGATTTGTTGTCCTTGAATCAAAGCTCAAAGCTGATGCGGGAATACAAGGGGTGAGAGGGTGGATGGGCGGTTGCCGCCTTGCGGAATCGTCTCAAATCCCAGGGGTTCGGGCTTGGGTTGCGCGATTTTTCGCCATACACTTAAAGTCCATTGTGGATGTTTACCCGAAGGGAAACCACCATGTCCGGCGTCTTCTTCCCTTACTTGATGGTTGTGCTGTGGCTGCTGTTGGCGGCCTCTTGCGCGTACTTGTATTTCAGGCTGCAAAAGCTTGAAAGCAAGCGCGACAGCCTGACCTCCATGTATCTGGACCAGCAGCAGCAGCAAATCAGCGCGCTGCAGCGAGATGTCGCGCGTCTGCAGTCCAAGCTGGAGCATCATGCTCAGCCGGAGTCTGGCTTGAGCCCTTATAATCAGGCCATAGAAATGATCCGGCAGGGGCTGACGGCCTCTGAAGTCGCCTCGCGTTGCGGCATTTCGCGCAGCGAGGCCGAGCTTATCGTGTCTCTTTATCGCAATAGCCCCACCTCATGATTCCGTCTTTATCCAATACCCTGAGCAATCTGACTCAGGGCTCCGCAGTCAATCTCCCGCGCGGCAATATCGATGCCAGCCAGTTGCTGGAGGCGCTCACCCAGCCGGGTAAACTGCCTTCCTTGATGGTCGGGGAATTATTGACCGCGAAAATCGCGGATCAACTGGGCAACAATCAACTGGCGGTGCTGATCAAGAATGGCTTGTTCACGCTGAGCCTGCCGCCTGGCGTCAACCCTTCCGGCGATTCCCTGAATCTGAAGGTCGTCTCGCTGCAGCCGTCGCTGACCTTCGCCTTGCAGCAAGGCGGCAAGGAGGCGGCGCCGCCGCAAGACGGCTCGGTAGCCGTCAAGTTGAGCACGGCCTCGCGCTACCTGACCTCGCTGTTAAGCGCGGCGGATGACGGCGCGCCAGCCAAACCATTGCAGCTGGATGCTGCTGAGCATCCCCCGGCGCAACTGGCCAAGCAGCTGCAACAGAATGTCAAACAGAGCGGCTTGTTTTATGAATCGCATCTCAAGGATTTCAGCAATGGCCTGCATACCCTGGAGCAGTTGAAACAGGAGCCGCAAGCCAAGTTTTCGCTGACCCAGCAGGCGCTGGATATCGGCCAGAAGCATGATCAAGGGCAAGCACAAGCGCTTAGGCCTCAAGCGCAAGAGCTGGGCAGCCTGGTGCAGCGCCAGCTGGATGGCCTGGAAAACCGCGCGGTGCAGTTTCAGGGTCTGGCTTGGCCTGGACAGCCCATGCAGTTGCAGATCGAACAGGAGAAGCCGCAAAACGAGAGGCAAGGGAGCGGACAGGAGGATATCCCTGTTTGGAATACCAGCCTCTCTCTGGAGCTGCCTGCGCTTGGCGGCTTGGGCGTGCGGGTGAGAATGATAGGCCAGACCGTGCAGGTGTCTTTTCAGGCGGATGAAGACGGCATCGGCGCAATGATCAAACAGCATGCCCAAAAATTGCAGAGCGGCATGGAAGCCGCGGGATTGACCCTGGCCAGCTTGGTAGTGAACCGCAATGAACCAGCAGCAGAATGATGATAAACGCCAATCGGCGGTGGCGTTGTCGTATCAAGAAGGACAGCGTTCGCCGCGGGTAGTGGCCAAAGGCTACGGGCAGATGGCGCAGCGCATCATAGAATGCGCGCAAGACGCCGGCGTATTTGTCCATGATTCGCCGGAGTTAGTGTCGTTGCTGATGCAAGTGGATCTCGACAAACATATCCCTCCAGAGCTGTATCGGGCGGTGGCGGAGATACTGGCCTTTGTTTATTTTCTGGAGCGCCAGGCCGGATCGCCGGACACTCGCTTCGAGGATTGGATGACGGCGCGGAAAACGCCGGCCAATAATCCCTGACCCATGCTGGCGCGCAGCGCCGCAATCCCCTATGCTCAGCCCTTACAGCGCACACAGGGGGAAGATTTCCATGCATATCGGTTATATCGGTCTTGGCATCATGGGGCGTCCTTGCGTCCTCAATCTGCTAGAGGCTGGCCATCAGGTCAGCGTTTGGGCTAGGCGCAAGGAAAGCGCCGCTCCGCTTTTGGACGCGGGCGCGCGCTGGGCGGAAACGCCTGCCGAATTGGCGGCCCAGGTAGAGGTGCTGGTGACCAATGTGTCGGATACCGCGGATGTCGAGGCGGTGCTGCTCGGCGAGAGGGGCGCGATCCATGGCGCCAAGCCAGGCTTGGTGTGCGTTGATATGAGCACCATCGCGCCGAACGGGGCCAGGCGCATCGCGGCGGCGTTGCTGGATAAGGGCATCGATTTTCTGGATTGCCCGGTGTCCGGCGGCGAAGTCGGCGCGGTCAACGGCACGCTCACCATCATGGCGGGCGGCAAAGCGGAAGCGCTGGAAAAAGCCCGCCCGGCATTGCAGGCCATGGGGCAGACCATTACCCATATCGGCGCGAGCGGGGCCGGCCAAGTGGCCAAGGCCTGCAATCAGATCGCCGTGGCGGTGGGGGTGGCGGCGGTGGCGGAGATCGTGAAACTGGCCCGCGCATGCGATGTCGACCCGGCTCCCGTCCGTGCCGCCCTGCTGGGAGGTTTCGCCCAAAGCCGCGTGTTGGATGTGCATGGCCAGCGGATGATAGACGACAATTACGCGCCGGGATTCAAGGCCAAGCTGCATGCCAAGGACATGCATATCGTGCTGGATACGGCGCGGGAGCAGGGCATCAGCCTGCCGGCTGCGGAACGCACCATGACATTGATAGACCAGTTGGTGGCGCAGGGCGATGGCGAGTTGGATTCGTCGGCGATCGCCAAACTGATCTGGCAGCAGAACTAAACAATAAAAAAGCCGCATCCCGATGATGCGGCTTTTTTCATGGATGCGGCGTAGCCTTAGGCGATGCGATCCTTCAGTTGCTTGCTGGCGACGAAGGCCACTTTGCGCTTGGCGGCGATCTGGATGGTTTCGCCAGTCTTGGGGTTGCGGCCGGTGCGGGCGGCGCTTTCCTTCACCTTGAACTTGCCGGCGACGATGCTGAGTTCGCCATTGCTGGCCAGCGTGTCCAGCAACACTTCGTCAAAAGCGGCCAGTACGCGCAGTACGTCGGCTTTGGTCTGGCCGGACTTGTCGGCGAGCAGGGCAATCAGTTCGGCTTTAGTCATGGTGCGTGTCTTTCAGATATCAGCTTAAAGATTCATTTTCCGCGATTTCTCTTAGGGAATAAAGTATATCCGGCATATTTCACTTACAAATTGATTGAAAATGAGCACGGGCGTGGCATTGTCGCCTCAATGATTGCATGGGTGATGAAGTTTTACCTTTCAGGGATAGGCGTTTCCGCCGGTAGCGCTAGAATCCGGCATTTTCCAGGAAACGAATTCGATGTTGGATGCAATGAGAAAGATGGCGGTTTTTGCTGCGCTGGCCTTCAGCGTGGCGTCTCCGGCCGCGATGGCCAGGAAAGTAGCGGGAAGCGCTAACTTGGCGACGCAGGATAGTCCTGCGACACAAGCAGGAGATCGTGCCCACCCGAGCAAGCGCCCCGCCGGCAAACCTGCTCATGCCACGGCTCATTGCCGAGATGGCAGCGATAGCTTCCGCAAGCGTCATCAGGCGCTCTGCTCTCGCCATGGCGGCGTGGCGCAGTGGCATCGCTAGGCCAAAAAAAGGCCCGCGATGGCGCGGGCCTATCATCCGAGAGGATGGTTTTCAGGCAGTGGTGTCTATTTGGGAGCCTACGGTGCCCAGCACATTGGAAGAGGCGCTGCCGGAGCTGCCGGCGCTCTGTTGTTGGCCGCCGCCGCCGTGGTGATGGTGGTGGCCGGCGTGCTGGCTTTGCAAGGTTTGGAATGCCTGTTGGGCCGCTTGCAGATTGCCGCTTTGCAGCGCCTGGCCAAGCTGCGCGAATGGATTGTTGCTATTGCTCTGCGAGCTGGAAGCATTGCCGCTGTTAGGCTGATTGGCGGACAGACTGGAGAAGGCGCTTTGGGCTTGGCTGAGGTTGCCGGATTGCAGTGCCGAAGCCAGCTGCTGGAAATTCTGCTGGTTTTGCTGCCAGTTCGAGGCGCCCTGTGTTTGCCAATTGGAGTTGCCGCTGCCTACGCTGCTGATGCTCATGATGCTTCCTTTCATGCGGTCTGTTCGACCCATTGCTTGCCATGGTTCCCATACTGCAGCGTGAGGTTCACGGTCCGTTGGAGCGATTCGCGGCATCGTCGCTGCTTAAGCTATTTATCGGGGCCATTTTGGCGGTCTTAAGTCACAAACTTTGCTGGCGTTGTTAAGGATTGTTTTGTTAAGTCATTGTCATTCAACGGGTTTTCGGCTTTGTCGACTTCCATCTAAGAGTGAGGGGCATCCGGTGCGGCTAAGCATGCGTTTGGCTTGGACACCGGCAATGTTGCTGGAAGTTCGGCTGCTCGCATCGTAAGGACAGAGCAGTCCTGTTAGCTATTGCGCCAAGATCGGTCAAATGCCGATCTTCCCCAAGCATGGAGCCCGCTGCCATTGCGGAGACGTGATTTTGGAGCGTGCTCTGCCAAACTGGGTGGAGAGCTCAAGGCGCTACGATCGCTCGGTCTGTAAGCGCAAGGGCGAGATTGGCTTCTCCATCCCCTTGTCCGGCTTGCGGATTGTGCAAGGAGCAGCGTGGCTGACGCGGTATCAATTATTCAATATCCGGACCGCCAAGCACTGCTTTGGCAAGGTTTGCGGCATCTACACCCATCACCAGCACCGTTTCGATCCTAATGTCTATGCCTAAACGCGGGCAGCCTTGAGAACATGCATCCCTTCGATCTGGGATTGGCGCCTGTTGCGGATGGCCATCATCATGTGCAGGACAGGCAGAGTGGGGCGGGGCTGAAAAGAGTAAAGCAATGCCAGAGCCTGCAATGTTGTTGCTAAAGTATTAAGTTATTTATGAGCTTGTCGATTTCCATCAAAGTTTCTGCAGGCCTGCCCTGGAGGATGCGATAGTAGAGTGGTGGCAGAGCAGAGCGTCGTAGGCCAGAAGAGTGTGGCGATAGGCAACGATTGAGCTTAAGCAAAGCCGCAGGTGTCCGATAGCAATGCATGGACCAGCGGTCAACCAGGCTTTCCGCGCCGGCATGATGTAATCATACGATCACTATCAATGTGAATAGAGAATAAGCGAGGTTGAAATGTCTTCGAAATGTTTGTTGATTATTCCTCCGAATATTACTTTTGACGCATTCGTCAACCCATCTGCGAATAGCAAGTATTGGACCCATCGCAATGGAAGAAAATATGGAGTACTAATTACAGATGTGCCTTTAGGCGTTTTGACTATCAGCGCGTGGTTGAAAAGTAAGTGTGATGCAGATGTAAGAGTAATCGATTTCAACACGGAAATACATAAAACTTGGGATGATCCGGATGCGCCCTCGTTTCATGATTGGTTTGATAGGGTATTGGCTTCGGTAAAAGAGTCCGGTTTTGATCCGGATGTAATTGGGTTTTCCTCGCTATTCATAACAGGCTATGAGAATCTGTTGGCTTTGGCTGAGACATCAAAACGAATTTTCCCGAAAGCCTTTCGCATTTGTGGCGGTAATTTGCCTACGACGATGTACCGCGAGGTTTTTTCAGATGCGGCGGATGCTTTTGACGCGCTCTGCTTTGGTGAAGGGGAACTGCCTATATCGGAGTTGATGGCAGCGAAAGATAAAAAGGCATACTGCGATAGCTCGATGCAGTGGGTCACCAAAAAGAACTTGGTATTGGGAGGCGTGTATCAGCACAATTTTATTTCTAATCTGGATGAAATTCCTGACTTGGATTATGATTGTATTGATTTAAAGGATTACCATCTAAATCCAACTATCAAGGCCTACACGTCGATAGGCGACAGAACTAATTACATCACCTATATGGGCAGTCGTGGTTGTCCATTTCATTGCACCTTCTGTGCCGCTCATACAGTGCATGGCCGTAAAATGAGAAGCTTTACAATTGAGCGGATTGAGCGGGAGCTAACCGATCTGTGTGATAAGTATTTACCCAATACCTTGGTTATTGAAGATGATATGTTTCTGTGGGATAAGGAGTGGGCGGCTAGCGTACTCAAAATCGCGCAAAAACTGAATCTTGTTTGCTTCTTTCCAAATGCACTGGCCTTGTACGCTTTGGATAGACCTATGTTGGAAGAGCTTTATCGAACCGGTGTGCGGCAGTTGACGCTGGCAGTGGAGTCTGGAAGCGCGCGTGTTCTGAAAGAGGTTATGAAGAAGCCGCTGAAACTGTCCATTACGAATCGTGTGGTGGAGGATTGTCGCGATTTGGGAATCTATACGGATTGCAATATTATCATCGGCATGCCTGGAGAGACCTTGAATGACATTGATGATACTCGTGAGTATCTGAGAACCCTGGATGCCAACTGGTATAGAATCAATGTCGCGACGCCATTGGCCGGGAGCGAGATGTATATCAAGGCTGTTAAAAATGGCGAAATTAAAGGCGATATCCGAATGGCTGGGTATAAAAAGTGTGTGGTAGAGACAAAGGATTTTACGCCAGCCCAGATTGAGTCTGTTGCCTATGATATCAATCTGGAAATGAATTTCTTGAGAAATTCGGATATTAAATATGGCCGATATGAACGAGCTCTCGAAACCTTCAGTAATGTGCTGTTGTTAAGAAACGACCATGCGCTGGCAATGTATAAAGTCATTGAGTGCCGATCTTATCTTGGAATGGATGAAGATAAAGAATTGTTGTCTAAGAAATTGGATGAAATGCTTGAAGGCAGCCCATTCTGGAAGAAATACTTTATTGAGCATGATCTGCGGGCTCCGGCGTATTGATAGCTGTAATAGTTAAACAAATGCCGCCATGCCTGATCGGGCTGGCGGCATTTTATTGAGGCGAAAAATTGTATAAAAAAGCCCCGGCTGGCGGGACTTTTGTAGTTTCGCTGACACGGCGTGAAAGATTACTCGATGTTGAATCTGATTATTGAGTAGAGGCATGAAAGCCTTGTCAGTAATGTATCGAGCTATTCGATGTTTTGCGTTGTGTACACCCATGTGTACACGTTAAAACGGAGTGCTACCTGCAAGGAGGCTATCTCACACCTCCACGGTTGAGGATTGCATTCCCATCAAAAAAGCCCCATCAGGTTAGCGAATGATCCGGCCAAGACGGCTATGGCGGTCCACTGGGCTGCCGTTTGGTTCAGTTTGGCTGCACGGGGACCGACTTCCAAAAGCGCCGATATCCATACCGATTGCTCCATGTCAGCCTCTGGGGGGAGTCTACCTCCTTCATCAAGAATCGGGCGAGGAGCGCATTTGCTAGCTTCTCTCCAGAGCCACGCGGCCCAAAGCCCACTGCCGGCCGATAGTATGGTCAGTGTGAATTGGAACCAATGGAGCATTTCGTTCTCCCGAATGTGGCTTCGATTTAATTATTGCTCCTGTTACGTTGCAATGCACCCACTGCATTATCTGACCTGGCGATTGCATGTGGTGGTTTTGAGGCCCGGCCCGGCGCCGCACCCTCGTTGCTCATTCAGGGTGTTTCACCCTGTTTGGGGTGATTCGCCCCGTTCAGGCCATTTCGGTCTGTTCGTACTGAGTCGGCGCGGTGGTGGACGTAGCCGGATTGCAGCATGTTGGCAGATTCAGAACCTCGAAGGAAAGACACAAAAAAACCCGCCGGGTGGCGGGTTTATGGATTGCTAGTTAGCTACGCTTGGCGGCCAACTCGGTCGCACGATCAATAGCCAACTTGTGCATCTCGTCGTTGACATAGCGGGTCAAAATCTGCCGCGCTAGCGGCTGGTAGCCAATCCCACTGAGCCGCGCCAAGACCTTAAGGTCTTCAATCAGATTGGCTTGTAGCCGAATGGAAATACTTTTGAGTCCAAGTGCATCGTCGATGTCCTGGGCGTGCTGGGCACTAGCCGTCGTTGCATGTTCTGCCGATCTGCCAAGCTCACCAGATTCCCATTGATCTACGTCACCATCAATGTCGAGGTCTGACATGTTCGTTCTCCTACAGCAGAGTCTCTGCGATCCCTGTAACAGCGGTGTACGTCGCAATATCGGCAGCAGCAGCCTCAAAGGCCGTCTTGATGAATGTGCCGCGTGGCGGGTCATACACCACAACAATTTTCAATAAACGCCCTGTGTCCGTACGGGCGAGAAACCACTCTGTCGGCGGGTTAGTTTGATGCACGGCTCGTGTATCTGCAATGTATGGGCCGTTACGGTTGAAAAATGCTTCATCCAGTTCATGCGGTTGGATGTTGTGCTTGGTCCGCAGCTTCGCCTCAATCTTGGGCGACAAGACATAGTGCGCCATGCGTGTTCCTATTGTATATACACGATATCCACAAAAGCAATGCTTGTTTCCGCTCGTAGAAACCCTTTAACCGTAGTCACATGAGCGTCATATCGGCATCAGTACTTCCACTTATCCGGAGACACAAAGACCACGCACGCCAGCAGCAGACAAGCCAAAGCCCCCAGGCGGGGGCTTTGCTGTGGCAGGGTTGCGCAGTCGGCTGTCAGGCAGTTGGCGGCTGCTCGTCGCTGCACTCATCAAACGATGCGGCAATGCTGCCCATCAGGCCAATCCCCCAGCCTGACAACCGTTCTTGATCCGGCGTCAGGTTTGGGGCTTTCAGGCCCAGGCGCAAGAGCAACTGCGTTGCGCAATTATGGATAGTGCCGCATGGGTCTGCTTCATCCGCCACCAGTGCAAAGGCTAGCTCGCCCTCAAGCATGCCAACGATGCGATTCTGCGTTGTCATTGGCTGGGCCAGCATGTCCTGTACCACGTCCGGGCGGATCAATTGGCCAATGGGGTGGAAGGCATTGCCGCCGGCTGGGTCGAATTGAGCTTTCATGTTTGCTCCTCCTCGGGGCGGTCCTGTGCCTCAGCATCGCGCCGCTCTATTACTTCACCAATCTGGCGCAGCGTCTCCGTTGCATAAATGTCAGCCCGCGTTTCTTCGGCCTGGCTGTCTTCAACTGGCTTCGTACCGGATAGCCAGTAATGGCGGGATAGCTGAGAGGTTGCGAGCGCGGCAGCCTCGTTTGCCAAGTCGAGCGTACCGCCCAGCACCCGCAACAGCTTGCCAACTTGCGGAAGCCGTTCGCGCTCGTCGCCGATATCGTCCGGATAGCTGACTAATAGCTGACCAACGACTTGCAGTGCATTGGCAATATCATCTTGAACCAGTTCAGCGGTGCTGAGCGCCATGCCCGCGTCGCGCTCTGACACGGTTGGTTCGACGCATTGGGCTTTATGGTTCCAAGGTGCATTTGCGCTGAGCGCGGCGAGATTCTGGGCCAGGTAGCCAACAAGGTTTCCATCGGTGTTCATAGCGCGTCCTCCTCAAGGTCTTCCACGGCGCAAAACATCCCCGCGAATAGTCCGGTAATCCAGCCGCGCAAACGCTGCTGCTCGATGGTCAGTCCTTGGCGACTGGTCAAGCCCAGGCGCAGCAAAAGCTGCTCTTGGCAACCCTCGATGGTTTCGCGCACGTTGGTAGAGGTTGAGGCGGCCAGAGCATAGGCAAGCTCGCCTTCAATGCCGCCATAGCCGTATGACGCGACAGACGCATCATCGGCGCAGATGGTGCTTTTTAGCCTGCGTTCGCAGGCGATTTGGCCTGCTGCAATGGTCAGTGGATTAGCGATGTCGGCTGCTGGATTACGTGGGGCGCCGCAAATGGGCGTGTTGGTGCCTGGCATGGTGTGCCTCCTTATGAGCTGAGGCCAGCTCCCCCGCTTGCATCGGGGTGGCGGGCGCATGGCAGGGTTTGCAAGACGGCCATAAGGTAACCGCAGCCCGAAGGCTCCCTGCCACGGCCCGCCATAAAACGGGCGCACCTGTGGCGGTGTACGGACGTAAAAAATGCCGCATGGGCGGCTGTCCGCCTTATGGTTCGGGCTTGCATTCCCGGCGCTGGATGAGCCAGCGCACCGGGACTATAGGTCCGAACTTTTGTGTTTGCAAGGTGGAGTTACTTAGACGTGAAGCGATACCGTTCCGCTGATGATAGGTCAATCGGCTGGGCTATGTGGCCGGCTGGTGTTTGCACGTACAGGCTTCCCGCTTTTGGTAAGTGTTCCCGGATATGGGAACCGTTCAAGCTACTGTGATGCGCTACGCATGTGGCTTCGCGTGTCACTATGTCTCAATAAGCTTCCCGTTTACCGGTAAACGGTATATACTGCACGGCATGATCAGATCGTTTAGATGCATCGATACTCAGGCCTTATTTGCTGGTGAGTCCGTTCCTTCTTTGGCCAACATTCGGGCAGTGGCTGAACGGAAATTGCAGATGATTGCCTCTGCCTGTACGGTGGGCTTCCTGCGCTCTCCGCCTGGCAATCGGCTGGAAGCCTTGAAGGGTGACCGAGAGGGGCAATTCAGCATTCGCATCAACGATCAGTGGCGTATCTGTTTTCGCTTTGAAGACGGTGATGCGTTTGATGTTGAAATTGTTGACTACCATTGAGGAGGGTTCGCCATGACCATCAAGAACGGTATGCGCCCCATCCATCCGGGCGAAATTTTACGTGAAGACTATCTGACTCCGCTGAACATGACACCGCATGCGTTGTCCTTGGCGCTGCATATCCCAGCATCTCGGGTAAATGATATTGTCCGCGGGCGCCGCGGCATAACAGTTGATACCGCCATGCGGCTGGCTCGCTACTTTGGTGGCGACGCACAAAGCTGGCTGAACCTGCAGACAGTCTATGAGCTCAAGCAAGCTGCTGGCGCGCTGGAAACAAAGATCAGCCAAGAGATTACGCCACTGACTGCGTAAAAACGTACCCACCAAGACGGCCCGCTACTAGGCGGGCTTCTTTCATTTCAGGCATGTCGTACGGCCAAAGTTGGGGTCTCGAATGGCGTGTAGACTTTACGAATCTAGGCAGGTGACACATGGAGGGTGAGGTTTTGGCATGGTTAATTTTGCAACATTAAAATAAATTAATCTTGCAAGATAACCGGTAAAACTGCGTCTAGAAGCAGCAAAAAGCCACCTAACCGGCGGCTTGCTTAGTTCTGAGGCTGTCGCATGCCGCCTTAGGATTTCTTAGGGATGTGGTGGCTGCCGCCGTGTCCGTCAAACTGAAGTTTTCTGAAGCATTCACTATATTTTTCTGTAGTAGCCGCGTGGTCTGCTTTGCGCGAAACCTTATGATTTCCCAGTAGATTTGCCCCTAGTTTTCCCTAGTAGATCAGTATCTTATGTCACCAAGGCATGACTGCCTGTTTTGCTGATGCCGATTGCTGGCGTTTTAAGGTGCTGCCACGCCGCGCAGAAGATTTAACGTACCCCTTGCGCCATCTAGGGCGGCAAAGGGCATGTGGCGTGGCTTTCTGCGTCATCATCGTCAGATTTCACCTCGCGGCCAGTCCAGATCAACCGCCGCGACGTCCAGTTCCAGCAATTCGACCGGACACGGCGGGTAGCTGGGCAGGGCTGGCCTGCCAGATCGGCGGGAAAATTCGTCCACCAGTTGCCCGTTTTCAGCCGGCTAAACAGGGATTGCATGGGATTGTTTTCGACAAGCAAGGGGTTTTCAGCGCAATGAGGATCAATATTCCGAGCGATGCCCGTAAATTTCACCCTTTTTCGGAACAGTGTTCCTGGCATTGCGTGGGGTTGATTTTGAATAACGGCTATTGCGGTGGTTGGGATGGCTGCAATCCTTGCTGGGCAATGGTTTGCTGGGTTTTCCAACACCAGCAGGCCGCAGGGCGTTCATAGGGTTAGTTTTCATTGCATGGGGTTTGTGTTCGAAATCCCTGGGTATCGTGCGTTGGCCATCAGAGTGGCATCGCATGGGGTTGTTTTCGTACTTAATCAATCCTGACGGGCCGCACCTGCTTGTGGCAGGCACGCGGCCCTGGGCATTCCGCTGCGTCTTCAGTTGGTGGCCGGCTGATTTTGGCTGCTTGCGCCACCCCTTCGAGATGGTGGGCTGAGGCAACCCCTACACTAAAGGTAGGGGTCGCGATTTTAGGCGGCCTCCTTGTCCGCATCGTCAACCCCTATAGGGATTGCCGGTGTCGAGATGGCGACCCCAAATGCCATCGCTAGGCTCTGAAAATCTGGCGCGACTTGCAGCGCTTTGCCCAGCTGGTGTTTTTGGTCGGCGCTTAGCCTCGCGCCCTGGCGGATGACAGCATCAACGATCTGCCGCGCTGCGCTTTTGCGCTCTGCCGCCGGCATCTTGGCCGGTGGGTCGATCCCGAAGCGCTTGCAAACGGCAGCCTGGAAATCGCGCTGCATGCGTGCCATGTCTGGCCGCTTTCCCATAACAACATCGCCTTGCAGGCGCCCATCGCGGATCGGGACGAACAAGTAGTGCGCATGCAGTTCGGCCTCGTCAAAATGCACTACGGCATGCAGCAACGGGCAGTCGTACCAGGACACAAGCCAGTCCTTGGTCGCCTCGAAAAAGGCCACGGGGTCCTCAAGTGGCTGCTTTGGATCAACGACAACCTCAAGCAAGACGATCTGATCTTTGCGCTTGGGCTGGGCGCCAAACATTTCGAGAATGCGCGCATGTGATGCCACGATTTCCTCCGCAGTTTCCGGCCCAGCTATTACGCGATTCAGGTGTACGCGCGCCGGGTCAATCCTGGCCCCAGGCCCGCCCCGCAGCTCGGCTGCGATGCTGCGCGTGTTATGCGCAGCGATGGTCTGCAGGTTCTGATTGGGTCGCTTGCCGTTGATGGCGTGCGCGCTCAGGTACGCAGGCATTCATCCCCCTTGGCATGAGGCAGGCCGCGCCCATGAGGCTGGCCCGTCCTCGTCTGCGGATATGCGGCGGATTAGCCGACTTTGCGGTGGGGTGTGGCCGGCGTCATGCGGACAGTCTCCCGGCATCGTTGGCCGGGATAGCCAGGCGCTGGCGCTGCTCGCTGGCAAATACCTGCAACGCGGCTTTGCGCTCGCTGTAGTCCAGCCCCCTGGCGATCAGTACCGCATCACGGCGGCGCAGATCGGCCAGCAAAGCGAGCTGGTCGGCATTTAGCCCGCTCTCGTCCAGGCGGGCAAAGTTGCCTGTCACGCACCAATTCAGCAGGCAGTGCTCGTTCATGAAGTGGTGCCGCTTGGGCGTCTTGCCATCTAGCAGCATCACGTCACGCATGACATCCGTCATCAGGCGGCCGGCTGCGCGCTTGCTATCCACAGCTAGCACGCGGTAATCCGTCTTCGCTTGGCCTTGGGTGAATGCCTGATTCAGCACCCTGAAACATTCGCGCTGGTAGTGAATCACCTTGTCGCGGACGCCGGCCTTGACCTTGTCCGGGTTTACCTTGAACAGCCAGCCTTGCAAATACTCCGCCGGCAGGCAGAGCATTTGACGTTGCTTTCCGTCTGCGCCAACCATTGCCATCTGGGCAACGATTGAACAAAGAACCGGGTCGCTCATCAACTTGCGATACTGCCGCGCCCAAGACAGGCCCATACCTTCGACAATCGGAAGCATGGCGACGTAGGCCACGCCGTCGCTAATGACGCCCTCCAGCTGCACGCCGGCAAACTCCGCATGCACGACGATGGACTTGCTCATGCGGCCTCCTTCCTGGCGAGTGCAATTAAGCTGTACTCGGCAATGCGCGAATGGCGGCGGCCGTGCTCGTCAAAAATCGTGATAAGCCGCGTGCGAATCAGATTGCCAGCATGGCGTAAATCCATGATGCGCCCGCCGGGGTGCAAGATATTCAGCTCCGTGCGCGCGCGAAATGTGGTGACAGTGCCGGTTTTTAACGCTTCCAGCAGCCTCGCGCATTGCAGCGTGGTGCTGGTGTCGTTAATATCGGCGGTGTGGTTGGCGCTCGTTTCTGCTGCGGCGGGGCGGGCGTTTTTGTTTTCCATCGTCCGCCCCCTTAAGCCGCTTGGCCCAGCTGGTCAAGAAATGCTCGGATTTCCTCCACGCGCCACGCCGTTACCTTCTCGGAGAGTTTTACTGGCGCGGGCATGGTGCCAGCACGGACGCGGCGCCAAATTGTGGAGTCAGACACAGGAAGGATTTTGCGCAGGTCGGCCAGTCGAATGAAACCAGTGACGGGCAGTGCGCCGTAGTGGGGTTGTTTGGGTAGTGTTGCCATGTCTTTGCCTTATATGGCTGTTGGTGACATCACTAACCTATTCAGAAAAGTTAACAGGCGCAGTATATTGGCTCTGTAAAAATCACTTCCAGCTGGGTGGCTTTGTCTTCCCCGTCACTCGCGACGGGCGAGCAGCTTTTTTACTGATGCCACGAACTGCTTTCACTATGAGGGCGCGCTCTATGATTTGCTCAATCCAGCGCTCTTGAATCGGGTCTTCCATTAACTTGTTGAGATAATTTTTTGCTGATGCCACACTAAACCCGTTTTCTGGTGCTATGCGCTTCGCTATGGCATGCTCAGTTTCATAAATGCCAGTTTCCTCCATTTTTATGTAACTTTGCACCCACGCTGCTTGAATCTTGCGCACCTTCTCTCTTGTTTGGGCGTCAGATGGCGTGTGTCCTTTCCCGAACCTCAGAGCTGCTCTAAGTTCTGTAAACAAGTCACTGCCCGATAGACCTTGATTGGATATCACCTTAATGAGGTCTTTGATTAACGGGTCCAACTCGTCCAGAATCATCAGCCTGACCATCTCGGCGTGAAGCCGTTCGAAAACATCAATAGCTATGCTTCCGCCTGGTTCGGGGGTAATTTCCGCTATTACTGCTTGTAAACGCGCCGCGCTCTCTGACTTATCCGTCTCTCGGCGCGCGGCATATGCCCTCAGTAGATAAAGCCCACCCTCTGTCTCCCGGTACTTTGTTAACTCCTCGGCTCCAGCGGTTTTCTTCATGACGCCTCCCTGGCGGTACTCCCTGAATGGATTGCCGCGCCAGGCGGGCAGGGTTTCCCGCTTTTCGATTGGCCGATCTAGGCTCGGCAAAGCTGGTGTCAGGCCGTTTTCTTCCGGCCCTTGGCAATCGGTGTCACGTTGTAGGCTTCGCCCTTATCCAGTGCATTGAGCAGTCCGGCCCATTTATTCAAGGCGTCGCGGCGCTCGTTGAAATAATCATGTCGGTTGTAAACCCCTTCCACGCCGGGGATTTTGTGATTGAGGCAGCGCTCCGCTACCACGGGATCAATGCCCAGCTCTGCAAGGTGGGTGCGCGCGGTACGGCGCAGGTCGTGGATGGTGAAGTCCGCCACGTCCGGCATGTGCGGCTTGACCTTGCCCAGGGCGGTGCCAATGGTGCCCTCGTGGATGTGCGGCACCATGCGGTGCTGCATCTTGCGCGCCGGCAGCAGCCAGCCGCTGGGGCCGGCCAGGTCGAACAGCTGCTGCAGCCATTCTACGGCCAGGGCGGGCAGGGGGATGTCGATAGGCTTGCCGGTTTTGCTGCGCTCGCCGGGCAGGTGCCAGATGCTTGCTGGCAAGTCGAACTCTTCCTTGCGCGCGGCGCACAGCTCCATCTTGCGGACGCACAGCAGCAACAGCAGGCGAATGGAGAGGTCATTCTCTACGCTGAAGCCCTTGGCCAGCCTCATGGCGGAGAATAGCTTGGCCAGTTCGTCGCGGCTCAAGGCACGGTCGCGGGCTTCTTCCTTGCCGCCCGCATCGCCCACGTCAAAGGCGCTGGCCGGGTTGATTTCGATGATGTGGCGCTTGATAGCGTAGTCGAGCATGCGCCTTATCCAGCGCAATACATCGTTGGCAATCGATGGCGCGCCGCGCTTGACGATGCTCTGCAGCATGTCGTCGATGTGGCGGGGCTTGATGTCCTCCACCTTCATCTTGCCCAGCATCGGGGCGATGTCCTTGTCGATCCGGCGCCGCACGATATCAGGGTGCTTCCAGCGGCCAAGGATCATCCGCTCGTAGTACTCGTTCGCCAGCGCCAGCATGGTGATGGCGTTCTTCTCTTCCTCGATTCTGGCAAGCGCCGCGGCCTTGCGCTCCTGCTTCTCGCCGGCTACATCGTAGCCCAGCGCCACGCGGGCGGCCATCTCTCTGGCGGTTTCTCGGGCCTTGGCCAGAGATAGTTCGCTGTACGAGCCAATCACCACGGCGCGAGCCTTGCCAGAGAACTTGTAACGGAAGCGCCAGAACGGGACGGAGTAGCGCGAGGGGAAGCAGAGATAGAGGCCATCGCCATCGGCGCGGGCTTCGAAGTGTTCACCGGCCTTGATCCAGGCCCGGATTTGCATGTCGGTCAGCTTGGCCATGTCGCGTACCTCAAACACAGAGTAGGCCGGAGAACCCCGCGTGGCTGTTCAATCCTCAAAAATCTAAACAGCGGATAGGGCCGTGTACATACTCAACTGACTGGGAAGGCCTGTATGTACACCTGTATGTACACGGTAATTATGCGCTTTGTTGGTGTGGGGTGATACGTGGTGACATGAAAAAAGCCCTGCAGAACAGGACTTTGTGGATTTTTTGACACGTGGTGACGCGTCGTGAAAGATTACTCGATGTTTTGAATCTGTTCCCGCATCTGCTCGATCAGCACCTTCAGTTCCACCGAGGCCTGGGTGGTTTCGGTGGAGACCGATTTGGAGCCCAGTGTGTTGGCTTCGCGGTTCAGTTCTTGCATCAGGAAGTCCAGACGCTTGCCAGATTGGCCGCCGGACTTGAGGATGCGGCGCACCTCGCTCAGGTGGGTGCTCAGGCGCGACAGTTCTTCATCCACGTCTATCTTCTGCGCGAACAGGGCGAACTCCTGCTTCAGGCGGTCGTCGTCGACATTGCCCAGCGCTTCTTGCAGGCGGCCGGACAGCTTGGCCATATAGTTGTCCAGAATCTGCGGCAGCTTGGGCTTGATCGCGGCGACGATGGTTTCCATGCCCTCGATGCGCTCGATCAGCACCGCCTTCAGCTTTTCGCCTTCGCGGCCGCGAGAGGCGTTGAAATCGCCCAGGGCGGTTCGCAGCGCGTCCAGACACAGCTGGTGCAGCACTTCCGGCGCCAACTCATTGCTTTTCAGCACGCCGGGCCAGCGCATCAGTTCGCCGACGGACAGGCCGTGGTTGCCGCCGCATTGTTGTTGCACTTCGCGCGACACTTCCATCAGGCGTGTCAAAAAGGCCTGGTTCAACTCCAGGGTCGGGGCCGTGCTGTCCAGCTGGTTCAGGCCGACGCGGCATTCCAGCTTGCCGCGGGTGACTTTGGCGGCGATCTGTTCGCGCAGTTGCGGTTCAATGATGCGCAATTCTTCCGGCAGCCGCATCTGCACATCCAGATAACGGTGATTGACGGCGCGCACCTCCAGGCTCAACATGCCACCGGGGAATTCCCGGGTGGCGGCGGCAAAGCCGGTCATGCTCAGTATCATGGGGGCTCCTGATTCGTATCCATTTTCAAATGCCGGGCCCGAATTGCTTTGCTAAGCTCAATTCAGGGCCAGTGGACACTATAACAACTGCCATTCAATGACTCAATCCAGCCAGCAAACCGCGTTGCCGGCCGGCTACCGGCTAGCCGAGTACACCATTGTCCGCCAATTGTCGGTTGGCGGCTTCAGCGTGGTTTATTTGGCGCTGGATGATGCCGATCGCAAGTTCGCCATCAAGGAATATCTGCCTCGCAATCTGGCGGAGCGCAATAAGGAAGGCGAGGTGGTGGTGTCGCACGATGTGGACCGCGATGCTTTCAATCTTGGGCTGAAATGTTTTTTTGAAGAAGGCCGGGTGCTGTCCGGCATTTCCCATCCCACCGTGGTAAGGGTGAGCAACTTCTTCCGCGCCAATCATACGGTGTATATGGTGATGGAGTACGCCGACGGCCGCTCGCTGGGGCGCGAGCTGGAGCTGGCGGGAGGGCGGATGGAGGAGAGGCGCATCCGCAACTGGTTCGCGGCTTTGCTGTCCGGCTTGCGCGAGGTGCATAGCCAGCGCTTGCTGCATCTGGACATCAAGCCGGCCAATATTTATCTGCGCCGCAACGGCGTGCCCTTGCTGCTGGACTTCGGCGCGGCCAGGCAAACGCTGTCGCGCCGGGATACGCATTTCGCCGCCATGTACACGCCGGGCTTCGCCGCGCCCGAGCAATACGAGCACGACAGGCCGCTGGGGCCGTGGACCGATATCTATGCCATCGGCGCCTGTCTCTATGTCTGCATGGGCGGCGAAACGCCGCAAAACGCAAAAGACCGGCTGGCGCAAGATGCCTTGGCGCCGGCCTGCAAAGTGTTTAGGCATCACTATTCGGCCGAATTGACCGAGTTATGCGATCGTTGTCTGTCCTTGTCCCCGGACGAGCGGCCCGCCACGGTGCTGGAGGTGCAAAAATGCCTGCAGCAAACCGAATACAGCAAACCCGAAAAGCCGGAAGGCTTGGAGGGCAGCAAGCTGGTGGGCTGGATCAAGGGGCTGAGAGGCGGCCGGCATCGCGAGGGGGCGGAATGAAACTGGCTATCTTTCAGGAAAGCAGGGTGGGGGGGCGCAGCTACAATCAAGACCGCTACGCCATCGCCCATACTCGCGAGGCGGTGATGCTGGTGGTGGCCGATGGCATGGGCGGTCATTTGCGCGGCGAAGTGGCGGCGCAGATCACGGTGGACCTGATCTGCGAGCTGTTCTACCAGCAGGCGACGCCGATTCTGAGCCATCCCAACCGCTTCCTGGTCAATGCGATCAGCTCGGTCCATCAAGTGATATTGGAATACGCGGCCGATCACAGGCTGCCGGATGTGCCCAGCACCACGGTGGTGGTGGCCATTCTGCAGGAAGACAGCCTGTACTGGTGCCATGTAGGCGACTCCCGCCTGTATCTGCTCGATGAACAGGGCCTGCGGGTGCGTTCGCGCGACCACTCTCAGGTGCAGCGGCTGATCGACCAGGGCTTGTTGACCGAAGAGGGCGCCAAGACCCATCCGGAGCGGAACAAGATTTACAACTGCCTGGGTGCGTCCAGCGATCCGGATATCGATATCGGAGAGCGGCAGCAGATCGGGCCGGGCTGTTCCATCCTGTTGTGCACCGATGGTTTATGGTCGCAGGTGCTGGATGGCGAGATGGAGAAAGTGTTCGCCGGCCGGCATGTCAATCAGGTGCTGCCGGCGCTGATCAATGTGGCGGAAAGGCGGGCCGGCGCCGGGGGTGACAATCTCACGGCCATCGGCGTGACCTTGCTGGATGAGGCGGCGGCGTCCAGCGAGCGCGGCGATGTGCTGGACACCGAGGTGACGCCCCCGCATAAAGGCGGCAGGCTGATTTTGGAATCCAATCTGGAAATCATGCATCAGGAAATCTTGGCCAGCCAGGTTCCCGCCAAGAATGCCTAAGCGCCGGGGTATAATCGGCCCCATCTTTTTTCTCCCGTTCAGGAATGCCATGAGACCCTCCCAACGCGATCTCGACGCCATGCGCGTCGTGCGTCTGACCCGTTCTTACACCAAGCATGCCGAAGGTTCGGTGCTGGTGGAGTTTGGCGACACCAAGGTGATTTGCACCGCCAGCGTAGAGGAAACCGTGCCATCCTTCCTCAAGGGCAAGGGCCAAGGCTGGGTCACCGCCGAATACGGCATGCTGCCGCGCTCCACCGGCAGCCGGATGAAGCGCGAATCGGCGGCCGGCAAGCAGACTGGCCGCACCCAGGAAATCCAGCGGCTGATCGGCCGCTCCTTGCGCGCGGTGGTGGATCTGGCCAAGCTGGGCGAGCGGCAGATCGTCATCGACTGCGATGTGATCCAGGCGGATGGCGGCACGCGCACCGCCAGCATCACCGGCGCTTATGTGGCCTTGGCGGATGCCATCGGCGGCCTGATCCGCGCGGGCAAGCTGCAAGCCAGCCCCTTGCGCGATCAGGTGGCCGCGGTGTCGGTGGGCGTTTACCAGGGCAAGCCGGTGCTGGACCTGGACTACCCGGAGGATTCCGGCTGCGAAACCGATATGAATGTGGTGATGACCGGCAGCGGCCGCTTCATCGAGGTGCAGGGCACCGCCGAAGGCGAACCGTTCAGCGAGGAGGAAATGGCCGCCATGCTGGCGCTGGCGCGCAAGGGCATTGCCGAGCTGTTGCAGGCGCAGCGCGAGGCGCTGGCCGGCTAGAGGGGCGGTTCGGATAAGGATGCAGCCCTGTCGATGGCTTTCGGCAGGGCTGTTTTTTTATCGGGTTTCAGCCGCTTTGGCGCGCTGGATGAAGTCGCGCAGGGCCTGGCTGAATATCGGCGCGGAGACGCTGATATTGTCTTCGCGCTTGCGGCGCGATGCCGGCGGCGCAGAGCTTTGCACCGCGACAATGCTGGCCTGGCCCTTGGCGTCGAAGACAAAGATCGGCGAGCCGCTATTGCCTTCCAGCGAATCGCAATGATGGGTCAGGCGGCCATCGCCGTGCAGGCCGGTGGCTTTGCAATTATTGTGGACGCGCAGGTGGCGCTGGTCGTCCACCGGATAGCCGCCCAGGGTCACGGTCCATTTTTTCTCGGTCAGCAGCTTTTTCAATTGCTCGCGGTTGCCGTCGAAAACCGGGATATACCCCTGCTGTTTGCCCAGCGGCGTTTTCAGGCGCACAAAGGCGAAATCGCGCGGCGCGATCTCGGGCGGGATATAGATGCCATCCTTGCGCCGGAGCAGCCCTTTGAGAAAGGCGCGGTCCACGTAAACCTCGGCGATCTGGCTGCGGTCCTCGTATTCGGCGCCCCACAGCCCCACCGTGAAGCTGACGGCCTTGTCCATGCGGCCTTGATCGTTCAGAAAGCAATGTCCCGCCGTCAGCACCACATTGGGCGACACCAGGGTGCCGGTGCAGATATTGCGCGAGCGCGTTTGCAGCTGGCCGACGGCCTGCCAGGGCAAATGATCGGGCTGCACCAGCACGCGGTCGTCTTTGCCGAAGAACAGGATTTTATGTTCGCGGCTCAGGGGCGCGGCGTGGAGGAGGGCGGGAATCAGCGAGAGGCAAAGCGCGAGGCGAGACAGTTTCATGATGGGGCACCTGAAATGACGACGGGGCGCAATGCGCCCCGTTCGATGATGCAACGCCGCTAGCTAAAAAGCCGCGGCGCCGTTGCCTGAATTACTTGGCAGCGGAAGCGGCGGCCTTCTTGGCAGCGTGCTTTTTGTGAGCCTTCTTGGCCGGAGCGGAAGCGTCGGCTTTGGCGGCTTGAGCCTTGGAAGCAACGGCCTTCTTGGCAGCGTGCTTGTGAGCCTTCTTGGCTACCGGAGCGGAAGCGTCGGCCTTGGCGGCTTGAGCCTTGGAGGCTTCAGCTTTCTTGGCGTGCTTCTTGGCGTGGTGCTTGTGAGCCTTCTTGGCTACCGGAGCGGAGGCGTCAGCCTTGGCAGCTTGAGCCTTGGAAGCTACGGCCTTCTTGGCGGCGTGCTTCTTGGCCTTCTTGGCGGCCGGGGCGGAAGCGTCAGCCTTGGCGGCTTGAGCCTTGGAAGCTTCAGCCTTCTTGGCAGCGTGCTTCTTGGCGTGGTGCTTGTGAGCCTTCTTGGCTACCGGAGCGGAAGCGTCAGCCTTGGCAGCTTGAGCCTTGGAAGCTACAGCCTTCTTGGAAGCGTGCTTCTTGGCCTTCTTGGCCTTCGGAGCGGAGGCGTCGGCCTTGGCGGCTTGAGCCTTGGAGGCTACAGCCTTCTTGGCGGCTTGCTTCTTGGCCTTCTTGGCCTTCGGAGCGGATGCGTCAGCCTTGGCAGCTTGAGCCTTGGAGGCTACAGCCTTCTTGGCGGCGTGCTTGTGAGCCTTCTTGGCTACCGGAGCGGAAGCGTCAGCCTTGGCAGCTTGAGCCTTGGAGGCTACAGCCTTCTTGGCGTGGTGCTTGTGAGCCTTCTTGGCTACCGGAGCGGAAGCGTCGGCCTTGGCGGCTTGAGCCTTGGAAGCTACTTTTTTCTTTTCAACTTTCTTGGCCTTGTGGATGGCCGGGGCGGAAGCGGTAGCTTTTTCAGCGGCGAAGCCATTGGCGGACACCAGGCTGAAAGCAGCGGTCAGGGCGAGCAGAGCCAGCTTTTTCATTTACGAAACTCCTAAGTTTCTTGCGATTTGGGTTGAACGGACCCGAAAAAGTCCTTATTCAGGCCGTGATGCTAGCGTTGGCAAGACATAAGCGTCTAGGGGGGGCTTGTATCTCAATGTTACAAAATGTACATCAAGCGGCGGGCCAACTGAAAAGGAAGCGGGCGCCGCCCATAGGCGAACTTTCCACGCGGACTGCGCCGCGGTGGGCGCGGGCGATGCCGGCGACGATGGCGAGGCCCAAGCCATGGCCGCCGGTTTTGCGGCCGCGGCTTTCATCCAGCCGGACGAAGGGGTCGAATACCCGCTCGCGGTCCTCTTCCGGAATGCCGGGGCCGTCGTCGTCGACGATGATGCAGAACTGCTGCTTGTCGATCAAGATATGGGTGGCGACGATGGAGGCGGCATGGCGGCGGGCATTGGACAGCAGATTGTCCAGCGCGCGGGTGATCAAGTGCTCGTCGGCGGTGATGAGAAGCTCCTCGCCGATAGGCTCGATCCAGTGGATTTCCTGCGCCAGCGCCGCCTGGCCGGCGATGCGGTCTCGCGCCCAGGGAATGGCGTTGAAGCTGACCGGCTTCAGCGGCGCTTCGGGGCGATCCAGACGGGCGTGGAACAGCAGCTCTTCCACCAGTTTGTCGATGGCGGTGAGGTCGCGTTCTATCGCCTGGCGTTCCGGAGAATCCTCGTCGCCCTCCAGCAAGGCCAAGCGATAGCGCAGCCGGGCCAGCGGCGTGCGCAGTTCATGAGCCACGGCGTTGGTCAGCGTTTTCTTGCTGTTGATCAGCGTCGCGATATTGTCCGCCATATGGTTGAAGGCGATGCCCAGATGTTGCACGCCGGAGTGCGGCGGCAGGCTGACGCGGGCATTCAGATCGCCGCTGGCCAGCCGGCCAGACGCTCTTTCCAGCGCCACCAGATCGCGCCAGTGCGGCCGCATCCATAGAAACACCGGAATCGCCAGCGACAGCCCCAGCAGGCCGAGCAGGGCATAGTCCACCCACTTGAGCTGGTGCAGGAAGAACAGATAGCGCAAGGGGCCGGCCACCAGCAGGTAGTTGCTGTCCTGCAGCTTTTGCAGGAACAGATACTTGTCCTCCAGCATGACGATCTCGCCGCGGTCCAGCGCCTGCTTGGATTCCTCGTCCAGGATGTAGTTGCTCATCTTCTCCACCTTGACGCGGAAGGTGAAGCCGTAATCGGAATTGGCCAGCGTTTCGCTCCAGCGGTCTTCCGGCACGCCGCGCAGATCGGCCTCGATCAGCGACAGCGTGGTGCGCAGCAGGTCGGACAGATAACGCTCGCCCGGTTCGCTGGAGGCTTGCTTGTACACCATGCCGACCATGATGACCGCCACCAGGAAGCAGGACATCAACAGCAGGTAGAACTGGATGAACAGGCGGCGCATCCGGACTTACTCCCAGCCGGACAGCGAGAACAGATAGCCGCGGTTGCGCACGGTCTTGATGCGGAACGGCTCGCTGGGGTTGTCGCCCAGCTTTTTGCGCAGCCGCGAAATGGCCACGTCTATGCTGCGGTCCAGGCCGTCGTAATCGACGCCGCGCATTTCTTTCAGCAGCAGGTCGCGGTTCAGCGTTTCGCCGGCGTGGCTGGCCAGCAGCCACAGCAGGTCGAAGTCCGAGGTGGACAGCGGAATTTTTTCGCCGCACAAGGTCACGTCGCGGCTGACCGGGTCGATGGACAGCTGGCCGAACACCGCTTTGCGCGAGGACTTTGCCGGCGCGGCCTCGGCGGCGGGCTGCGCCGGGCGCATATTGCGCAATTGCGCGCGCAGGCGGGCCACCAGCACCGAGGGCGGCGTGGTTTTGAGGATGTAGTCGTTGGCGCCCAGTTCCAGGCCCAGGATCTGGTTCATATCGCTGTCCAGCGAGGTCAGCATGATGATGGGGCCGTCGAATTTGGGCCGCAGCTCGCGGCAAATGGTCAGGCCGTCCTTGCCGGGCAGCATGATGTCCAGCAGCACCATATCGGGTTGCTCGCGGGCGATGGTGTCCAGCGCGGTGTCGCCGCGAGGTTCGATCACTACGTCCATTTCGTGGCGATCCAGAAAGTCTCTGATCAGTTCGGCCAGGTCGGCGTCGTCCTCGACGAATACGATGCGGTGGGTCATGCGGGCGTCCATTGCGATAGAAAAGCGGTTTGCCGGCAAGTATCGCTCGCCGGCCGCGCCCGCTCAAGTGTTGCTAGTTCGCGCCGGGCAGAAACAAGGGATTGAAGCCCAGCCGGGCATAGCCCGCTTCGCCGGCCAGCAGGTCAAGCGCCAGGCTGGCCAAATCATCGGCGCCGGCCTCCGCGTCGGCGTCCAGCAGCAGGGAGATCTGCTTGAGCGCGGCATGGCACTCGCCGCAGGCCTCAACTTCTCGCGCGCCGCGCTCCTGGTGTGGCTGCTGGTGGTCGGGCGCGGCGGGAACGTGGTCCTGCGCCGCTAACGAGTAATAGCTGAGATCGCGGCTGTTGCCGCAGGACAGGCAGCGCACCCGGCCCACCGGCCAGGCATGGCTGCACATCGAGCACACCACATAGCGCTGGGCGTGGCCGCTGTCGCCGCGCAGCAGCTGTGAGGCCAACGGCAGGCCGCCGCAGCACGGGCAGCGCGCTTCCTGGCTTTGCGGCTCGGGCAGCGGCCGCTGGCGGATGCTGCGGGTGGCTTGGGCCTGCAGGGCGGCGCCCAGCAGCGGCAGAGCGGCGAACAAGGGGCCCTCCGCCGGATAGTCGCCGTTGAGCAGACGCTCAGCCAGCCGGCTGAGCGCGGCGGCATCCAGCGCCAGCAGGGCATCCAGACTGGTCAGGACGGGGGAGGGCAGCTGCGGCGCCAGCGCCTGGGCCAGTTTTTCCAGCGCGGCCCGCGGATCGAGCCGGGACGCGTCGTGCAGCGCCTGTTGCTGCTCGCAGATGGCGGCGCACAGCCGCAGGAAGCCGGCCATGGCATGGCCATCGGCCAATTGCCGCAGCCGCGCGGCGCGGCGGGCGAAGATGTCGGCCGGCGGCCGCAGCACGGGCTGGCTCATCAGTGGGACGTCGCCGGCGAGAATCTGTTCGGCTGGCAGGATGGGTTGGGTAGGGGTCATGGTTGATTAACTATGTTCATTAGAATGCAGGCTGCTGGGTGGTTGTGCATGTGGGTAGCAAAGACGGCAACAGTTAGACCTGACTCCCCTTTCAGCTCGCGCCGACAAAAAAATGGCTGGCAAGGTTTTAAGACGCCGGTTGTTCGACGCGGCGCGACGGTAGCGCGTACTGCTGAGCGAATCGAAGATTCGCACGCATGTAGTTCCGGCGGCTCCTTGCCAGCCGTTTTTTGTGTCGGGGTTTCGCGGGCTGTTGGGGCGGCCAGGGATTGCCTCTGCGTGCGAATCTTCGATTCGCTCAGCGACAGGGCTGGCCGCTCAGCCCCTGGCCCGTCTGCCGGGCGGAACCGGCACCTAAACATGTCGTCCGCGCAGCGGACACTCGCTATTTCTTCCCCATCATTTCCTTATACCAGCCCGGATGGTGCTTCTTGGCCCAGGCATGGGTGACCACGCCCTCCACCATCGCCCTGATCGTGCCCTTCACCCACAGCGCGGCGTAGACGTGGACGATGATGCTGGCGATCAGCGCGGTGGCCGCCCAGGCGTGCAGCAGCAGCGCCAAGCGGATTACCGGGATGGGAAAGTAAATGGAAAAATACTGGCGCCAGGCGATGATGCCGGTGACCAGCATGGTTCCCACGCATAGGGTCATGATCCAGAACATCGCCTTCTGGCCGCCGTTGTACTTGCCCACTTCCACGGTCTCATGGCCGCGCAGCACGTCCTTCACCGCCAGCATCCACTTGATGTCCTGGCCGTTGATCAGATTGCGCCGCCAGTAACGGAAAAACTGGCGGAAGAAGCCCAGGAACATCAGCACGCCGACGAAGGGGTGCACCATGCGCGCCAGCTGCGGCGTGCCGAACACGCCGGTCAGCCAGAAGAAGGCCGGGTAGAACAGCGCCAGGCCGGACAGCGCCAGCAGCACGAAGCAGATGGCGACGATCCAATGGTTAATCCGCTCCGCCACGCCGTAGCGTTGCAGCAGTTTTTCCTTCATCGCTTGTTCTCCTCGCGGCTTGCCGCCTCGTCTTCTTCGTCATCGGCGCGATTGGGGCCGACGCTGATGTAGTGCAGGAAGCCGAACAGGCCGGCGGCGGCGATGCCTATCGTCGCCAGCGGTTTGAGCCAGCCCTTCCACAGCTGCACGGTGGGGCTGATTTCCGGATTATTGGGCAGGCCGGAATACTGCTCCGGCTTGTCGGCGTGGTGCAGCACGTACATCACATGGGTGCCGCCGACGCCTTGCGGGTCATACAGGCCGGCGTGTTGATAACCGCGCCGCTGCAAGTCCGCTACCCGTTCCGCCGCCACTTCCTTCATGTCTTCCTTGGAGCCGAATTGAATGGCCCCGGTGGGACAGGTTTTGACGCAGGCGGGCTCCAGGCCGACGGCGACGCGGTCCGAGCACAGCGTGCACTTGTAGGCCTTGTTGTCCTCCTTGCTGATGCGCGGAATATTGAAGGGACAGCCGGCGATGCAATAGCCGCAGCCTATGCAGTTTTCCTGGTGGAAATCGACGATGCCGTTGCTGTACTGCACGATGGCGCCCGGCGAGGGACAGGCTTTCAAACAGCCGGGGTCGGCGCAGTGCATGCAGCCGTCCTTGCGGATCAGCCATTCCAGCTTGCCGTTGCTTTCTTCTTCGGCGAAGCGCATCACCGTCCACGCCTTGGCGGACAGGTCGGTGGGGTTGTCGTAGACGCCGATGTTGTGGCCGACTTCCTCGCGGATGTCGTTCCACTCGGAACAGGCCACCTGGCAGGCCTTGCAGCCTATGCAGGTGGAGGTGTCGATCAGCTTCGCCACTTCCAGCGTCTGGCGGACCTTGGGGCTTTCGGTCGGGCTGGCGGAGCGGTGCTTGATGTCCAGGGATTGCAGTGGCATGGCCGGGGCTCCTTATAGTTTTTCCAGTTTGACCAGGAAGGCCTTGTACTCGGGCGTCTGGGTGTTGCAATCGCCGACTGCGGGCGGCAGCGAGTTGGTCAGATAACCCGGCCGCGCCACGCCCTCCCAGCCCCAGTGCAGCGGAATGCCGATCTGGTGCACGGTCTGGCCGTTGACCTTCAACGCCATCAAGCGCTTGGTGACCACCGCCTTGGCTTTGACGAAGCCGCGGTTGGAGCTGACCTTGACCATATCGCCCTGGACGATGCCTTTCTCGCGGGCCAGCGCCTCGCCGATCTCGACGAATTGCTCGGGCTGGGCGATGGCGTTGAGCAGCACCGACTTGGTCCAGAACTGGAAGTGCTCGGTCAGGCGGTAAGTCGTCCCGACGTAGGGGAAATCTTTATGGGTGCCCAGCCGCTTTTTGTCGCTGTCGAACAGCCGCACCGCCGGACTGGAGACAACTTTAGGGTGCAGCGGATTGGTGCCGATGGGGCTTTCCATCGGCTCGTAGTGCTCGGGGAAGGGGCCGTCCACCAGTTTGTCGGCGCAGAACAGCCGGCCCACGCCTTCCGGGTTCATGATGAAGGGCTGCATGCCGGAGTCCGGCGCGGCGTCGATCTTGAAGTCCGGCACGTCCGCGCCCACCCATTTTTCGCCGTTCCAGCTGATCAGCTTGCGTTTCGGGTCCCAAGGCTTGCCAGACGGATCACAGGAGGCGCGGTTGTAGAGGATGCGGCGGTTGGCCGGCCACGACCACGACCAGCCCGGCGTGTTGCCGAGGCCGGTGTCGGTGTTGTCGCGGCGCGCCATCTGGTTGCCGGCCTGGGTCCAACAGCCGGCGAAGATCCAGCAGGCGCTCATGGTGCGGCCATCGTCCTGCAGCACGGCGAAGCCCGGAATCTGCTCGCCCTTCTTCACCAAGGTTTTGCTGGGGTCGGCCGGGTCGGGCAGATCGGCCAGCGCCTTGCCGTTCATCTCCATCGCCAGCTCGCTCGGCGTCGGCGCTTTGGGATTGCGGTAAGGCCAGTTGGTTTTGAGGATGGGCTCGGCCAGCTTGCCGCCTTCCTTGCGGTAGAGCTCGCGCAGCGCGACGAACAATTCGCCGATGATCTCGTTGTCGCCTCTGGCTTCGCCCGGTGGCTCGGCGCCTTTCCAGTGCCATTGCAGCCAGCGCGCGGAATTGACGATGGAGCCGTCTTCTTCGGCGAAACAGGTGGACGGCAGCCGGAACACCGTGGTCTGGATCTTGGAAGGGTCGACGTCGTGCGCCTCGCCGTGGTTCTGCCAGAAGGTGGAGGTTTCGGTGGCGATCGGGTCGATGATCACCATGTACTTGAGCTTGGAGAAGGCCTCGGTCACCTTGGCGGCGTCGGGGAAGCTGGCCAGCGGGTTGAAGCCCTGCACGATGAAGCCGTTCATCTTGCCCTGGTACATCAGCTCGGCCATGTGCAGCACGTCGTACATCTTGTCCCATTTGGGCAGCCAGCCATAGCCCCAGTCATTGTCCTTGCCGGCATTGTCGCCCCACATCCATTTCATCAGGCTGACGAAGAACTTGGGGGTGTTGCTCCAGTAGTTGAACTGGTTTGCCTGCAGGGTCTTGGGCGTGGTCTTGGCCAGATAGCTTGCCAGATCCGGGTGGTCTTTCTCGTTCGGCAGCGTCAGGTAGCCAGGCAACTGGGTGGAAAGCAGCCCCAGGTCGGACAGGCCCTGGATGTTGGAGTGGCCGCGCAGCGCGTTGACGCCGCCGCCGGGCATGCCGATGTTGCCCAGCAGCAATTGGATCATCGCCATGGTGCGGATGTTCTGCGAGCCGGTGGTGTGCTGGGTCCAGCCCAGCGCGTACAGGATGGTGCCGGCCCGGTCCGGGCGGGCGGTTTCGCCCAGCTCCTTGCACACCTGCAAAAAGCCTTCCACCGGCGTGCCGCAGATGGTGTTGACCATTTCCGGCGTGTAGCGCGAGTAGTGCTGCTTCAACAGCTGCCAGACGCAGCGCGGGTGTTGCAGCGTGGGGTCGGTCTTTGCGTAGCCGTCGTCGCCCAGCTCGTAGTTCCAGCTGGCTTTGTCATACTTGCTCTTGGCGGCGTCGAAGCCGGAGAACAGGCCTTCGTCGAAATGGTAGTCGTCGCGGACGATCAGCGCGGCGTTGGTGTAGGCCTTGACGTAGTCCCAGTGGATCTTGTCGTTTTTGATCAGCCAGTTGATCACGCCGCCCAGAAAGGCAATGTCCGAACCGACGCGGATAGGCAGGTAGAGATCGGACACCGAGGCGGTGCGGTTGTAGCGAGGATCCACTACGATCAGCCGGGTGCCGCGGGTCTTCTTCGCCTCTATCGCCCACTTGAAGCCCACCGGGTGGGCCTCGGCGGCGTTGCCGCCCATCACCAGGATGAAGTCGGCGTTCTTGATGTCTACCCAGCTGTTGGTCATCGCGCCGCGGCCGAAGGTGGAGGCCAGGGCCGACACGGTCGGGCCGTGGCAGACTCGGGCCTGGGCGTCGGTGGCGACGATGCCCAGGCTGCGGAGGAATTTCTGCGACAGAATGCCGGTTTCGTTGGAGCCGGCCGAGGCGGTCAGCATCGCCGTAGTCAGCCAGCGGTTGAGCGGCGTGCCGGCGTCGTTTTTCTCTAGGATGTTGGCGTCGCGGTCGTCTTTCATCAGGCGGGCGATGCGGCTGACCGCCTCATCCCAGCTGACGCGTTTCCACTCGCTGCTGCCGGGCTCGCGCACTTCCGGGTATTTCAGCCGCTTGGGGCTGTGGATGAAGTCCAGCAAGCCGGCGCCTTTGGGACAGAGCGAGCCGCGGCTGACCGGGTGGTCCGGGTCGCCTTCGATATGATAAATCTCGCCGCGCGCGTTTTTGGCGCCGTCGCCCAAGCCATACAGGATCAGGCCGCAGCCGACGGAACAGTAGGTACAGGTATTGCGGGTTTCGCGCGCGCCCAATAATTTGAACTGGCGAACTTCGGCCAGCGCCTGCTGCGGCGCGAAGCCCATGGCGACCAGGCTGGAAGCGCCCAGCTGCGCCGCGGTCAGCTTGAACAGCTGACGTCGGGTGACTTGCATCGTCCATCTCCTCCCGGCATCCGAACTCCGAGCGGAGTTGTCAGATATCTAAAATGCCAGATTTTTCCATTTCGCTATTTTTTTATGCTACTCCTATGAGCTGGTAATGACCATGCTCAGGTCGTGGCTTTGTCGCGCCGCGCGCTGTGCCGGGGAGTCTGGCGTGAAGAAAAGAAGGGTCGATGGTGATGAAGGCCAGGCTGCTGCGGCAGGCAAGGCGGCGCTGCGCCTGCCGCCTTGTCCTGTTAGTTGTAGCAGTTTTGTTTTTACTTGCTTAGTCTGATTGGCGACTATTTGCTGGAGGCGGCATTTTGTTGCCAGCCGCCGCCCAGCGCCTTGAGCAGGCTGACCGAAGCGACTAGTTGGCTGCCGCGCAGTTGGACATCGGCCCGATGCGCGCTTAGCTGGGCTTGCTGCGCCGCGGCCAGCGTCAGGCCGCTGTCCAATCCCTCGCGGTGGCGCAATTGGCTGATAGCGTAAGCTTGATCTTGCTGGCGCACGGCTTCGGCTTGCTGGCGGCGCGCATCCTCCAGTCCGTGCAGGGTATTCAGCGCATCCTGGGTTTCCTGCACCGCTTGCAGCACCGTCTGGCGATAGCTGGCCAGCGCGGTGCGGTAGCCGGCTTCGGCGTAGCTTACCGTGGCGCGGGTCTTGCCGTTGTCGAACAGGGTCTGGGTGGCTTGCAGGCCAAGGCCCCAGATCAGGGCCGGCGTCGAGAACAAGCCGGCGAGGCCGGTAGACTCGCTGCCGATATAGGCCGGCGTCAGCGTCAGCTGCGGAAAATAAGCGGCTTTGGCGACGCCGATCTGGGCATTGGCCGCGGCCATGGCGCGCTCGGCGGAGGCGATGTCCGGCCGGCGCTGCAACAGATCGCTGGGCGCGCCGGCAGGGGCGGTGGGCAGGGTCGCGGGCAAGGCGCCGGCCGCCAGCCGGAATGCGGCCGCCGGCGCGCCGCTGAGCGTCGCCAGCAGGTCTTCGCCCGCGCGGCGCTGATTGACCAATAGTTCGCGCTGGGCGCGGCTGGCGGCGACAGCGGCGGCCTGCTGCGACTCGTCGGCCGCCGAGGCCAATCCTTCGCGATGACGGATGCGGGTCAGGTCCAGCACCCGCTGCTGCGCGCCCAGGATGCCGTCCAGCAGCCGGATTTCCTCGTCCTCTTGGCGCAATTGCAGATAGGCGCTGGCCAATTGGGCGGTGAGCAGCAATTCGACATTGGCGCTATCGGCGGCGGCTTGTTCGGCGCTGGCGCGCGCGCTTTCGATATCGCGGCGCACCCGGCCCAGCCAGTCCAGTTCGTAGCTGACGCTGAGCATGGGCTTGAGGTCGCTTTGCACAATGCTGTTGTTACGCGTGCCATAGCTGGACAGCGGGCGGTCGGCGGAGGTGCGGCTGCGGGAATCCGCCACCCCCAGGCTAGCGGATGGCAAGGCGGCCGCGCTGTGGATGCGGCTTTGCGCCTGCGCCTGGTCCAGCTTGGCCAGCGCCAGTTGCAGCGAGGGGCTGTTCTGCAGCGTGGCGGCTTCCAGCCGGTTCAGCTCCTCATCGCCGAACATGCGCCACCAGTCGCGCTTGGCTTGCGCGTCGGCGGGCGCGGCGGGCAGCCAGCCGGCCTCGCTTTTCCATTGCGCCGGCAGTTCGCTGGCGGGACGTTGATAATCGGGGCCGACGGCGCAGCCGGCCAGCGCCGCGATCAGGGGCAGGCTCCATGCTCGCATGTCGTCACGCTCCCTTGGCCATGGGCACGATGGCCACCTTTTGGCCGTCGTAGATCGAGTCCGGCGGATTGATGATGACCTTGTCGTCGGTTTTCAGGCCGGCGCGGATTTCCACTTCGTGGCCAAAGTCGGTGCCGACGGCGACGGTTTGCAGATGAACCTTGCTGTCGGCGCCGACCAGGGCCACGCGGCTGCCCTTGGCGCCGAATTGCAGCGCGTTGGTGGGCAGGGTCAGCGTCTGGCCGCGCGGCAGCTTGAAGGACACGTCTACATACTGGCCGGGCATCAGGCCGTGATCGGCGTTGGCCAGCATCACTTCCACCTGCAGCGTGCGGGTGGCGGCATCCAGCGCGCCGGCGGTGCGGACCACCTTGCCGGACACCGCTTGATCCGGCGCCTCCTGGCGGGTGACCTTCACCGGCGAGCCGATATGGATGGCGGCGGCCTGGCCTTGCGGCACATAGGCGTACAGGTGCAGCTTGTCGATCTGCGCGGTGGCGAACAGCGCTTGCGGCGCGCCGCCGTTGCCGGCGTTGACCAGGCTGCCGGTATCGATATTGCGGCGGGTGACGATGCCGTCGAAAGGCGCGCTCACGCGGGCGAAGTCCTGCAAGTCGCGCAGCCGTTTCAACTCGGCTTCCGTCTGCTTGTAGGCGGTTTCCTTCTCGTCGAATTCCTGCTGCGACACGGCGTCCTGCGCGCGCAGCGTTTTCCAGCGCAGGTAAGCGGTTTTGGCCAGTTCGAAATTGGCCCGCGCTTCCTGCGCTTGCTTGTCGATGTCCGGTATGTCCAGTTCGGCCAGCAGTTCTCCCTTTTTCACCGGCTGGCCGATGTCCTTGTACCAGCGCTTGATATAACCGCTGGTGCGGGCGTAGATCTGCGCCTCGGCCATGCCTTGCAGCGTGGCGGGCAGGGTGAGGGCGGCGTCGCCGCGGCCCTGGCTGGGCAGCACCACATTGACGGAAAGCACGGCGTTGCGCGCGGCTTCCTGTTCCAGCGCCGCGGCTTCGGCATGGCGCATGAACAGCGTGCGGCCCAGGCCGACAGCCAGCAGCGCGACGGCGACGACGGCGGCGATGCGGGCCTTGCGCACCACCGCGCCGCGGCGGACATGGTGCAGATGCAGATCGGGCAGGCCCTGGTGGGCGTGGCGGTGGTCAGTCATGTCATGCGTCCTGTGCGGAAGTCTGGGCGTCATCGGCCGCTTCCGCTTGTTTGCGTTTTTCCAGATAGCGGTGGAAGGTGGCGAACACCACCGGTACGAACAGCAGGGTGGAGACGGTGGCGAACAACAGGCCGCCGATCACGGCGCGGCCCAAGGGCGCGTTCTGCTCGGAACCTTCGCCAATGCCGATGGCCATCGGAATCATGCCTATGATCATCGCCAGCGCGGTCATCAGCACCGGGCGCAGCCGGGTGGCGCCGGCCTCCAGCGCGGCGGACAGCGCGGTCAGCCCTTCATGCATCCGCTGCCGGGCGAAGGAGACCACCAGAATGCTGTTGGCGGTGGCCACGCCCATGGTCATGATGGCGCCGGTCAGCGCCGGCACCGACAAGTCCGTGCCGGTGACGATCAGCATCCAGGCGATGCCGGCCAGCGCGGCGGGCAGGGCGCTGACGATGATGAAGGGGTCCAGCCAGGACTGGAAATTCACCACGATCAGCAGGTAAACCAGCACGATGGCGCCGAGAATGCCGACCCCCAGTCCCAGGTAGGAGGAGCGCATGGTTTCCACCTGGCCGCGCATGCCGATATGGCTGCCCTTGGGCAGATGGGCCTGCTCCTCGTTGATTACCTTCTGGATGTCCGCCGCCACCGAGCCCAGATCGCGGCCGCGCGGGCTGGCGTAGATATCGATGGAGGGCAGGATGTTGTAGCGGGTGACGATGGCGGCTTCGCGGCCGGGGCTGGCCTTAACCAGATTGCCCAGCGTCTGTTCGCCCTTGCCATGGCTGCCCGGCGCGTTGATCGGCAGCTGCATCAGTTGATCCAGGGTGCTGATGCGATACTGCGGCGCCTGCGCCTGCATGGTGTAGACGATGCTGTTGGCCGGATTGAGCCAGAAGGCCGGCTGGGTTTGCTGGCTGCCGGACAAGGGCAGCAGCAGGTTCTGCGCCACGTCGAACGGCGCGATGCCCATGCCCTGCAGGCGGGCGCGGTCCATGTCCAGTTTGATGGATGGCGTGTCCAACCGCTGGTGCACATGCGCGTCTGCCGCGCCGGGGATGGCCTGGATGCGGCTGAGCAGACGGCCGGCGAAGGCGGCGTTTTCCTTCAGGTTCTTGCCGAAAATCTGCACATCGATGGCGGCCGGCGAGCCGAAGTTCAGAATCTGGGTGATGATGTCGGCCGGCTGGAAGAAGAATTCCACGCCGGGGAAGCGAGGCGACAGCTTGCGCGACAGCTCGGCGATGTAGTCGGCGCTGGGCGCGTGGCCGGGCTTCAGCGAAATCAGCACTTCGTCGTCCAGCGTGCCTATGGTGCCGGAGTTGCTGTAGGACAGGTTGATGCCGCTATAGGGCAGGCCGATATTGTCGATCAGCCCGTCCAGGTCCTTGGCCGGGATGATCTGGCGGATGGCCGCGTCCACCTGGTCGGCCAGGATGGCGGTGTCCTCGATGCGGGTGCCGGTGGGCGCGCGCGCATGCAGCTTGATCTGGCCGGTGTCCACCTCGGGGAACAGGTCGCGGCCCAGCAGCAGATACAGTCCGCAAGAGGCCAGGCAGAAGATCAGGAAGCCGGCCATGAACGGCTTGCGGTGGGTGAGCAGATGGCTGAGCAGATGGACATACACTTCGCGCAGGCTTTCAAACCGGGCGTTGAAGCGCTCATGCACATGGTGGATCCAGTGTTCTATCCGGCCGGAGCGATGGCGATGGCCCATCAGCATCAGCGCCAGCGTCGGCACCAGGGTCCGCGACAGCACATAGGATGCCAGCATGGCGAACACCACGGCCTCGGCCATGGGCACGAACAGATAGCGCGCCACGCCTTCCAGAAAGAACATCGGCACGAACACGATGCAGATGCACAAGGTGGAGACGAAGGCCGGCACGGCGATCTCGCCGGCGCCGTCCAGAATGGCGGTGTACAGCGCCGAACCCATGTGCAGGTGGCGCTCGATGTTCTCTATCGTTACCGTGGCGTCGTCCACCAGAATGCCCACCGCCAGCGCCAGGCCGCCCAGCGTCATCACATTGATGGTTTCGCCTATGGCGTGCAGCGCGACGATGGCGGTGAAGATGGACAGCGGGATGGAGACGGCGATGATGGAGGTGGTGCGCCAGTTGCCGAGGAACAGCAGCAGCATCACCGCGGTCAGGACGGCGGCCACCAGCGCTTCATGGATCACGCCCTCCACTGCGGTTTTGACGAACACCGACTGATCGGCCAGCAGGCTGACATGGATGTCCTTGGGCAGCAGCGGCAGCACGCCGGGCAGCTTTTCCTTCAAGTGGTTCACCACGTCCAGCGTGGACGCGCCGCCGTTCTTGTAGATCGACATCATCAGGCCGCGCTGGCCGTTCTGCTTGACGATATTGGTCTGCGGCGAGAAACCGTCGCGCACGTGCGCCACTTCGCGCAGGAACACGGTGGCGCCGTTCGCCGTCTTCACCGGGATGTTGTTCAGCCCGGCGATGCTGTCGGGCGAGCCGTTGAGCGAGACGTTGTACTCGGTGTCGCCAATCTTGGCGGTGCCGGCGGGTAGGGTCAGGTTTTGCGCGTTGACGGCATTGACCACGTCGGCCGGCGTCAAGCCTTTGGCGGCGATGGCATGGGTGTCCAGGTCGACCGACAGCAGCCTTACCTTGCCGCCATAGGGATAGGTGATGGCGATGCCGGGTATGGTCACCAGCTGCGGCCGCATCTGGTTGATCGCCGCGTCGAATACGTCCTGTTCCGACATGGTTTTGCTGGACAGCCCCAATTGCACCACCGGCACGCTGGAGGCGGTGTACTTGATGATCAAGGGCGGCGTGGCGCCGGGCGGCATCTGTTTGACCACCGCCTGCGACACCGACACCACCTGGGCGATGGCGGTCTGGATGTTGACGTTGGGCTGGAAGAAAATCTTGATGATGGCGATGCCGTTCAGCGATTGCGACTCGATATGCTCGATATCGTTGACGGTGGTGGTGAGCGTGCGTTCGTGCGTCTGGGTGATGCGGTCGGCCATCAGTTGCGGCGACAGGCCGCCATAGCCCCAGATCACGCTGATCACCGGAATGTCGATTTCCGGCAGCACGTCCACCGGCGTGCGCATGATCGCCAGTGGGGTGGCCAGCAAGATCAGGATGGCCATCACGATGAAGGTATAGGGCCTTTTCAGGGCCGTTTCGACAATCCACATAGGGTAGGACTTGCCTCTCTTCGGGGTTGCGGCTTGCGCGGCCTGCCGGCGCGAAAGCTTGGGCTAGAAATCTGCTCTTTTTACCAGCGCTTGTTGCAGCTTATGCCAGCAAACGGGCGAGCGAGGAGCGAATCGCAGCGGGAGGCGGGGCGGCTTTGTTAATGATTGCTATGGCAAGCATTTTGACGAGGCCGCGCGCGGGCTGGAGACGTTACTGTGGATTAACTAGGGAGCGGCTATGCCGTTGACAATGATTCTGAGCGCAATGAAAAAATAATCTACTTTACTATCTGGCCTAGTAAAAACCCCGCCGCGCGGAATGCGGGGCGGGGCTGCCAGGCGGGCGCGAGTAAGGCTTAGCCGCGCTTGCGCGCGTAGCTGTTGAGCGACACCACGCGGGTCTTGCCGATGCGGTGGCGGTAGATCTCGCGCAGATAGCACACCGCCTTCTGCACATGCTGGCGCGTGAGGCGGATGTCGTTGATCGACACGAATTTCTTGTTGTCGCGGATCAGCTCGCGGTACTTCTTCTCGTACATCGGCTTGATCGCGAACCAGTTGGTATCGAGAATCTTAGCCGGGTTCTCGTACTCGTTCAGCAGTCGTTCCAACACCGTCTCGTCGAAGTTTTCCGCCGTGATCAGGTCCAGGATGGCGTTGTCCAGGCTGTCGTCGTAACGGTGGTTGCCGTGGGCGAAGCAGCGCTTGATGAAGGACACGATCAGGGTCAGGAAATCGTCGCTGAGGCAGGGGCTCTTGGCCACCAGCGTGGTCAAGGACAGATTGGTGGACGCGCCTATCACCAGCGCGTAGCGCTTCAGCGTGGTGCTGGGGAACAGGTCATTCAAATGCCGTTTCAGCCGGTTCAGGTCCAGATAGGACAGCTTGTAGCCTTTGGGCAGCGACAGGATGGCCACTACCGACGAGCAGTTCTGGAAGAAGAACATCTGATTGAGCTTGTCTGCCGAGTAGCCCGACTGCTTGTATTCCTCCAGCGCCGCGCGGTAGCTGGCGGATTCTATCGGCAGCAGGCTGATGCCTTCGATTGCCTGGGTTTGCTGATTGAAGTGCGGCAGGTCGATGGAGCGGTAGAACAGATCGTCGATATCCAGCTTATTGACGAAACCGTCCGAGCCCAGCGGGTCCGACACCACCGATTCGGCGTAAGCCACCGCCACCGGGCCGGCCAGGCTCATGAACAGATCGTTGGCGTCCAGCCGTATGGTTTCGCCCATGTCGATGCCGGCGCGCAGGAAGTAGTTTTCGTCGTAGTCGCTGGTGACGGCCTGCGCGGTCAGGATGTTGAATATCTGCTGCGAGATGTACTGGTTGGCGTGGCGCTCCATCGCGTTCACGTCCAGGTGCTCGATATTGCCGCCTTCGCTTTCCTCGGCGTAGCGCATGATGTCGTTGGAGATCAGCATCATCGCGTTCCACGGCCGGATGCGGCGCATCACGCTTTCGGCGCCGGCTTCCTCATTGTCGAAGTTGTAGGAGAAGTCCCACTCCTCGGACAGGTATTTGCACAGCAGGCGGCCGGCATTGATGTGCAGCGCTTCCGAGCCTTCGGCATGCTGGCCCGAGATATTGGGCAGGATGCAGATGCCGCTGGTGAAGATGGGCTCGAACACGAAGCCGTAGCCGTCTCCCTCCTGCCCCGGCTTGCCGTCGCCGCGGGTTTCGAAGGTCTTGCTCATATAGGCGTATTGCTGGGCCAGGCCGAATTCCGAAGCCATGCCCGAGCCGGTGCCGCCGCCGGCGCTGAAAATGTAGAAATACAGCCGCGACTGGTTGGCCTTGATGCCGCAGGAGTCGACCAGATAGGAATGGATCAGCGCCCATTCCGGATCGGAGAAGCTGACCGTGTCTTTGTTCAGGATGATCTTGGCCAGATACTGGCCCAGGATGGGGGCGTTGCCGGCGCCGCCAGCATGGACCTCGGCCAGGTCCATGATCTTCATCTTGTTGTAGTTGTTGAGGAAGTCGCCCTGGCCTTGCTCGCCGCGGCGCGAAAAGCGGATGCGGCCCTTGATGTCCTTGTCCAGGTCGCCGAGCATGACCATGGGTTCGATCAGGAACGCGGGTTTGGCGCTCTTGTGCTGCGACAGCAGGTTGCGGCGGATCCAGCGCTTGGGTCGTTGTTCCTGTTCCGGCGTGGTTTTATCGTCGCCGTTGAATTCATTGAGGTAAAACTTGCGCGCGTTGTAGACCAGGGTGGCCACATCCAGAGCGATATTCGAACCGCAGCGGCCCAGTCCTATCAGGCAAACTGAAGGGAAAGGCTTTTCGCTGGGGCCGTCCTGGTCATCTTCGTTCTCGCGTGAGAAGGCGATGCCGCGCAGCGTGTCCAGGTGTTGCAGGATGCGGTTGGTGTCGTGTTCGATGAAAAACTGGTACAGCCCGGGCTGGCTGCGCTCGTTCAGGTTGAGCAACTGTCGGGTAGTCGGCTGCTGAGCGGCGGCGAGTTCGTCATCGGTGGCAGGGGTGTGCTCGGATTGGTCGTACATTGATTGCATGATCATCCATTCTTTCAACAAAGTTCCCTGTTACCGGGAGGTTGTGCTGAAGGCAGTTCACGGTTTCTATCTGCAGCAAGACGTGTTGCGTATTTTTTGGTGTTATTCACACTACATTGTCAGGGGCAATTGCCGTTTTGACCACTAAATTTTGCGTTGCGCTATCCGCATCCGGCTGCTAGTGAGGCTATCTTGACCCAGTTTAGGCAATAAAAAACGCCGCCAGAGGCTGGCGGCGTCGCAAAGGCAGATTTACTGGTTACTTAGACGCGGCGCGCCAGTTCGGCGGCCTTGCCCACGTAGTTGGACGGCGTCATCTCCAGCATGCCGGCCTTGACCGCTTCCGGCAGCTCCAGGCTCTTGATGAAGGCGTGCAGCGTCTCGCGGGTGATGCCGCCCTTGCCGCGGGTCAGCTCTTTGAGCTGCTCGTAAGGATTGGCGATGCCGTGGCGGCGCATCACGGTTTGCACCGGCTCGGCCAACAGTTCCCAGGCGTTGTCCAGTTCGGCGGCGATCTGGGCCGGATTGATTTCCAGCTTGTTCAGGCCCTTCAGGCAGGACTTGAGGCCAAGCAGGGTATAGCCGAAACCGACGCCCATATTGCGCAGCACGGTGGAGTCGGTCAGGTCGCGCTGCCAGCGGGAGATCGGCAGCTTTTCGGCCAGGTGGCCCATGATGGCGTTGGCCATGCCCAGATTGCCTTCGGCGTTCTCGAAGTCGATCGGGTTGACCTTGTGCGGCATGGTGGAGCTGCCCACTTCGTCCTTCTTCACCTTCTGCTTGAAGTAGCCCAGCGAGATATAGCCCCAGATGTCGCGGTTCAGGTCGATCAGGATGGTGTTGACGCGGCTCATCACCTGGTACAGCTCGGCCATGTAGTCGTGCGGCTCGATCTGGATGGTGTAGGGGTTGAAAGTGAGGCCCAGGCCGGTGACGAAGCGGCCGCACAGGCTTTCCCAGTCGATGTCCGGGTAGGCCGCCAGGTGCGCGTTGTAATTGCCGACGGCGCCGTTGATCTTGCCCAGGATTTCCTGGTGCACCAGCTGCTCGCGCTGGCGCTTCAGCCGGTAAACCGTGTTGGCCAATTCCTTGCCCATGGTGGACGGAGTGGCCGGCTGGCCGTGGGTGCGGCACATCATCGGCATGTCGGCGAGCTCATGCGACAGCTTCTGCAGCTTGTGGATGACCTCGTCCAGCGCCGGCAGCAGCACGGTGTTGCGCGCGCTCTTCAGCATCAGCGCGTGGCTGAGGTTGTTGATGTCTTCGGAGGTGCAGGCGAAGTGGATGAACTCGCCGGCGGCCATGACTTCCGGGTTGCCGGACAGCCGTTCCTTCAGCCAGTACTCGATGGCCTTGACGTCGTGATTGGTGCGAACCTCGATGGCCTTCACTTCTTCGCCGTGCTCGACGCTGAAGTTGGCGATCACGTCGTCGATTTCGCGGATGGTGGCGTCGGAGAAGGGTTTGACTTCCTCGATGCCCGGCTCGGCGGCCAGCATCTTCAGCCATTCCAGCTCCACCTTGACGCGGCACTTCATCAGACCGAACTCGGAGAACAGGTTGCGCAGGCCTTCCACCTGGCCGGCGTAGCGGCCATCCAGCGGGGAGAGGGCGGTCAACGTAGTCAGATTCATGCGGGGTATTTCCAAACGTGATTTGCCAAACAGCGGCGGGTTGCAATACAAACAATCCTGGCGACGCGGCCGGCGCGACTCCTTAATCAATGTAGCGCTTTCGCGCCGCATTGCCGGCTTCTTGTCTTCATCTCAAAAGAAACGGGCGACTGGCGCCCGTTGTTTCCGCTTACATGCCGGGCATCATGCCCTTCATGCCGCGCATCATTTTCATCATCCCACCCTTGGACGAGAACTGCTTCATCATTTTCTGCATCTGCTCGAACTGGGCCAGCAGGCGATTCACTTCCTGCACGGTCACGCCGGAGCCGGCGGCGATGCGGCGCTTGCGGCTGGCCTTGATCAATTCGGGCTTGCGGCGCTCGTCCATCGTCATCGAGTTGATAATGCCTTCGATGCGGCGCATCGATTTTTCCGCCTCGGCGCCCTGGATGCCCTTGGCCATCTGGCCGATCTGTCCCGGCATTTTTTCCAGCAGATTGGACATGCCGCCCATTTTCTTCATCTGCTGCATCTGGGCCTTGAAGTCTTCCAGGTCGAAACCCTTGCCGGATTTCAACTTCTTGGCCATCGCCTCGGCTTCTTTGTGATCGATGCCCTTCTGGACTTCCTCAATCAGCGACAGCACGTCGCCCATGCCCAGGATGCGGCTGGCGATGCGGTCCGGGTGGAAGGGCTCGATGGCGGCGACTTTTTCGCCCACGCCGATGAACTTGATAGGCTTGCCGGTGACGTGTCGCACCGACAGCGCGGCGCCGCCGCGCGAATCGCCGTCCATCTTGGTGAGGATGACGCCGGTCAGCGGCAGCGCCTCGTTGAAGGCCTTGGCGGTGTTGACCGCGTCCTGGCCCTGCATCGCGTCCACCACGAACAGCGTTTCCACCGGATTGATGGCGGCATGCAGCGCCTTGATCTCCTCCATCATCGCTTCGTCGATGGCGAGACGGCCGGCAGTGTCGACCATCAGCACGTCGAAGAAATGGCGGCGGGCGTGGTCCAGCGCGGCGCGGGCGATGTCGACCGGCTTTTGCTTCTCGTCGGATGGGAACCATTCCACGCCCACTTGCGAGGCCAGCAGCTTCAGCTGCTCGATGGCGGCGGGACGATAAACGTCGGCCGAGACCACCAGCACCTTCTTCTTCTGGGTTTCCTTCAGCCTTTTGGCCAGTTTGCCGACGGTGGTGGTTTTACCCGCGCCCTGCAGGCCGGCCATCAGCACGATGGCGGGCGGCACGGCGGCCAGGTTGAGCTCGTCGTTCTTCTCGCCCATCAGCTTGACGAGTTCTTCGTTGACGACGCCCACCAGCGCTTGGCCCGGGGTGAGGCTGCCCATCACGTCCTGGCCCAGCGCGCGCTCTTTCACCTGGGCGATGAAGGTTTTGATGACGGGCAGCGCCACGTCGGCTTCCAGCAGCGCCATGCGCACTTCGCGCATCGCGTCCTGGATGTTGGATTCGGTCAGCCGCGCGTTGCCGCGCAGGGTTTTCATCACGCCGGACAGGCGGCTGGTCAGGTTGTCTAGCATGTGCTGTCCTTACTCTCTGCCACCGACACGGCAGCTTGGTGTAGACTCTCAAACTGTCGATTTTACCACGAGCCGCCGGGTCAGCGCCCGGATTTGATGACATAAAAAACATGACCAGCCTCCTGCTCGTTCTCTCGCTGTTCCTGATCCTGTCCTACGGGGCCTTTACCTGGCACTACCTGGCCAATTGGAAGGGCGTGGCCCGCTGGCCACGCAATCCCAGGCTGGAGCATGGCCTGCTTGGCTTGCTGCTCCTGGTGCAGGCCGTGGTGGTGGTGGCGCCGCTCAGCGCCAGCGGCGGTTTGTCGCTGGGGGTGGGGCACGCGCTGGGCGTGATGGTGTGGATCATGCTGATGATCTACTGGACCTGCAGCTTCTTTTATAAAGTGGAAGGGCTGCAGCTGTTCATGATGCCGCTGGCGATGGCTGCGCTGGCCTTCGCCATTGCCTTTCCCGGCCATCATATGGTCAGCGATCTGTCCAATCCGGCTTTCGTGCTGCACATCCTGGTTTCCATGCTGGCCTACAGCCTGTTCGCCATCGGCGCGCTGATCGCGGTGTTGATGCTGATCCTGGAGCGTGCCTTGCACCATAGAAGAGTGTCGATGCTGGCCAAGCAGCTGCCGCCTTTGCTGACGCTGGAAAAAATGATGTTCCAGGTCATCGCGGTGGGCTTTTTGCTGCTGACGCTGACGCTGGTGACGGGCGTGACCTTTTCCGAGGAGGTGTTCGGCAAGGCTGCGGCGCTCACCCACAAAACCGTGTTCAGCGTGCTCTCCTGGCTGATTTTCGCCGCCTTGCTGCTGGGCCGTCGTTTGCGGGGGTGGCGCGGCAAGGTGGCGATCCGTTGGACTCTGGCCGGCTTCCTGTCCCTGATGCTGGCATACGTGGGCAGCAAGGTGGTTTTAGAATTAGTGCTGCAGCGCTAAGGCGCCGCATAAGCGTTTTTCTCTAAAACCGTTTGCAAAGCATCCTCGCAAGGAGTCTTTCCGTGAAAAAACTGCTATCTGTTTTCGCCGCCTTGATGTTGTTGTGCAATTTCGCCCTGGCCGCGGTCAATCTCAATACCGCCACGCAGCAGCAATTGGAAGCGTTGAAGGGCATAGGCCCGGCCAAAGCCAAGGCCATCGTCGATTACCGGACCAAGAACGGCCCGTTCAAAACGGTGGACGATCTGAAGAAAGTCTCCGGCATCGGCGACAAGACGCTGGAAAAGCTGCGCAAGGATTTGGCTGTGAGCGGCGGCGCGCCGGCAGCCGCGCCTGCGGCTAAACCCACGGCCAAGCCTGTGGCAACCAAGTAATACGCTTGCGCGGCATCTGAAGTTGCGGGTCTCTTCACTGTGGTGGAGGGCGCGCAGCGTCTCAAGCAGCTCTGTCGGCTTCGGCCCGCAGGGCTGTTTGTTTATGGTGTAGTCATTTTTGTGTTGTATAAGTGAAACAATTCTGGTTTTGGTGTTGCGTTTTTGCAAATGCGAGGAGTCATATGGAATAAGGGTTTCAGCTGGTTTTGCCGAAATCCTGTTGTTTTTTGGGAGAGTTTTCATAGGAGCGGCCCGCCTAGGCTTTGTTTTTTTGCAACGTCAGTCTTATATTGGCTACAGCGATCGGCGGAACATATCGCCGACACATAAATGTCCGGGCTCAGCCAACAGGACAAAATCAACTGACTTGAAAGGATTTGCAATGAACAAGAAGCTTATCGCCTTGGCATTGGCCGCCCTGCCTGCAGCCGCCATGGCGGACGTGACCATCTACGGCACCATCAAGGCTGGTATCGAAGACAACAAGACCTACAGCTCTTCCTTGGGTCTGGATGGCAATAAAAGCCCGAGAAGCGGCGTCCAAGTCAATGACTGGACCTCCAGCATTGGCTTCAAGGGCAGCGAAGATGTCGGCAATGGCCTGAAGGCGATCTGGCAGGTGGAAAGCCGCTTGCATATGGATGGCACCAACGGCAACAAAAATGCCGCGTCCAGCGATGGCCTTGGCACTCGCGATACTTTCGTCGGTCTGGCCGGCGATTCGTGGGGCAAGGTCCGTTTGGGTCGTCTGTCTGACTATGCCAACTCCGACATGGAACAGGTAGACCCGGGTTCATACAGCGACGAAAGCGTCGGCGGTCTGGGCATGTTCACTCGTCTGGATGGCCGTCATAACAACGCTATCCGTTATGACAGCGCCAACTGGGGCGGTTTCAGCATGGCAGTTCTGTGGGCGCTTGATGAAAACCGCACTACCGTCGCTGGCACTCGCACCAATAACCAGTTCTCCAACATTGGCCTGAGCTACGAAAACTCGGGTTATTTCGGCAAGTACAACTACGGCAGCTGGGGCGATTCGAATCTGGTCGGCGGCAACAAGGACTGGCATCGTTTTGAAGGCGGCTACAACGCCAACAATATCTACTTGGCTTTGGGCTATCAACAAGTCCGCGGTTATGGCTTCAGCCCGTTCTACAATGGCACAGTGGGTACTGCTGTAAACAACGCTGTTGTTAATAACTTGGTAAATAATGGCACTTTTGCCACGACGGCCCAGGCCCAAGCGGCAGTGAATTCCCTCCTGATGAAGACCAAGGAGCTCGCGCTGACTGGTGGCTACACCTTCGGTTCCTTCACGCCTTACCTGTCGTATGTTAAGGGTTACGATGTTTCTCTGAATGGCACCAACATCAACAAGAGCGGCTACGACCAGTTCGTGTTGAGTCTGGATTATGCGCTCTCCAAGCGCACTGACGTGTATACCTCTTACGGGCACGTGAACTGGAAGGCTGACGGCGCTGCTAGCGAAAGCACCTTCGGCCTGGGTCTGATCCACCGCTTCTGATCGTTTCTGGCAACGATGCAAGAGGGCTGCTTTGGCAGCCCTTTTTTATTGAGCCCTGCGCGCGGTCGAAGGTTTGCTCGCTTTGGTATTGCTCCGGGGAAGGGGCGGTATTTCGCATATAATGATGTCAAAGCCTGCGCACGATCGTGACTACAACGTCAAAACGGAACCGGTTTCGCATATGGAAGCTTCGGCAGGGATTTCCGGCCTGGGCAGGGCCCTGATACAACATAACGCGCTGCCTCAGCAAGAGGCGGACGCCATTCAGCGCCATGCCGCGGCCGGCAATGTCAGCTTTGTCGAGCAGCTGATTCTCAGCAAGAAGATGACGGCGCAAGAGATCGCCATGTTCGCTTCGCGCATTTTCGGCTATCCCTTGCTCGATATGTCTTCGCTGGATGTGGATCAGTTGCCCAAGGGCTTGGTGGATGACGATCTGATCGCCAGCCGCCGTTTGCTGCCCTTGCTGAAGCGCGGCAATAAACTGTATATCGGCACTTCTGATCCTACCCAGACTTCGGCCTACCATGCCATTACGTTCAAGACGGGACTGACCGTGGAAATCGTGGTGGTGGAGGACGACAAGCTGTCCAAGGTGCTGGGCCGTTACCAGGACAACTCCACATCGGCGCTGAAGGAGTTGGAAAACGAGGACTTCGGCGATCTCGAATTCGCCGATCCGGATGCGCAGGTCGACTCCGGACCGCAGGTGGAGGTCGATGACGCGCCGGTCGTGAAGTTCATCCACAAGATGCTGCTGGACGCGATCGCCGGCGGCGCGTCCGACATCCATTTTGAGCCCTATGAGAAGTATTACCGCATCCGTTATCGGGTGGATGGCGTCTTGAAAGAGGTGGCGCAGCCGCCGCTATTGTTGAAGGAAAAAATCGCTTCGCGCATCAAGGTGATCTCCAAGCTCGATATTTCGGAAAAGCGCGTGCCGCAGGATGGCCGGCTGAAGCTGGTGTTGTCCAAGAGCCGGGCCATCGATTTCCGGGTCAGCACCTTGCCTACGCTGTTCGGCGAGAAAATCGTGATGCGTATCCTGGACTCGTCGGCCGCTTCTCTGGATATCGAGCAGCTGGGCTTCGAGCCCGAGCAGAAGGCTTTGCTGCTGTCGGCCATCGCCCGGCCTTACGGCATGGTGCTGGTGACCGGGCCTACCGGCAGCGGCAAGACGGTGTCCTTGTATACCTGTTTGAATATCTTGAACAAGCCGGACCTCAACATCGCCACCGCGGAAGACCCGGTGGAAATCAATTTGCCGGGCATCAATCAGGTCAATGTCAATGAAAAGGCCGGCCTGACCTTCGCGTTCGCGTTGAAGGCGTTTCTGCGGCAGGATCCGGATGTGATCATGGTGGGCGAGATCCGCGATTTCGAAACCGCCGACATCGCCATCAAAGCGGCACAGACCGGGCATATGGTGTTCTCCACCCTGCACACCAATAACGCGCCGGCGACGCTGACCCGGATGTTGAATATGGGAGTGGCGCCGTTCAATATCGCCAGTTCGGTGCTGCTGATCATGGCGCAGCGGCTGGCGCGCCGCTTATGCAGCCATTGCAAGAAACCGGTGGAAATTCCCGATGAGGCGCTGTTGCATGCCGGCTTCCGCAAAGAGGAGCTGGATGGCAGCTGGCATCCTTATGGTCCGGTCGGCTGCGAAGAGTGCCGCAACACCGGTTACAAGGGCAGAACCGGGATTTATGAAGTGATGCCGATCAGCGACGCGATGACGCGGCTGATCATGAAGAACGGCACTGCGGTGGATATCGCCGACCTGGCCAAGCAGGAAGGCATGGTCGATTTGCGGCGGGCGGGACTGATCAAGGTGAGGCGAGGCCTTACCTCCTTGGCGGAGATCGAGGCGGTGACCAACGACTGAGGTCGAGAGCATCGCTCAAGCTTGAATAGGGAAGGTTGGATCAATGGCGACACCGGCTGCCAAAAAGGCGAATCCCGGATATATCTGGGAATGGGAAGGCAAGGACCGCGCCGGCAAGGCGATACGGGGGGAGGTGCGGGCCGAGTCGGAAAGCGTGGCCAAAACCCAGTTGCGCCGCCAGGGCATCAACGTCACCAAGATACGCAAGCGCCGCAGCGGTTTCGGCAAGAAAATCACCGAAAAAGACATCACCCTGTTCACGCGCCAGCTGTCCACCATGATGCGCGCCGGCGTGCCCTTATTGCAGGCCTTCGATATTTCGGCCAAGGGGCATGGCAATCCCGCGGTGACGCGGATGCTGCTGGAGGTGAGGGCGGATGTGGAGACCGGCTCGTCGCTGGCGGAGGCGTTCCGCAAAAAACCCTTGTATTTCGACAAGCTGTTTTGCAATCTGATCGCCGCCGGCGAGACCGGCGGGGTGCTGGATAGCCTGCTGGACAAACTGGCCACGTATAAAGAAAAAGTCATGGCGATCAAGGCCAAGATCAAGTCGGCCCTGATTTATCCGACGGCCATCGTGGGCACTGCGTTGGTGATTACCGCGGTGATCATGATTTACGTGATTCCGGCTTTCAAGGATTTGTTTTCCAGTTTCGGCGCCAATTTGCCGGCGCCCACATTGTTTGTGATCTGGCTGTCCGACCAGTTTGTCCATTTTTGGTGGCTGATTTTCGGCAGCATTTTCGGCTCGCTGTTCGCCTTCTTTTACGCATTCAAGCGCACGCCCAAGCTGCAGGAGCAGATGGACAGGCTATTGCTGAGGTTGCCGGTGATAGGCGACATCATCCGCAAGGCCACCATCGCGCGGTGGGCGCGCACGCTGTCCACGCTGTTCGCGGCTGGAGTGCCCTTGGTGGAGGCTCTGGACTCGGTGGGCGGCGCGGCGGGCAATCAGGTGTATGCGGAGGCGACCAAGCGCATCCAGTCCGATGTCAGCGCCGGCTCCAGCCTGAATTTTTCGATGCAGCGCACCGATCTGTTTCCCAATATGGTGCTGCAAATGACCTCGATCGGCGAGGAGTCGGGCTCTCTGGATCAGATGCTGGACAAAGTTGCCGACTTTTATGAAGAAGAAGTGGATAATGCGGTGGCCGCGCTGTCCAGCCTGCTGGAGCCGGCCATCATGGTGATTCTGGGCGTGTTGATCGGCGGCCTGGTGATCGCGATGTACATGCCGATCTTCAAAATGGGACAAGTGGTGGGCTGATGCTGGACGACTTGATTTGGTTGCTGAGCGCGCATACCGGCTATCTTGTCGGCGTGGCCATCGTGCTTGGATTGATGGTGGGCAGCTTTCTCAATGTCGTGATTCATCGCCTGCCTGGCATGCTGGAGCGCGACTTTCTCGCAGACAGCGTGGAGTACCTGGCCGAGCACCAGCGCTTCGAGCCATTGCGCCTGGCCGCGCAGGATGCGGCCAGCGCCATGAGCGGCATGACGGTGGCCAATTTATGGAAGCCGGGATCGCGCTGTCCGGCCTGCGGCGCGCCGGTGCGGCCCTGGCATAATATTCCCATGTTGGGGTTTGTTTTGCTGCGCGGGCGTTGCCGGGACTGCGGGAGCAAAATCAGCCCGCGCTACCCCCTGGTGGAGGCATGGTGCGGAGCGTTGTTCGGATTTCTGGCCTGGGAAATAGGCTGGGGCTGGCCTCTTGCCGGGGCGTTACTATTGACGGCGGCCTTGCTGGCATTGGCCTTTATCGATTTGGACACCGGCCTGCTGCCGGATGATCTGACGCTGCCTTTGTTGTGGGCGGGGCTGTTGTTCAATTTGTTTTCGGGCAGGCTGCCGCTGGCTGACGCTGTGCTGGGCGCGGCATGCGGTTATCTCGCCTTGTGGCTGGTGTTTCATGTATTCAAGCTGCTGACCGGCAAAGAAGGCTTCGGCTACGGCGATTTCAAATTGCTGGCGGCGCTGGGGGCCTGGTTGGGGTGGTCTATGCTGCCTTTGATCATTTTTCTGTCCTCGCTGGTCGGCGCCGCGGCGGGGTTGGCGTGGATGGCATGGTCCAAGGGCAGGCTTGAGCAAAAAATTCCTTTTGGTCCCTATCTGGCCATCGCTGGCTGGATCGCGATGGCCTGGGGCGGGCAAATCATGAATGGATATTTGGCATGGGTATCCCGGTAGTCGGCCTGACCGGCGGCATAGGGTCGGGCAAGAGCGCCGCCGCCGAGCGGTTCGCCGAACTGGGCGTGGCGGTGGTGGATACGGATCTGATCGCTCATCAGTTGACGGGGCCGGGGGGCGCGGCGATGGCCGCCATTGAACGAGAATTCGGTCCGGCCGCCCTGACTGCTCAGGGTGCCTTGAATCGGCCGGCGATGCGGGAGAAGGTGTTTGCCGATCCGGCCAGCAAAAAGAGGCTGGAGGCCATTTTGCATCCCGCCATTCATGCGGAAAGCTTGCGTCAGCTTGAATCGGCGCGGGGAGATTACGCGCTGCTGGTTGTGCCGCTATTGTTCGAAAGCGATCGATACCTGCCGCTATTGGCGCGCACGCTGGTGGTGGACTGCAGTGAAAATACGCAGCTGGAAAGGGTGATGCGCCGCAGCGGACTGTCCGAGGAAGCCGTCCGCGCCATCATGTCGGCGCAGCTTTCCCGGACGGAGCGGCTGCGCCGGGCGGACGATAGCATAGATAATGACGGCAGCTTGGCCGAATTGAGACTTCAAGTCGATGCCAAACACGGTTATTATCTGGCCAATCTTGTCAATGCATTGTTATGAGGCTTGCTGCAAGCCGTGGAGAAGGGCAGATTGGCCGTGATCAGTTTTGAATTTCCTGTCACCGAACGCACCCGTATTCTGCTTCGCCTGGAATATCTATATGGGCGGCTGGCTTTTTTTGTCGGCAAAGACCACGCGCATGACCACCATGCGGCGCTGATGGTGTTGTTCGAGTTGATGGAAACCGCCTCGCGCGCCGATCTGAAGGCGGATTTGCTGCAGGAGCTGGAACGGCAGAAGCAAGTATTGGAAGCGCTGCGCGACAATCCGAACGTGGCGGAGGAAACGCTGGAGGGCGTGCTGGAGGAGATCGAGCACGCCTCCGGCAAGCTGCTGGCCCTGACCGGCAAGTTCGGCCAGAATCTGCGCGAGAATGAATGGCTGATGGCGATCAAGCAGCGCGCGGGCATTCCCGGCGGCACCTGTCAGTTTGACTTGCCGTCCTATCACTTGTGGCAGCAGCGCCCCGCCGACGCCCGCCGTCAGGATCTGCTGCGTTGGGCCGCGCCCCTGATGCCGACCGCCGAGGCCGCTGACATCTTGCTGAGGCTGCTGCGCGACAGCGGCAAAACCCACCATTACGTGGCCCGCAAGGGCGCGTTCCAGCAAATGTCCGGCGGCAAGGTGGTGCAGCTGATCCGCGTCGGCTATGATGACAACCTCGAACTGTTGCCGGAATTGTCCGCCAACAAGTACGCGCTCAATATCCGTTTCGTCAACGCGGTGACCGGCGAAGCCCGGCCCAAGCAGACTGAACAGGATGTCGAGTTCTACCTCACCAATTGCAAGTTTTGAGTTTCATGCCAGATTCTGTCCGCATCGTTCCTTGCCCCACCTGCCGCGCCGAAGTGCGCTGGGAGCCGCAAAGCCGTTATCGTCCCTTTTGCAGCGAGCGCTGCCGCTTGATCGACCTGGGGCAATGGGCCGACGAGAGCTACCGCGTGCCGGCGGCGGAGGAGTCGCCCTCCGGCGATATCCTGCCGCCGCATTGACACCGCGAGAGACGAAAAAAACCGCCAGCCGACTGACTGGCGGTTTTTCTTTATCGCAAGCGCCCTAACTAAGCCCGCGCCGCCAAGGCCGCGCCTTGGGAGAAGTAGCTTTTCACGCCGCTGAAAATGGCGTTGGCCATCTGCTGCTGGAAATCGGCGGTGATCAGCCGCTGCTCTTCGTCCGGATTGGAGATGAAGGCGGTCTCCACCAGGATGGACGGGATGTCCGGCGCCTTCAGCACCGCGAAGCCCGCTTGCTCCACCGCGTTCTTGTGCAGCTTGTTCAAGCCGCCCAGCTGTCCCAATACCGTCTTGCCCAGCTTCAGGCTGTCGTTGATGGTGGCGGTCTGGGTCAGATCCAGCAGCGTGTGCGCCAGATATTTGTCCTTGGTGCCCAGCTTGACGCCGCCGATCAGGTCGGAGTTGTTTTCCGTCTGCGCCAAGGCCTTGGCGAAGGCGCTGGTGGCGCCTTTTTCCGACAGCGCGAACACCGACGAGCCGCGCGCGGCGCGGTTGGGCGCGGCGTCGGCATGGATGGAGACGAACAGGTCGGCGTTGAGCTTGCGCGCCTTGGCCACGCGCACGCCCAGCGGGATGAATACATCGTCGCTGCGCGTCATGTAGGCGCGCATATTGGGTTCCGCGTCGATCAGCTGCTTCAGCTGGTGGCCGATTTTCAGGACCACGTCCTTTTCGCGGTTGCCTTGCAAGCCGATGGCGCCGGGATCTTCGCCGCCGTGGCCCGGGTCCAGCATCACGATGATGGGGCGGCCGCTGTTTTTGGCCTTGGGCTTGATCTGGGCGGGCGGCTGCTCCAGCTTGCCCTTGTTGTAGTCTTGCAAAAGGGCGAGCAGGGGGTCGTCTTGCTGGCCGCTGGCCGGATAAAGGTCCACCACCAGTCTATGCTTGTATTCGGCTACCGGCGCCAGCGTGAAGGCTTGCGGTTTGACGTCGGTTTTCAGCTCCAGCACCAGCCGCACCGTGTCCGGGTCGAACTGTCCGGCGCGCGCAGTGGCGATATAGGGGTCGGCGGCGGCGATCTGGCCGCTGATGTCCTTCAGCACGCCGTTGAGCTGCACGCCTTGCAGGTCTATCACCAGTCGGCTGGGATTGCTCAGGGTGAACTGCTTGTATTGGATGGCCGAACTGCCTTCCAGCGTGATCCGGGTGTAAGTGGACGAGGGCCAGATGCGCAAGGCGACGATCTGGCCGCCATCCGCCCAGCCGCGGGGGCTGACGGAGAGCAGAAAGGTGGCGGCGGCGGCGCCTAGCAGCGCGCGGCGGTTTGGGTCGAAAGTCGATCGAGGCATGACTGTCCGGTTTGCGTCTGAGCGTGAAAATGATAATTGCGACCGTCGCCGGCCACGGCAAGTTCCAGCACGATGTCGGCCATGGGCAGCAGGCCGTCGGCCTTGGCCGGCCATTCCACCAGGCACAGGCTGTCCTGGCCGAAATATTCGCTGAAGCCGGCGTCGTTCCATTCTTCCGGATCGGCGAAACGGTAGAGGTCGAAATGATGAACCTGAAAATCGGCCAGCGGATAGCTTTCCACCAGCGTGTAGGTGGGGCTTTTCACCTTGCCTTTGTGGCCGAGCGCGGCCAGCAGCCCGCGGGTGAACGTGGTCTTGCCGGCGCCCAAGTCGCCCAGCAGATGGACGGTAAGGCCCGGCCGCGCGGCGGCGGCGAAGGCTGCGCCCAGCGCCAGGGTCGCGTTCTCGTCCGGCAGGCTGCCGTCGCGAACGCTGGTATCATCCATCGCCATGACTGAGAATCCTCCTCAAAAACCGGATTATCCCGAATTGTCGCGCCAAATCAAAGCCTGGGCGCGAGAAGCTGGCTTCGCCGAGGCCCGCATCACCCGCGCCGAACTGCCGCCGGAGGCAGAGGCGCGGCTGAATGACTGGCTGGCGGCGGGCTATCACGGCGAGATGGACTATATGGCCCGCCATGGCGCGATGCGGGTGAGGCCCGCCGAATTGGTGCCGGGCACGCTGTCCGTCATCTCGCTGCGCATGAACTACTGGCCCGCCTCCCGTCCCGCGGAGCAGGTGCTGGCCGATGCCTCCCGCGCCTATTTGTCCCGCTACTCGCTGGGCCGCGATTATCACAAGGTGCTGCGCAACCGCTTGCAAAAACTGGCTGAACGCATGGAGTCGGCGATAGGCGCTTTCGGCTATCGGGTGTTTACCGACAGCGCGCCGCTGGCCGAGGTGGCGCTGGCCGCGCAGGCCGGCTTGGGCTGGCGCGGCAAGCATACTTTGCTGTTGACCAAACAACAGGGCTCGCTGTTCTTCCTGGGCGAAATCCTCACCGATTTGCCGCTGCCTCCCGATGAAGCCGAGGACGGGCATTGCGGCCGCTGCACGCGCTGCATGGACGTCTGTCCCACCGGCGCCATCGTCGCGCCGTACACGGTGGATGCCAGGCGCTGCATATCCTACCTGACTATAGAGCTCAAAACCGCCATTCCGCAGCCGCTGAGGCCCTTGATTGGTAACCGAGTGTACGGTTGCGACGACTGCCAGCTGTTCTGCCCGTGGAACCGCTTTTCAGTGGAAACCGGTGAAACCGATTTTGCGGTGCGTCATGGTTTGGACGGCGCGAGTCTGGTAGAACTGTTCGGCTGGAGCGCGGAGGATTTTCGCGAGCGGATGGCCGGCAGCCCGATTTATCGGATCGGCTATCACAAATGGCTGTCGAATCTGGCGGTGGGCCTGGGCAACGCGCCGACCACGGAGGAAGTGGTGGCGGCGCTTAAATCCAGACTGGATTTCCCGGACGAGCTGGTGGCTGAGCCGGTGCGCTGGGCGCTGTCCCGGCACGGCGTGGCGGTCTGAATCAGCCGCGGGAAGGGGCGATCACCAGCGATTCGCCTTCCAGCACCACTTTTTCGCCGACCAGGCAGCGGGTGGACAGGCGCACGCGTTTTTTCTCAGGAAAGAGCTCTTCCACTGTGACGCGGGTGGTCACCGTTTCTCCGATGCGCACCGGCGCTTTGAAGCGGGTGGTTTGCGACAGGTAAACGGTGCCGTAGCCGGGCAGTTGGGTGCCGATCACCCCGGAAATCAGGCTAGCGGTCAGCATGCCGTGAGCGATGCGAGTTTCGAACGGGGTGGTCGCGGCGTAGACCTGGTTCAGGTGAACCGGATTGTTGTCGCCGCTGACGGCGGCGAACAGCAGGATGTCCGCCTCGGTGATGGTCTTGCCGCCTTCGGCGGTTTGGCCGACTGCGAGGTCTTCGAAAAACACGGTCATGACAACTCCACTGGTTATGACAGGGAAATGCCGATTCATTCTGACAGCTTCGGCGTGAAATGCAAAGCCGGGGGAAATGACGTACTATCGTCGCCGAGTTGCATTTTCACCACGCAGGCGGCGCCTGTGTACAAACCAAACGCTCGTTTGAAATTTGCTTGGGGCATAATCAGGCACAGCTGGCCGTTTCTTGCCTTCCGCGTTCGATTAACCCACAGATGTTTGCTGGAGGAATATGAAAGTTCTAGTCGCAGTGAAGCGCGTTGTCGATTACAACGTGAAAGTCCGCGTCAAAGCCGACGGCAGCGACGTTGATATCGCCAACGTCAAGATGTCGATGAACCCCTTCGACGAAATCGCCGTTGAAGAGGCGGTGCGTCTGAAGGAAGCCGGCAAGGCCACTGAAATCATCGCCGTGTCCATGGGCGTGAAGCAGTGCGAGGAAACCCTGCGCACCGCGCTGGCCATGGGCGCCGACCGCGCCATCCTGGTGGAGACCGACGCCGAACTGCAGCCCTTGGCTGTGGCCAAGCTGCTGAAGGCCGTGGCCGACAAGGAACAGCCGCAGCTGGTGATTCTGGGCAAGCAAGCCATCGACGACGACGCCAACCAGACCGGCCAGATGACCGCCGCGCTGCTGGGCTGGGCTCAAGGCACTTTCGCCTCCAAGGTGGACCTGGCCGCGGAAACCGTGGACGTCACCCGCGAAATCGACGGCGGCCTGGAAACCGTCAAGCTGCGTCTGCCGGCGGTGGTGACTTCCGACCTGCGCCTGAACGAGCCGCGCTTCATCAAGCTGCCCAATATCATGGCCGCCAAGAAGAAGCCGCTGGACAAGACCACGCCGGCCGACCTCGCCGTAGACGTCGCTCCGCGCCTGAAAACGCTGAAAGTGGCCGAGCCGGCCAAGCGTTCCGCCGGCATCAAGGTGGCCAACGCCGCCGAATTGGTCGCCAAACTCAAGAACGAAGCAAAGGTGCTGTAAGACATGGCTATTCTCGTTATCGCTGAACACGACAACCAGAGCCTGAAAGCAGGCACCCTGAACACCATCACCGCCGCCGCCAAGCTGGGCGAAGTGCATGTGCTGGTGGCCGGCCACAATGCCGCCGCCGCCGCCGACGCCGCCAAGAGCGTGGCCGGCGTGGCCAAGGTGCTGCTGGCCGACGCCGCCCATTACGCCCATGGCCTGGCGGAAAGCCTGTCCGCGCTGGCGGTGGAGCTGGCCAAGGGCTACAGCCATGTGCTGGCCCCGGCGTCCTCTTTCGGCAAGAACCTGCTGCCGCGCGTGGCCGCTTTGCTGGACGTGGCGCAGATTTCCGAAATCACCGCCATCGAATCGGCCGACACCTTCGTGCGTCCGATCTACGCCGGCAATGTGATGGCTACTGTGCAATCGATGGATCCCATCAAGGTGATCACCGTTCGCGCCACCGCTTTCGACGCGGCCGGCCAGGGCGGCTCCGCCGCGGTGGAAACCATTTCCGCCGGCGCCGACAGCCAATTGGCGGCCTTCGTCGGCCAGGAACTGACCAAGTCCGATCGTCCGGAGCTGGGCTCGGCCAAGGTCATCGTATCCGGCGGCCGCGCGCTGGGTTCGGAGGAGCAGTTCAAGGCGGTGATCGATCCGCTGGCCGACAAGCTGTCCGCCGCCGTGGGCGCTTCCCGCGCCGCCGTGGACGCCGGCTACGCGCCGAACGATTATCAAGTCGGCCAGACCGGCAAGATCGTCGCGCCGCAGCTGTACTTCGCCGTCGGCATTTCCGGCGCGATCCAGCACTTGGCCGGCATGAAGGACTCCAAGGTGATCGTCGCCATCAACAAAGATGAAGAAGCGCCGATCTTCCAGGTGGCCGATTACGGCATCGTCGGCGACTTGTTCACCGTAGTGCCGGAACTGATGGCGGAACTGTCCAAGTAAGCGACAGCCGGGGGCGGGCCGCACGCGCCCCCGACCGAGCAGGCAACATAGCCGCCGGAACCAAAACAGCAGCCGGCGCCTCCCTAAGTGAGCGCCGGTTTTTTATGGCCCGTCCATCGCGGGCCGACGCGAGAGAAACAGAGGAGAAGCGAGATGATTTATCACGCCCCAGTCAAAGACATCCGATTTGTATTGAATGAACTGGCCGAATTGACAGGCATTTGCGGTCTGCCCGGCTATGGCGAATGCTCGGTCGAACTGACCGACGCGGTGCTGGAAGAGGCGGCCAAGTTCGCCGAAGGCGTGCTGGCGCCGATCAACAAGCAGGGCGATCAGGGCGCCAAATGGAAAGACGGCGAAGTGACCGCCGCCCCGGGCTTCAAGGATGCCTGGCAGCAATATGTGGAATCCGGCTGGGTGGGGCTGCGCGCGCCGGAGGAGTACGGCGGCCAGGGCATGCCGGCGCTGGTGGCGGCGGCGGCCGAGGAAATGTGGTGCGCGTCCAATCTGGCGTTCTCCCTGGCCCCCTTGCTGACGCTGGGCGCGGTGGAGGCCATCCACCACCATGCTTCCGACGAGTTGAAGGGCATCTATCTGCCGATGATGTCCAGCGGCCAATGGACCGGCACCATGAACCTGACCGAGCCGCAGGCCGGTTCCGACCTGGCCCAGGTGCGCTCGCGCGCCGTGCCGGCGGCGGATGGCAGCTACCGCATCAGCGGCCAGAAGATCTTCATCACCTGGGGCGAGCACGATATGGCCGAGAACATCGTCCATCTGGTGCTGGCCCGTTTGCCGGACGCGCCTGCCGGCGTGAAGGGCATTTCGCTGTTCATCGTGCCCAAGTTCCTGGTCAACGCCGATGGTTCGCTCGGCGCGCGCAACGATGTGCGTTGCGTGTCGCTGGAGCACAAGCTGGGCATTCACGGCAGCCCTACCGCGGTGATGAGCTTCGGCGACAATGACGGCGCGGTGGGCTATCTGGTGGGCGAGCCCAACAAGGGCCTGAACTACATGTTCACCATGATGAACCACGCCCGCTTGGGCGTGGGCATCGAAGGCATGGCGGTGTCCGAGCGCGCCTATCAAAAGGCGGTGGAGTACGCCCGCGAGCGCGTGCAGAGCCGCGCCGTGGGTTCGCCGGACCCGGCTGGCGTCGCCATCATCCAACATCCGGACGTGCGCCGCATGCTGATGACGATGCGCGCCCAGATTGAGGCGCAGCGCGCGCTGACGTTCTACGCCGCCGCCGCGCTGGATCGCGCCGCCCGCCATCCTGTGCCGGCCGAGGCCGCGCGCAACCAGGCGCTGCTGAACTTCCTGATCCCCATCGTCAAGGGCTGGAACACCGAGCAGGCCAACGAGATCACCAGCCTGGCGGTGCAGGTGCACGGCGGCATGGGCTTCATCGAGGAGACCGGCGTCGCCCAGTACTACCGCGATGCCCGCATCACCGCCATTTACGAAGGCACCACCGGCATCCAGGCGCTGGACCTGATCGGCCGCAAGACGGCGTCCGAGCGCGGCGTCACCGCGCGCGCGCTGCTGGGCGAGGCGCAGTCCACCGTCGCCAAACTGCAAGCCGCTGGTTTCGACAGCATCGCTCGCAATCTGGCGGCCGCTGTCGCCGACGCCGAGCGCTGCGTGGCTTTCATACTGGAAACCTTCGGCAGCCAGCCGCAGCTGGCCGCGGCCGGCTCGGTGCCGTTCCTGAAGCTGATGGGCATCGCTCTGGGCGGCTGGCAGCTGGGCCGCGCCGCGCTGATCGCCAAGGAAAAGCTGCAAGACGCCGATGCCGACGCGGACTTCCTGAATGCCAAGATCGTCACCGCGCGCTTCTTCGCCGAGCACCTGTTGCCGCAGGTTTCCGGCCTGGCCGCCGCCATTCTGTCCGGCGCGGACAGCGCGCTGGCCTTGCCGGAAGAACAGTTTTGACATTGGTTTGACGGTATCGATATGCATCATGAGCGCCACGGCTTTGCCGTGGCGTTTTTTATGCGAAAATGCCGACGTTTTGTCAAAGAATTCGATTGTGACTTGGCTGGCGCGGGCGGCTTTGGCCCGAAGTCGGGAATTTGTAGTGAATATTGCCGTAAAACAAATTTTCCGCTGTCATCAAATCTGTGGCTTGGCTATTGCAAAATACACCTCTTGCTGCTTAATCTAGCGTGCCACAGGTGGGCAGTTGATCAGCATAATTTAAGAAAAACGGGATGCCGATGCTTGAAAAGACAAGGGGAAGACTGAAACCGGGTTTTCGCGGCCTTCCGGCATGGAGCAGGCAATGGCATAAAGGCTTGCCCTTGTTGGCTGCTTTGGCGCTGGCCTATTGGTCAGGCCAGCAGTTGACCGCGCTGCTGTCGCCGTCGGCGCGGGCCTATCGCGCCTTGGCGCCGGCCCAGCCGCAAGCCGCCGCGGCCGCGGCCGCGCAGGCGCACTGGTTTGGCGAGGCGCCGCAGCAGCCGGTCTCCGCGCCGCCGCCTATCCGTCTGATTGGCGTTTACGCGCCGACGATGCCTGGCGTGCAGGGCTTCGCCATCATCGATGAGAACGGCCGGGCCCAGCCTTTGCTGCAGGGCAAGCAGACCGCCGATGGCTGGGAGCTGGTCAAGATCGCGCCGAACGGCGTGACGGTGCGCTCCGGCGGCAATGAGCAATTCGTGCCGCTGCAGTCCAGGGCGGGCGGCGGCGCTGTCGACAACGGCCAGCAGCAACAGGCCGGGCAAGCGCAGCAGTTCAACCAGATTCCCATTCCCCAGCCTGGCGTCGTTCAAGCTCCGCCGCCTGGTCCGCAGACCGCGCCCGACAATCCGCAGCAACCGGCGGTCGAGCCCGCCGCCATGATGCGTCAATAAGAGAACACAATGAGAATTTCGAAACTCGTCGCCGCCCTGGCCCTGGTGTCCAGCTGCCAATTGCTCGCCGCTCCGCAGAACGACAGCGTGATGCTCAACTTCGTCAACGCCGACATCGAGACCGTGGTCAAGGCGATAGGCGAAATCAGCGGCAAAAACTTCATCATCGATCCGCGGGTCAAGGGCACCGTCAATATCGTTTCCAGCCGGCCGGTGCCGCGCGCCTTGTCTTACCAGGTGCTGTTGTCGTCGCTGCGTTTACAGGGCTTCGCCGCGGTGGAGGGCAATGGCGTGGTCAAGATCGTGCCGGAGGCGGACGCCAAGCTGCACGCCAAGGCCAGCAAGGGCATTCCGCGCGGCGACGGCGACCGCTTGATCACCAAGGTGTTCTCGCTGAAGAACAGCAACGCCAATCAGCTGGTGCCGGTGATCCGGCCCATTGTTTCGCCCAACAACACGGTGGCGGCTTATCCGCAATCCAATGCGCTGATCGTCACCGACTACGCCGACAACATCCAGCGCATCGAATCCATCATCGAATCGATTGAAACTGCCGCGGCGGGCGATACGGTGGTGATCCCGGTGTTGTATGGCTCGGCGGTCGAATTAGCCAATACGCTGAACAAATTATTGCAAGAGGGCGGCGATGGCGGCGGCAAGACCACCATCCTGGCCGACCCGCGCTCCAATGTGCTGATGGTCAAGGCCGACGCGCCGGGCAAGATCGGCAAGGTCAAGAGCCTGCTGAAAGTGTTGGACCAACCGAGCCAGGCCGGCTCCAACGTGCGCGTGGTGTATTTGAAGAACGCCGAGGCCGGCAAGGTGGCGCAGACCTTGCGCGCGCTATTGACCGGCGACGCAGGGCCGCTGCAAGGCCGTGTCGCCGTCTCCACCAATGGCAGCAGTTCCGGCAGCAGCGGCTTGGGCACCAGTTCATCGGCGACGGGCACATCCTTGGGCGGCAGCAGCAATGCGACGCCCAACGCCGCGGCGGCGCCGGCCGCCTCCAGTCCCTTGAGCAATGATGCGTCCAGCTCGGGCAACAGCCAATTCGCCAGCGGCAGCGGCTCCATGATTCAGGCGGATCCGACCAACAACGCGCTGATCCTGAACGTGCCGGACACCATGTACCAGAATCTGCGCAATGTGATCGACATGCTGGACAAGCGGCGCGCGCAGGTGCTGGTCGAGGCGCTGGTGGTCGAGATGTCGGCGCAACGCGCCATGGAGCTGGGCGTGCAATGGCAGGCCACCAGCGGCGCGGGCATAGGCGGCACCAATTTCACCAATGGCGTCAATACGCCCTCCATCATTTCCACCATCGGTCCGACTGGCGTTTTCAATCCGGCCGCGCTGGCCAGCTCGGCCGGTTTGAATCTTGGCTGGTTGCGGCACGGCAATTTGGCCGCGCTCGCCAAAGCGCTGGAAACCGAGGCTGGCAGCAATGTCGTCGCCAATCCGTCTTTGCTGGCGATGGACAATGAGAAGGCCAAGATACTGATCGGCCAGGAAGTGCCGGTGCCGACCGGCAGCGTGGCGACGCCGAGCAGCTCCACCGGCGGCACGCCGGTGGTGACCACCAGCTACGACCGCAAGACCATAGGCTTCAATCTGGAAATCACGCCGCAGATTTCCGAGGGCGGCAGCGTGCGGATGAAGATCATGCAGGAAACCGCCAGCCTGCAGCAATCCGATCTGCAGATTCTGAACGTGGGCAGCGACGCAGGGCCGACCACGAACCGGCGAGTATTGGAAACCATCGCCAATGTCGACGACGGCAGCATTCTGGCGATCGGCGGCTTGCTGCAGGATTCGGTGACGGATTCCCAGCAGAAAGTGCCGCTGCTGGGCGACATCCCCTGGCTGGGCGGCTTGTTCCGCTATTCGGTCAAGAATCACAACAAGACCAACCTGATGATTTTCCTCAAGCCCACCATCATCAAGGATGAGCTGGGCGGCCGCGTCATGGCTCAGGATCGTTACCAGTACATTCTGGGCGACATGAAGCAAGAGGCGAAGAAGCTGCCGCTGGACCTGGAATCCGCGCTGAAATCCTTGCCGGAGGGCGGCATCAAATCCAGCCTGGAGCGGGATTTCAAGGCGCAGCCAAAATGAACAAGCCCACCCTGATGCCGCTGTTGGGCTTTCCTTTCGCCCGCGCCAACGGCGTGATCCTGCTGGATGGCGAAAGCGGCCGCCAGCTGTTGCTGCGCGAAGACGCCAAGCCGGCGGCCTGGGCCGAGGCGCTGCGTTTGCATGGCGGCGTGCTGGCTGGCGTGGAGACGCTGAGCGCGGCGCAGTTCGAAAAGCGCCTGTCCGAGCACTACGCCAGCCGCGACGGCGCGGCGGCGGAAATGGTGGACGACATCGGGCAGGACATGGACTTGAACCAGATGGTCGAGTCCTTGCCGACCGTGGAGGACCTGCTGGAAAGCGAGGGCGACGCGCCCATCATCCGCATGATCAACGCGCTGCTCACCCAGGCGCTGCGCGATGGCGCCTCGGACATCCACATCGAAGCCTTCGAAGACCGCTCCACCGTGCGCTTCCGCCTGGACGGCACGCTGCGCGACGTGGTCAGCCCGCACCGCGCGCTGCACGCGGCCATGGTTTCGCGGATCAAGATCATGTCCGGCATGGACATCGCCGAGAAGCGCATTCCGCAGGACGGCCGGATCTCGCTGCGCCTGGGCGGCCGGCCGGTGGATGTGCGGGTGTCGACGCTGCCCACCAGCCACGGCGAGCGGGTGGTGCTGCGTCTCTTGGACAAGGAAAACGCGCGCTTGGATCTGGCCACGCTGGGCATGGCGGCGGACACGCTGGCCTCGGTGGACAAACTGATCAATCAGCCGCACGGCATCCTGCTGGTGACCGGTCCTACCGGTTCCGGCAAAACCACCACGCTGTATGCGGCTTTGTCCCGTCTGGACGCCGGCCACACCAATATCATGACGGTGGAAGACCCGGTGGAATACCACCTGGACGGCGTTGGCCAGACCCAGGTCAATCCCAAAATCGACATGAGCTTCGCCAAAGCGCTGCGGGCCATTCTGCGGCAAGACCCGGACGTGGTGATGATAGGCGAAATTCGCGATCTGGAAACGGCGCAGATCGCGGTGCAGGCGTCGCTGACCGGCCACTTGGTGCTGGCCACGCTGCATACCAACGACGCGGCCAGCGCGGTGACGCGTCTCACCGATATGGGCGTGGAGCCCTTCCTGCTGGCCTCGTCGCTGTTGGGGGTGATGGCGCAGCGCTTGGTGCGCCGCGTCTGCCCGCAGTGCAAGGCGCCGCACCCGGTGCCCTTGGAGGATGAGCCGGAGGTGGTGCACTACCGGCCGGTGGGCTGCCCCGCCTGCGCCGGCTCCGGCTACAAAGGCCGTTACGGCGTGTATGAATTGATGCTGGTGGACGACGCGATGCAGCGGCTGATCCATGACCGCGCCTCCGAGCAGCGCCTGCGCGACCACGCCCAGCGCCACGGCATGCGCAGCCTGCGCGACGACGGCCTGCGCTGGGTCAAGGCCGGCGAGACCAGCCTGGAAGAAATCCTGCGGGTGACGAGAAGCTGATGGCGGCCTTCAAGTACACCGCCTATGACGCGGCCGGCAAAGAGCTCAGCGGTTTGATGGAGGCCGATTCCGCCCGCGCCGCCCGCGTGCAGCTGCGCGAGCGCGGCTTGCTGCCGGTTGCCGTGGAAGGCGTCAACGCCAAAACCGGCGGCGCGGGCAGCAATGCGCTGCGCCGCGGCTTGCCGCGCGCCGAATTGGTGATGCTCACCGAGCAGATGTCCACCTTGCTCAACGCCGGCCTGACCTTGGAAAAAGCGCTGACCGCGGTGACTGAGCAGTCGGAAAACACCCGCACCCGCACGGTGCTGGCGGCGCTGCGCAGCGACATCCTGGAGGGCAAGAGCTTCGCCCAGGCCCTGTCCGCCGCGCCGGGCGTCTTCTCGCCGCTGTACCGCTCCCTGGTGCAGGCCGGCGAGCAGTCCGGCCATCTGGACATGGTGATGTCGCGGTTGTCGGAGTATCTGGACAAGCGCCAGAACACCCAGCAGAAAGTGACGCTGGCGCTGGCCTACCCGGCGGTGGTGACGCTGGTGGCCATTTTGGTGGTGGCCGGTCTGATGAGCTATGTGGTGCCGCAGGTGGTCAGCGTGTTCGCCCAGACCAAGCAGACGCTGCCATTCCTGACGCGCGCGCTGGTGGCGTGCAGCGATTTCCTGCGCCAATGGGGCGTGGTTTTGCTGATTTCCATCGTCGCCGCGGTTTTCCTGATCGTCCGCGCCTTGCGCGCGCCGGCGCTGAAGCGCCGCTTTCATGTGCGGGTGCTCAAGCTGCCGGTGTTCGGCCGCTTGTTCCGCGCGCTCAACACCGCGCGCATGGCCAGCACTTTGTCCATTCTGGTCGGCTCCGGCGTGCCGCTGCTGACGGCGCTGGAAACCGCGCGCGGGCTGATGACCATGCTGCCGATGCAGGACGCGGTGACGGATGCGATGAACAAGGTGCGCGAGGGCGTGTCCTTGTCTCGGGCCTTGAACGCCAGCAAGCAGTTCCCGCCGGTGTTGATTCACCTGATTTCCAGCGGCGAGGCCAGCGGCACGCTGTCGCACATGCTGGACCGCGCCGCCCAGCAGCAGGAGCAGGAGGTGGAGCGCAAGCTGGCCACCTTCACCACGCTGATGGAGCCGCTGCTGATCCTGGTGATGGGCGGCATGGTGCTGATGATCGTGCTGGCCATCATGATGCCCATCATCGACATGAACCAGATGGTGCATTGAGCCCAATTGAATGGAAGCAACCCGGCGGGGTTTCGCCGGATTTTGAAGATGGAGATGCAATGAAACAGATTCAACGCGCCGCCCAACGCGGCTTTACCCTGATCGAAATCATGGTGGTGATCGTCATCCTCGGCGTGCTGGCCGCGCTGGTGGTGCCCAAGGTGATGAGCCGCCCGGACGAGGCGCGCATCGTCGCGGCCAAGCAGGACATCGGCGCCATCAGCCAGGCATTGAAGCTGTACCGCCTGGACAACGGCCGCTATCCGAGCACCGACCAGGGCCTGCAAGCGCTGGTGCAAAAGCCGAGCGCCGCGCCGGAACCGAAAAACTGGAAGCCGGGCGGCTACCTGGAGCGTCTGCCCAAGGACCCGTGGGGCAATCCGTATCAATACGCCAATCCGGGCACCCATGGCGAAATCGACATCTGGAGCTTCGGCGCCGACGGCCAGCCGGGCGGGGAAGGCAATGATGCCGACATAGGCAACTGGGAAAGCGGCAAGTAAGCCGACGGAGCAGTCTGGATGACTTTGCCGGATCGCCAGCGCGGTTTCACGCTGATCGAGGTGATGGTGGTGATGCTGATCATCGGCGTCCTCGCCACCACCGTCACGCTCAGCCTGCGGCCGGACACCCATCGTCTGTTGAATGACGAGGCCTACCGTTTCGCCCGCGTGCTGGAACAGGCGGGCGCCGCCGCGGAAATGGGCGATACGCTGGCCTTGAGCTGGACGGGCAAAGGCTATGCCTTCAGCCGCATGAACGACGACGGCGCCTGGGAGACGGTCAGCGAGGACTTGCTGGCCGAGCATCCCTGGCCGGATGGCATCCAGGGCGAGACGGCCCTGCTGGACGGCAAGCCCTGGCCCAAGGGCAGGCCGGTGTTGCTGTGGCAGGATGGCCGCGCCGCCACGCTGGCGCTGAGCCTGGCGGGGGCGGGCCGTCACCTCACCGTGCTGCAATCGCCGTTGGGGCGGGTCACCGTGGCGGACGGCTCATGAGGCGGCAAGAGGGCTTTACCCTGTTCGAGGTATTGGTCGCGCTCGCCATCATCGCCGTGGCGCTGGGCGCTTTGCTGCGCGCCACCGGCCTTGCCGCCGACAACGCGGAAGGCATGGAGCGGCGGATGCAGGCCAATTGGGAGGCGCAGAACCAGATCGCGATGCTGCAGGCGCTGCGCCAGTTTCCCGAGCCGGGACAGCAGGCCGGGGAGAGCAAGGAAGACGGCGTCGAATGGCGCTGGGAGCGCGATGTCAGCACCACGCCTAACCCCAATTTCCGCAAAGTGGTAGTGCGCATCCTGGCGCCCGGCGCGGGGCATTACGTGCTGGCGGAGATCACCGGCTATCTGAGGCAGCAGCCGGGAGGCGGCGGGTGAGTGCGAAAACACAGCGCGGCATGACGCTGCTGGAAATCCTGGTGGCGATGAGCTTGCTCGCCATCCTGTCAGTGATGGGCTACAAGGCTTTCGGCTCATTGCTCATCGCCCGCGAGCGGCTGATGCAGACCGGGGAGCAATGGGTGGATGCCGCCCGCGCGTTCCGCCGTTTGGAAAGCGACTTGTCCGGCCAGCAGCCCTCGCCGACCAATGGCGACCAAATGCTGGGGGCGATGCTGGGCGCCAGCTCGCTGACGCTGCTGGAGGAGGGCAAAGGGCAATCGCTGGTGCTGGAGTCGGTTTCCGCCCGTTACCCCGGCGGGATGGAGCGCATCAGTTATCAGGCTGGCGAAAAGGGCTTGAGCTGGTCGGCGGGCAGCGGCGGCAGCGGTTCGGAAGCGCCTATCGCCTACACCTTGCTGGGCGCGGGCATGCAGGTTTCCTGGCGGGTGCTGCTGAATGACGGCAGCTGGCAAAACGTGTGGCCCATGGGCGATGGCGCCCAGGGGCGGGTGGCGCGGGCGCTGGAAATGCGGGTGAAGATGCCGGGCGGCAAGCAGGTGCACCGGGTATGGGTGCTGCCATGAGAAAACATCAGTCCGGCATGGCGGTGATCATGGCCTTGCTCATCGTCGCGCTGGCGACGACGGCGGCCAGCCTGGTGCTGTGGCAGCAGGGCCTGTGGTGGCATCAGCTGGAAAACGACAAGAGCCGCGCCCAGCTGCGTTTGGTGGCGGACGCCGGCCTGGGCTGGGCGATGGAGATTTTGCGCTTCAACAACGGACCGGCCGGCAACGGCGTGGTGGCGCTGTCCCAGCTGTGGGCGCAGCCCTTGCCGCAGACCGAGGCGCAGGGCGTGAAGGTCAGCGGCTCGCTCAGCGATCTGCAAGGCCGTTTCAATATCAATTCGCTGGTGGTGAATGGCCAGACCAATGCCGATCAACTGACCTTCTACAAGCGTTTGCTGACCAATCTGCAGCTGCCGAGCAAGCTGTCCGATCCGGTGGTGAAGGCCTTGCGCGGCGGCAAGGGCGAGGATGAGAAGCCGGTCGGCGGCGACGCCGCCGCGGCACCCGCGTCCAGCCATCCCTTGTTGAGGGTGGAAATGCTGCGCTGGCTGCCGGGCTATACCCCGGAGGTGATGGAAAAGCTGCTGCCGCATATCGCGGCGCTGCCGTCCACGGTGAATCAGATCAACGTCAACACCGCCACTGACAAGGTGTTGAAGACGATGCTGCCTGGCGCGGGCGACGGCAATCTGCTGGTGATGCTCAAGCAGCGGCAGAGCAATTATTTCAAGGACGCTGCCGATTTCAAGGCGCGCCTGCCCGCGCCGGGCACGGTCGCCTATCCGGATGGCGGCATCGTGACGGCGTCCAACTATTTCCAGCTCGACAGCAAGTCCAGCTACGGCAAGGCCAAGCTGGCGATGCGGGCGATGATTTACAGCAATCAGAATGTCGTCAGATTGGTCTGGCGGCAGGACGGCAATGATGGCCGCGTGGCGGCCGGCGTGGCGAACGGATCCGCTGCCGCCGAATCGGGCAACGCCGGGCCGATACGCTCGGGCGGCTGATTCGGCAGCTCGGCAATTGAATGCTTATCCCCTGGCTTTGCCCTGCGAGGGGCTCGCCCGCAAGAAGGCGAGGGGCCTGGTTAACTATAGGGATCGTGCAATGGGCGCGGTCCGCGGGAGACAAGAATGACGACGCTGCGACTCTATCTCAGGCCGGGTTGGCCCGATAGCGAGCCCGGCTTGCCCTGGGCCTTGCTGAACGCCCGCGGCGAACCGGCCGCCCAGGGTGACAGCGCGCCGGGCGGCTGGCCTAAGGCCGAGCACTGCGAGCTGGTGTTGCCGGCGGGCCGCACGCTGTTCACCGATGTGAAGCTGCCGGATGCGGTCAAGCAGCCGGCGGCGGCGGTGGTGGGCTTCGCGCTGGAGGAAAGGCTGGGCAACGATCCCGCTGCGAATTTGTACGCCCTGGGCGACAACGGGGCCGATGGCCGCCGCGCCGTGGCGGTGACCGAGGCGGCCTCGGTGCGGCGCGCCGTGGCCATGCTCAAGCAACTGGGCCGCTTGTGCGACCGCATCGTGCCGGAGGAGTGCCTCATGCCGGCGCCGGCGGCGGATGGCTGGAGCGTGACCCGTCTGGCCGACCGCTGGCTGGTGCGCGCGGCCGCGCCGTTCGCCGCCAGCCTGCCGCTGGGCGGCGCGTTGCTGGAGCAGCATTTGTTCGCCTCCTTGATGGCGGCGTCTCCTCCGGCGTCCTTGCGGCTGTCGGGCGTGGACAGCGTGGACGAAGTGCTGAGCCGTTTGCCGGGCTGGCAGGGTGAGGCCAGTCGAGTCGACCGTTACGACTGGCGCAGCGGCCGCCGCCAAGGGGCTTTCGATTTCGCCCAGGGCGAATTGGCGGCCAACCGCCTGTGGCGCGACTGGGCGCCGTCTTTCAAGCGGGCGGGCTGGCTGCTTGGCATGCTGGTGGTCGCCCAATTGGCGCTGACCTTGGGCCAGTCCGGCTGGTACGCCTGGCAGAAGCACAGCCTGTCGCAACGCATCGTCAAAACCGCGACGCCGTGGATAGGCGGCCAGGCTTTGCCGGGCAGTAGCGCGCTGCCGATGCTGCGGGCGGTCGATCGGCTGAGGCTGAGCCACGGCCAGGCGGCGCGGGACGATATGGTCGAGCTGATGGGCGCTTTGGCGGCGGTCGCCGGCCGCGATTTGCAGGTGCGGACGCTGGAGTACGAATCCGGCCGCCTCAAGCTGCAAGTGGCGGATGTGCCGCCGGAAGCGCTGGCGCGCTGGCGCAAGCAGCTGGAAGCCAGGCAGATTCTGCTGGACGCGGTCAGCAGCCAGCCTGGCGCCAAGCAATTGGTGATCGCGCGGGAGCCTTGAGATGCAAGCGTACAAACAACAATTTCTCGAATACTGGAGCCAGCGCAGCGCGCGAGAGCAGCGGCTGCTGACCTTGATGGGCGCGGTGCTGGGCGTGGCCTTTTTGTACCTGGGCGTGTGGGAGCCGGCGCAGGCTTCATTGCAGCGCAATCGCGGCGCGGTGGCCAGGCTGCAGGCCGAGGCTGGCATGGTGGAGTCGCTGGCGGCCGAGGCGGACAAGCTCAAGCGCCAGCCGGCGCAGACGCCGCTGCCGGCCAAGGAACTGATCCCTTTGCTGCAGCAGACGGCCAAGAGCCAGGGCGCGTCGCTGGCCAATTTGCAGTTCAGCCCGGACGGCGAGTCGGGGGTGGATGTCGAAGGCGTGGTCGGCTTTGACGATTGGGTGCGCTATCTGGGGATCTTGTCCGCGCAGCAGCAAGTGCGCGTGGTGAGCGCCAAGGCCGAGGCGCAAGGCGTGCCGGGCCAAGCCAAGGTCAAGGCCCTGCTCATGCATGCGGGAGCGGCGGAATGAAGCGGAAAATCGCCAAGTGGAGTCTGATCGGCCTGGCCGCCTTGGCCGGCCTGGTATCGGCGCTGCCCGCCAACTGGCTGTCGGTCCCGGTGTCGCGCGTCAGCGGCGGGCATTGGGATGTCAGCCAGGCCAAGGGCACGCTGTGGGATGGCGGCGCGCAGCTGGTTTACTTGGGCGCGGGCGGCGAGGTGCAGGCCATGAGCCCCATCGCCTGGCAATGGCAGCCCAAGGCGCTGATGTCCGGCCTGCTGGTATGGCATCTGGACAGCGCCGGCCAGCCGGGCATGCTGCAGCTGGGCTGGGGCAAGCAGGAAGTGAGGGGCCTGGCCTTGTCGCTGCCGATGGCGGCCTTGGCCAATCTGTCCAAGACCTGGCAGGCGGCCAGACTGGGCGGCGAAGTGCAGGTCAATGTGCCGCAGCTGGCTCGCCAGGGGAAGGCGCTCAGCGGCAATGTGCAGCTGGCATGGCGCGGCGCGGCGTCGCCCCTGACTACGGCCTTGCCCTTCGGCAGTTATCAGCTGGACATCGCCGGCACGCCGCAGGGCGCCAGCCTGACGCTGTCCACGCTGGAAGGGCCGCTGATGCTGAACGGCCAGGGCAGCGTGTCGCCGCAGGGCGTGTTCCAGATGGCGGGGAGCGGCGAGAGCCCGCCGGACAAGTACGACGCGCTCAAGCCCTTGATGCTGATGCTGGGCCAGCCCTCCGGCCCGACCGGCATCAACTGGCAGATCAAACCGGGGATGTGACGATTTTTTTGCGAAATCATCATTCGCTTATTGTGCAAACGCAAAACGCGCGGTATTATTGAAAGGTTTAACCAAACGGGACAGGCGAGAGCGCCGCGTCCCGTTATTCACATCAGAATTTCAAAAAAACCACAGCGCGCAAACAAACCGGCACCCGCCGGTTTTTGTCTAAGCGCCGCGGCAAACGCAACAGGAGCCAGCCAGTGTCAAACACCCCCGCAATCCTTGTCTTGGCTGACGGCACGCTTTTTAGAGGTAGTGCTATCGGTGCCGCCGGCCATACGGTCGGCGAGGTGGTATTCAATACTGCCATCACCGGTTATCAGGAAATCCTCACGGATCCTTCCTATACCAGGCAGATCGTCACTCTGACCTATCCCCATATCGGAAACGTCGGCGCGAATTCGGAAGATACCGAATCCCGCGCCGTTTTTGCATCCGGCCTGATCATTCGCGATCTGCCGCTGCTGCACAGCAACTTCCGCGCCGAAGATTCGCTGTCCGATTACCTGAAGAAGCACAATGTCGTCGCCATCGCCGATATCGACACCCGCAAGCTGACTCGCATTCTGCGCGAGAAGGGCGCTCAGGCCGGCTGCATCATGGCCGGCGACATCGACGAGGCCCGCGCGCTGGAACTGGCGCGCGGCTTCGGCTCCATGGCCGGCCAGGATCTGGCCCGCGTGGTGAGCTGCCAGAAGCCTTACGCCTGGACCGAGAAGCAATGGAAGCTGGGCGCCGGTTATCAGATCCAGGCCGCCACCCGTTTCCATGTGGTCGCCTATGACTTCGGCGTCAAGCACAACATCCTGCGCATGCTGGCAGAACGCGGCTGCCAGCTGACCATCGTCCCGGCCCAGACGCCGGCCGCCGATGTGCTGGCGCTCAATCCGCACGGCGTGTTCCTGTCCAACGGCCCCGGCGATCCGGAACCGTGCGACTACGCCATCGCCGCCATCCGCGAGATTCTGGAGACCAAGCTGCCGGTGTTCGGCATCTGCCTGGGCCATCAGCTGTTGGGCCTGGCGACCGGCGCGCAAACGTCCAAAATGAAGTTCGGCCACCACGGCGCCAACCACCCGGTGCAAGACCTGGATTCCGGCCGCGTGATGATCACCAGCCAGAACCACGGCTTCCAGGTGGATGAGACCAGCCTGCCGGCCAATGTCCGCGTCACCCACCGTTCCTTGTTCGACGGCACGGTGCAGGGCATCGCGCTGACCGACCGTCCGGCCTTCTCCTTCCAGGGCCACCCGGAAGCGAGCCCGGGTCCGGAAGACGTCGCCTATCTGTTTGACCGTTTCATCTCGGCGATGGCCGAGCGGCAGTAACTTGGAGTAAGCAGCACATGTTTGGCATTACCGACCTGACCACCTATTTGATAGGCACCTTGATCGTCATCCTGCTGCCCGGCCCGAACATGATGTTCGTGCTGTCGGTGGCGGCGCAGCGCGGGCCGCGCGCCGGCTTCGCCGCCGCCGCCGGCGTGCTGAGCGGCGATTTCACGCTGATGACGCTGGCCGCGCTGGGCGCGGCTGGCCTGTTGCAGGCCAATCCGGCGTTGTTTTCCGTGATCAAGTACATCGGCGGCGCGTATCTGGGCTGGCTGGGCTTCAATATGGTGAAGGGGGCCTTGATGGCTTGGGCGCGCGCGCGCCGCGGCGAAGAGGGCAAGGCGGCGCCGTCGGCGCTGTCCAGCGGCCACCCGTACGGCAAGGCGCTGTTCATCAGCTTGATGAACCCGAAGGCGATTTTATTCTTCGTGTCCTTTTTCGTGCAGTTCGTCGATCCGGCCTATCCGCATCCTGGCCTGACCTTCGCCGCGCTGGGCGCCATCGTGCAGTGCTGCAGCCTGAGTTATATGACGCTGCTGATCCTGGCCGGCAACCGCATGGCCGACGCCTTCCGCCGCCGCCGCAAGCTGTCGGCGGCGCTGGGCGGCTCGGTGGGCGCGGTGTTCGTCGGCTTCGGCGCCAAATTGGCGGCCGCCGGGCTGGGCTAAGCAAACCATGCCGGCCGCGCGAGGGGGTCGCGCGGCCGAACAGAATCGAATTACTGAAATAGAGTCAAAATCATGCCAAAGCGTACCGACATCAAAAGCATTCTGATCATTGGCGCCGGCCCGATCGTCATCGGTCAGGCCTGCGAGTTCGACTACTCCGGCGCCCAGGCTTGCAAGGCGCTGCGCGAGGAGGGCTATAAAGTCATCCTGGTGAACTCCAATCCGGCCACCATCATGACCGATCCGGACATGGCCGACGTGACCTATATCGAGCCCATCAGCTGGCCGGTGGTGGAAAAAATCATCGCCAAGGAGCGTCCGGACGCGATCCTGCCGACCATGGGCGGCCAGACCGCGCTGAACTGCGCGCTGGACCTGGCCAAGCACGGCGTCCTTGAGAAATACAAGGTCGAGCTGATCGGCGCCACCGAAGACGCCATCGACAAGGCCGAAGACCGCGGCCGCTTCAAGGAGGCCATGGCCAAGATCGGCCTGTCCTGCCCGCTGTCTTTTGTCTGTCACACGCTGGAAGAATCGCTGGAAGCGCAGACCAAGGTCGGCTTCCCGACGCTGATCCGCCCGTCCTTCACCATGGGCGGCTCCGGCGGCGGCATCGCCTACAACAAGGAAGAATTCCTGGCGATCTGCGAGCGCGGCTTCGAGGCTTCCCCTACCCATGAGCTGCTGATCGAGCAGTCGGTGCTGGGCTGGAAGGAATACGAGATGGAAGTCGTTCGCGACAAGAACGACAACTGCATCATCATCTGTTCGATCGAAAACTTCGACCCGATGGGCGTGCACACTGGCGATTCCATCACCGTGGCCCCGGCGCAGACGCTGACCGACAAGGAATACCAGATCATGCGCAACGCCTCGCTGGCGGTGCTGCGCGAGATCGGCGTGGATACCGGCGGCTCCAATGTGCAGTTCGCCACCAATCCGGCCACCGGCGAGATGATCGTCATCGAGATGAACCCGCGCGTGAGCCGTTCCTCCGCGCTGGCGTCCAAGGCCACCGGCTTCCCGATCGCCAAGATCGCCGCCAAGCTGGCGGTGGGCTTCACGCTGGACGAGCTGAAGAACGACATCACCGGCGGCGCCACCCCGGCTTCGTTCGAGCCGTCGATCGACTACGTGGTCACCAAGATTCCGCGTTTCGCGTTTGAAAAATTCCCGCAGGCCGACGACCGCCTGACCACCCAGATGAAATCGGTGGGCGAAGTGATGGCCATGGGCCGCACGCTGCAGGAGTCGATGCAGAAAGCGCTGCGCGGTCTGGAGACCGGCTTGTCCGGCTTCGACTCGGTGACCACCGACGAAGCCGCCATCCGCCACGAGCTGGGCGCGCCGGGACCGGAACGCATTCTGTACGTGGCCGACGCCTTCCGCATCGGCATGAGCCGCGACGACATCCACGCCGTCAGCAAGATCGACCCGTGGTTCCTGGCCCAGATTGAGGACATCGTCGGCGAGGAAAAGGCGCTGGCCGGCCGCAAGGTTGAGGACATGGAGTACAGCGAACTGCGCCGCCTGAAGCGCAAGGGCTTCTCCGACCGCCGTCTGGGCGAGCTCTTGGCCACCGACCAGGCCGCCGTGCGCGCCAAGCGCTGGGCGCTGAACCTGCACCCGGTGTACAAGCGCGTGGACACCTGCGCGGCGGAATTCGCCACCAACACCGCCTATATGTACTCGACCTATGAGGAAGAGTGCGAGTCCAACCCGTCCGACCGCAAGAAGGTGATGGTGCTGGGCGGCGGGCCGAACCGCATCGGCCAGGGCATCGAGTTCGACTACTGCTGCGTGCACGCCGCGCTGAGCCTGCGCGAATCCGGTTTCGAGACCATCATGGTCAACTGCAATCCGGAAACCGTGTCCACCGACTACGACACATCCGATCGCCTGTACTTCGAGCCGCTGACGCTGGAAGACGTGCTGGAAATCTGCCGCATCGAGAAGCCGTTCGGCGTCATCGTGCAGTACGGCGGCCAGACCCCGCTGAAGCTGGCGCGCGCCCTGGAAGCCAACGGCGTGCCCATCATCGGCACCACACCGGACATGATCGACGCCGCCGAAGACCGCGAGCGCTTCCAGAAGCTGTTGAACGAGCTGGGCCTGAAGCAGCCGCCGAACCGCACCGCCCGCGCGCCGGCCGAGGCGATGAAGCTGGCCGAAGAAATCGGCTACCCGCTGGTGGTGCGCCCGTCCTACGTGCTGGGCGGCCGCGCGATGGAAATCGTCCACGAGCCGGCTGATCTGGAACGCTATATGCGCGAAGCGGTGAAAGTGTCCAATGACAGCCCGGTGCTGCTGGACCGCTTCCTCAACGACGCCATCGAAGTCGATGTCGACTGCGTGTCCGACGGCGAGCAAGTGGTGATCGGCGGCATCATGCAGCACGTGGAGCAAGCCGGCGTCCACTCCGGCGACTCGGCGTGCTCGCTGCCGCCGTACAGCCTGTTCCCGGCGCTGCAGGATGAAATCCGCCGCCAGACCGAGGCGATGGCGCGCGCGCTGAATGTGGTCGGCCTGATGAATGTGCAGTTCGCCATCCAGGGCGAGACCATCTACGTGCTGGAGGTGAACCCGCGCGCCTCGCGCACCGTGCCTTTCGTTTCCAAGGTGACGTCCGCGCCGCTGGCCAAGATCGCCGCCCGCGCCATGGCCGGCATCAAGCTGGCTGACCAAGGCTTCACCAAGGAAGTGATCCCGCCGTTCTATGCGGTGAAGGAAGCGGTGTTCCCCTTCATCAAGTTCCCGGGCGTCGATACCATCCTGGGGCCGGAAATGAAGTCCACCGGCGAAGTGATGGGCGTCGGCAAGACCTTCGCCGAGGCTTACGTCAAGGCGCAGCTGGGCGCGGGCGACCGCTTGCCCAAGACCGGCAAGGTGTTCCTGTCGGTGCGCGACGGCGACAAGAACGGCGCGGTGGACGTGGCGCGCGAGCTGCAGCGTCTGGGCTTCGGCATCTGCTGCACCCGCGGCACCGCCAAGCATCTGACCGAAGCCGGCCTGATCGTGCAGGTGGTCAACAAGGTGAACGAAGGCCGTCCGCACATCGTCGACATGATCAAGAACGGCGAAGTGGATCTGGTGATCAACACGGTTGATGAGAAGCGCACCGCGATCCAGGACAGCCATTCCATCCGCCGCTCCGCCTTGCAGGCGCGCGTGCCGCAATACACCACGCTGTCCGCCGCCAAGGCGGTATGCGTGGGCATGAAGCACGCCGAGGCCTTCGATGTGTACAGCGTGCAGCAGCTGCACGCGCAGATCGCCGGCTAAGCGGAGCCGCCGCCGGTAGGCTTTGATGCGGAGCCGATTTCTCGGTACAATTCCGCTCAAACCCGCTTGCCCAAGCCGCCGTCCCGTACGGCGGCTTGTGCTTTTGTTGAGGGGCGGACCAACCGCCTGTGGAGAATACTGTAATGACCAAAGTCCCGTTGACTGTACGCGGCGCCGAACTTCTGAAAGAAGAATTGCAACGCCTGAAGAGCGTGGAGCGTCCGTCGGTGATCGAGGCGATCGCCGAAGCCCGCTCCCATGGCGACCTGTCGGAAAACGCCGAATACGACGCCGCCAAGGAGCGCCAGGCGTTTGTCGAAGGCCGCATCGCCGAGCTGGAAGGCAAGCTGTCCAACGCCGTGATCATCAACCCTATCGAGCTGAACGCCGATGGCCGCGTGGTGTTCGGCGCCACCGTCGAGCTGATGGATCTGGAGACGGAAGACAATGTCACCTACCAGATCGTCGGCGATGACGAAGCCGACATCAAGGACGCCAAGGTATCGGTGAACTCGCCGATCGCCCGCGCCCTAATTGGCAAGGAAGCCGGCGACGTGGCCGAAGTAGTGGCCCCGGGCGGCATCCGCGAGTACGAAGTGCTCGACGTCAAATACGTTTGACCAAAACCGGACCGCGCGCGATGCCAAACATCGCGCGTTTTTCATGGGTGGCGTCTGTTGCTGGGGGGAGAGATGGACGGCTTGCGTGCTATTGCCAAGACCTTCTGGATTGGCGGTTTATGGGTGATCGGCCTGATCGTGGCGCCGGTGCTGTTCAAAACGCTGGACTCGGTGACCGCCGGCATGGTGGCGGGACGCTTGTTCGCCGTCATCGCCTGGGTGGGCCTGGTGTGCGGCGTCTACCTCTTGGTGGATCTGGTATGGCGCCATGGCGTGTCCGGGCTGAAGCTGGGCGGCTTCTGGCTCATCGTCGGCATGCTGGCCTGCATCCTGATCAACCAGTTCGGCGTCGCGCCCATCATCGTCACGCTGAAGCAGCAGATGAACCATGCGGCCGAGGGCTTGTTCGGCGGCGGCTTCGCCACCTGGCACGCCATCTCCAGCCTGATCTATCTGGTGCAAAGCTTGTTTGGCCTGGCCTTCATACTGCGCAACGAATGATCCATTTGGATGTCCGTCGTATTCGGCGAGATGATCCGCCGTTTGGATGTCATCGCTTCGCCTTGTGTTGCGCGGCATTGGCGGAACGCCCGGCGAGCAGGGCTTCCGCCCTGCATGAAGCATGATGCAGCGAAGGCAGGCATAAAAAAACGGCGGCTAAAGCCACCGTTTTCGTAGGGCGAATGCCCCGTAGGGGCGATCCGCCAGTATGAGTTTGCCGGGCTTTCGCCCCACATGCTTAGCCCTTCAGGGCCTGCTTGTTCTTCGGCAGCGCGATGCGCTCCTTGTCGCTGGGGCGCCACAGCACCAGCAGCTTGCCGATGTGTTGCACCGGCGCGCAGTCCAGCTGGTCGCAGATCTGCTCGAACATGGCGACGCGGGCTTCGCGGTCGTCGCCCAGCACGCGGACCTTGATCAGTTCATGGGCGTCCAGGCTGATGGCGATTTCGCGGACGACGGACTCGGTCAGGCCATTATTGCCTATCATCACCACCGGGTCGATGCCGTGGGCCAGGCCTTGCAGATACTTGCGCTGGAACGGCTTGAGTTCAATTTTCATGGAAAGACGGATTTCAAAGCAAAACCCGATTCTACTAGAATTTCCCCCCAGGCCCAAAGTTTGGTCCCGAATTAACCGAAAAACAACAGGATAGCGCCATGCGAGGCGGATGGATCGGCTATCCTGAGCATTAAGAAGACAGAAAGCGCGCCCACCGATGGCAAGAAGCAAGAGCAGCAACAGCTGGTTGCAGGAACACGTCAACGATCAATACGTGCAGATGGCGCAGAAAGACGGCTACCGCGCCCGCGCCGCCTACAAATTGCTGGAAATCAACGACAAGGACAAGCTGATCCGTCCCGGCACCGTGCTGGCTGACCTGGGCTCCACGCCCGGCAGCTGGTCGCAGGTGGCCTCGCGCATCGTCGGCGACGCCGGCAAGGTGTTCGCGCTGGACATTTTGCCTATGGACCCGGTTCCGGGTGTGGATTTCATCCAGGGCGACTTCCGCGAGGAAAGTGTCTTGCGCGAGTTCGAACAATTGCTGGGCGGCCGTCCGCTGGACCTTGTAATTTCCGATATGGCGCCCAATATGTCGGGTATGAGCGCCATCGATCAGGCCAGAAGTTTCCTGCTGTGCGAACTGGCTCTGGATTTTGCGCGCGATCATTTGAAACCTGGAGGCCACTTTCTCGTCAAAGTATTTCAGGGAAGCGATTTTCAGGATTATCTCAAGGCCATGCGCGAGCTGTTCTCCGAGGTAGTCACCCGCAAGCCTAAGGCGTCGCGCGACCGTTCCAGCGAAATATATTTGCTGGGCAAGGGTCGCCGCTGACATAAACGGGCGCGCGGCGTACAATCGAAGCCGTTTAAACAAGCAACCAAAAAGTCAGGGCACAGAGGAGTCCGCCACTCGTGAACAATATCGGCAAAAACATCGCCATCTGGGTGATCATCGGCTTGGTGCTGATGACGGTGTTCAATCAGTTCAACAAGCGTCAGGACACCCAGAACCAGCTCGAATACTCGCAGTTCATCAGCAATGTCGAGTCGGGCAAGGTGCAATCCCTGACCATCGAGGGCCATCCGCTGCGCGGCCAGTGGCTGAAGGGCAAATTGTCCGACGGCACCGCGTTCGCCACGTTCGCGCCGTACGATCCGCAACTGGTGGATGACCTGATCAAAAACAATGTGCGCTTCTCGGCCAAGCCGGAAGAAGAGCCGTCCATGCTGATGAGCATCTTCATCAGCTGGTTCCCGATGCTGTTGCTGATCGGCGTGTGGGTGTTCTTCATGCGCCAGATGCAAGGCGGCGGCAAGGGCGGCGCGTTCTCGTTCGGCAAGAGCAAGGCGCGCATGCTGGACCAGGACGCCAACACCGTGGTGTTCGCCGATGTGGCGGGCTGCGACGAGGCCAAGGAAGAAGTGAAGGAAATCGTGGACTACCTGCGCGATCCTTCCCGCTACCAAAGCCTGGGCGGCCGCATCCCGCGCGGCATCCTGCTGGCCGGCTCGCCGGGTACCGGTAAGACGCTGCTGGCCAAGGCCATCGCAGGCGAAGCCAAGGTGCCGTTCTTCAGCATCTCCGGCTCCGACTTCGTGGAAATGTTCGTCGGCGTGGGCGCAGCCCGCGTGCGCGACATGTTCGAGCAAGCCAAGAAGAACTCTCCTTGCATCATCTTCATCGATGAAATCGACGCGGTCGGCCGCCAGCGCGGCGCAGGCCTCGGCGGCGGCAATGATGAGCGCGAGCAAACGCTGAACCAGCTCTTGGTGGAGATGGACGGCTTCGACACCAATTCCACGGTGATCGTGATAGCCGCCACCAACCGTCCGGACGTACTGGACCCGGCGCTGCAGCGTCCGGGCCGCTTCGACCGCCAGGTGGTGGTGCCGTTGCCGGATATCCGCGGCCGCGAGCAAATCCTCAACGTGCACATGCGCAAGGTGCCGATAGCCGCCGACGTCAACGCCGAAGTGATCGCCCGCGGCACGCCGGGCTTCTCCGGCGCGGACCTCGCCAACCTGATCAACGAGGCCGCCCTGTTCGCCGCCCGCCGCAACAAGCGTCTGGTGGACATGGAGGACCTGGAGTCCGCCAAGGACAAGATCATGATGGGCTCCGAGCGCCGCAGCATGGTGATGACCGAGGAAGAGAAGAAGAACACCGCTTACCACGAGTCCGGCCACGCCGTGGTCGCCAAGCTGCTGCCAAAGTCCGATCCGGTGCACAAGGTCACCATCATCCCGCGCGGCCGCGCGCTGGGCGTGACCATGCAGCTGCCGGAGCAAGACCGCTTCACCTATGACCGCCAGTATCTGCTGGATCGTCTGGCCATTCTGTTCGGCGGCCGCATCGCCGAAGAGCTGTTCATGAACCAGATGACCACCGGCGCCGGCAACGACTTCGAGCGCGCGACGCAAATGGCGCGCGACATGGTCACCCGCTACGGCATGTCCGACAAGCTGGGCCCGATGGTGTACGGCGAGAACGAGGGCGAAGTGTTCCTCGGCCGCTCCATCACCACCCACAAGAACGTGTCCGAAGCCACCATGCAGCAAGTGGACGCCGAAATCCGCCGCATCATCGACGAGCAGTACGCGCTGGCGCGCCGCCTGCTGGAAGAGAACCGCGACAAGGTGGAAGCGATGACCGCGGCGCTGCTGGAGTTCGAAACCATAGACGCCGAGCAGATCGACGACATCATGGCAGGCAAGCCGCCGCGTCCGCCGAAGCCGGGTTCCAGCTTCGCCGCCAAGGCGGAGGCCAAGCCGGCCGAGCCGGAGACTCCGGCCGCGGCTTCGGAGGCCCAAGCGCCTTCCGAGCCGTCCGGTCCGGCCCAGGAAGCCTGATCCGTTTCAAATCCACAGCCGGGCAAGCCTTTCAGGGTTTGCCCGGTTTTTTCATACTCGCCATCCATGCCAGCTGCTTCCCCTGCCTGCGCCGTCTTGCTCTATCCAGGCTGCGTCTTCTTTGAAATCGCCTTGCTGCCGAGGAACTGGCCCGGCATGGGCCGGTCTGTTATCTGACGCCCGACGGCGGCCCGCACCGGGCGTCGAATGGCGCGCGCCTGCAGGCTGACGGCGCGTTCCCCGAATTGGAGCGACGCGCATGGCGGGCGGTGCTGGTGCCGGGCGGCGATCCTGGCTCCATCATTCCAGACGGCCTGGCCACGGCAGGCTTGAATGCCGCCCATGCGCAGGGCGCCTTGATCGCGTCTATCTGCGGCGGCAATCTGGTGCTGGCGGCCGCGGGTTTGCTGAAGGACAGGCGGGCGACTCACAATTACACCGCGGACTATGCGGGGCCGGAGACAGCGGCCTTCACCGAGCCATACTGGCGCGGGGTGGACTATCGCCATTGCGATGTGGCGCGGGATGAAAATCTCATCACTGCGATGCCATGGGCTTACGTGGAATGGACGGCGACGGTTCTGGCGGCATTAGGGCTGATGAATGCGGCCGATCGACAGGCATTTATGCGCCGCCATGGTCCGCGGCTGGGCCCAGAAAGAGAATCAATATGAAAACCTTGCTGTGCGGGCGCTATAAGCTCGATTTGTCCCGCCCCCTGGTGATGGGCATCCTCAATGTCACGCCGGACTCGTTTTCCGATGGCGGGCGCTTCAACCGCGCCGACGATGCTTTGGCGAGAGCCGAGGCGATGTTGGCCGAGGGCGCGGACATCCTGGACATCGGAGGCGAATCGACCCGCCCCGGCGCGCCCTTTGTCAGCCCGGAACAGGAAATGGACCGGGTTTTGCCTGTGCTGGAGGCATTGCGCGGCATCGGCGCGCCGCTGTCTTTGGATACCCGCCGCGCCAGCGTGATGCGCGAGGCGGCGCGCTTGGGCGCGGTGGATCTGATCAATGATGTGTCGGCGCTGGAAGACGAGGGCGCTTTGGCGGTGGCGGCGCAAAGCCAGGCCGCCATTTGCCTGATGCACAAGCAAGGCAATCCAGACACCATGCAGGACAAACCGGCCTATGGCGACGTGGTGGCAGAGGTGGCGGAGTATTTGAAACGGCGCGTGCAGCTATGCCTGGATGCTGGCATCGTCCGCGAAAGGCTGCTGGTCGACCCCGGCTTCGGTTTCGGCAAAACGCTGGAGCACAATCTGGCGCTGCTAAAGCGTCTGGATGAAGTGGAGCGCATCGCCGGCGTGCCGCAACTGGTGGGCTTGTCGCGCAAGTCCATGCTGGGCGCGATTACCGGCGAGGAGACGCCTGCCGAGCGGCTGGGCGCCAGCGTGGCGGCGGCGCTGGAGTCGGCGCGGCGCGGCGCGGCGGTGATACGCGTTCACGATGTCAAGGCGACCAGGCAGGCGTTTCAGCTCTGGCAAGCTTTGCGAGAATCTTGATTTGAAACTGGTTTTTCCCCTGGCAGTAATGGCAAAATAGCGCCGATTATTTGAGTCGGCGAGCCTGCCGGCAATCAACGCAGAAGAGAAAAGCGATGGGTCGTAAATATTTTGGCACCGATGGCGTACGCGGCGAAGTCGGCAAGTTTCCGATTAATCCCGAGTTTGTCATGAAATTGGGTTATGCAGCGGGGCGCGTGTTGGTCAGTCATGACAAGGGCCACCGTCCGACAGTTTTGATCGGCAAGGACACCCGGATTTCCGGCTATATGCTGGAGGCGGCGCTGCAGGCGGGTTTTACCGCCGCCGGCGTCAATGTGTTGCTGACCGGCCCCTTGCCGACGCCCGGCATCGCCTATCTGACCCGCGCCTTGCGTTTGGAAGCCGGCGTAGTGATCTCCGCCTCGCATAACCCTTTCCAGGATAACGGCATCAAGTTCTTCGCCGAGGGCGGCAAGAAGCTGGACGACGCCTTGGAGCTGGAAATCGAAGCGATGCTGGATCAGCCCATGGAAACCAATCCTTCGCTGGAGCTGGGCCGCGCCCGCCGCATCGAAGGCGCCGCCGAGCGTTACATCGAGTTCTGCAAGAGCACCTTCCCCAATGAACTCAGCCTCAAGGGGCTGAAGGTGGTGGTGGACTGCGCCAACGGCGCCACCTATCACATCGCTCCCAAGGTGTTCCACGAGCTGGGCGCGGAGGTGATTCAGATCGGTTGCCAGCCGAATGGCTACAACATCAACGACAAGGTCGGCGCGACTTACCCCAAAACGCTGCAATTGGCGGTGTTGGAGCACCAGGCCGATTTCGGCGTCTCGCTGGATGGCGATGGCGACCGGCTGATCATGGTGGACGCGGCTGGGCGCATCTATGACGGCGATCAGCTGATCTACGTGATCGCCAAGGCGCGCGCGGCTTGCGGCGAGCTGAAGGGCGGCGTGGTCGGCACGGTGATGACCAATATGGCGATGGAGCTGGCGCTCAAGCAGCAAGGCGTGCCGTTCGGCCGCGCCAAGGTGGGCGACCGCTACGTGCTGGAGATGCTGCATGCCGACGGCTGGCAAGTCGGCGGCGAAGCCTCCGGCCATATCTTGTGCCTGGACAAGCACAGCACCGGCGACGGCATCATTTCCAGCCTGCAGGTGCTGGCGGCGATTCGCCAACTGGGCAGGACCCTGGCGGAAATCTGCGCCGATTGGCAGCCCTTCCCGCAGACGCTGATCAATGTGCGCCACAATGGCTGCGATTGGAAAAACGCTTCCGCTGCGCCCCTGGCCGAGGCCGAGGCCGCGCTGAATGGCCGCGGCCGCGTAGTGTTGCGCCCGTCCGGCACCGAGCCGGTGGTGCGGGTGATGGTGGAAGCCGACGACAAAGCGCTGGCCGACTCTTGGGCGCAGGCTATCGCCAAGGCGATTGAAAAAGTGGCATAGCATCGTCATATCTTGCATGTTGAAAAATGCCAGGCGCAAGCCTGGCATTTTTTTGTAAATATGCTGTTAAATTAGCCATTTAAAACTTGTTTGTCATGTCGCGATGGATAGAATTGCCGCTCCTTCGTTCCGGATGACAAACAATAATGAACGCAACGCTCAAGCAACTGGCCTCCTGTGCCGGCGTCTCCACCTTGCTGCTCTTGCTGCCGGCGTCCGCCCAGGCGGCATGCGATCTGACTATCAGCCATAAAATCAATCAAGTGCAGGGCGCGGCCCTGAAAAGCCCCTTGCTCAACCAGACGGTGGCCGTGCAAGGCGTGGTCAGCGCCCTGCTGTACGGGAAAGACGGCGCAGTCGGCTTTTTCATGCAGTCGCAAGCGCAGGATCAAGACCAGAACCCCGCCACCTCCGAAGGCATTTACGTCTATGCCGGCAAGGCGGCATTGCCGGCGCTGAAAGCGGGCGATGTGGTCAGCGTCCGCGGCAAGGTGATGGAATTCAGCCGCAAGGGCGAGACCGGCAGCGAAACGCAGTTGCAGCCGGCGACGGCGGGCGATGTGCAGTTGTGCGGCGCTGGCGGCGCGATTCGCCCGGTCGCGCTGATGCTGCCTTTGAGCGGCGATCCGGCGCAGCTGGAGGCGTTGGCGGGGATGGTGGTGTCGTTCGCTCAGCCGCTGTACGTGGTGGACAGCTATGGCTACGGCCGTTACGGCGAGCTGACCCTATCCAGCAGCAAGCGTTTGTGGAATCCCACCCAGCTTTACCGGCCGGGCAGCGCAGAAGCCAGGGCGCTGCAAAAAGCCAACCCCCTGGACAAGCTGATTCTGGACGATGGCAAGACTTGGCCAAACGCCGACGCCTGGCTGCCGGCCCCGGGCGGTTTGGCGGCGAACCGCACCTTGCGGGTGGGCGACCAGTTGCAAGGCGTGCAGGGCATCGTGTCCTATAGCAATGGCGGCTACCGGCTGCAGCCTTACGGCGAACCGGCAGTGATTGCGGGCAATCCGCGTCCGGCGGCGCCAACGCGCGCGGCGGGGCAGGCGCGCGTCGCCAGCTTCAATGTGCTGAATTTCTTCAATGGCGATGGTCTGGGCGGCGGCTTTCCAACGGAGCGCGGCGCGGCCAAGCGCGAAGACTTCCTGCGCCAGAAAGCCAAGATCGTGGCGGCCATCCGCGGCTTGGACGCCGACGTCGTGGGCTTGATGGAGCTGGAGAATGACGGCTTCGGTCCGCAGTCCGCGGTCCAGGAGCTGGTCGCGGCCCTGAATGAAGGGCAGAGCGCGGACAAGCAATATCGTTTCGTCGATCCGGGCCTGGCCAAGGTGGGCACCGATGCGATCACCACCGGCATGCTGTATCGGCCGGCGCGCGCGCAGGCCTTGGGCAAGGCTGAGGCGCTGGCGATAGGCGATACCGGCAAGAACCGGACCAGCCTGGCCCAGACCTTCCAGCTGGATGGCCGCCAACTGACCCTGGTCGTCAATCATCTCAAATCCAAGGGCAGCGCCTGTGATAAGTCCCTGGTGGAAGGCCTGGCGGATATCGATGCCGGCGATGGCCAGGGCAATTGCAATCTGACCCGCGTCGCAGCGGTCAAGGACCTGATGAAATGGAAAAGCCAGCGCAGCCAGTACCCGCAAGCCGGCTTGCTGGTGATGGGCGATATGAACGCCTATGCCAAGGAGGACCCGATCCGCGTGTTTGAAGAAAGCGGTCTGGCCAATCTGTTGGCCCGTTTCCAAAGCGATGCCTATTCCTATGTGTATCAGGGCGAGTCGGGCAATCTGGATCACGCGCTGGCCGATGCGGTGTTGCAAGCCTGGGTGGCCGGCGCGGGTGAATGGCACATCAATGCCGACGAGCCGACCGCGCTGGAGTACGGCAGCGAATTCAAGTCCGCCTCGCAGCAGCAAAATTACTATGCGCCGGATGCCTATCGCTCATCGGACCACGATCCCTTGTACGTCGATTTGACGATGCCGGCGGGGCAAAGCCAGGCGGAGTCCAAGCCCGCGGGCCAGGCGCCGGCGAGTTCGACACCGGCTCCCGCCTCCTCGTCCAGCATCGCCTCGGCTGATTTCGCCTTGCTCGGCATGCTGGGCTTGGCGGGGTGGATCGCCTGGCGCCGCCGTCGTTGATCGCGGCCTTGCGCCGCTGCTGGCCCAGCGCGCTGGCCGCTCTTTTGCCGCTCGCCGCGCCCTGGGGCGAGCGGGCGGCGGATTGGCGCTATGAGCCGGGCCGGATGGATGAATGCTGGCGCTGGTTTGGCAGCAGCTGGGCGCATGCGGACGCGCGGCATGCGCTCTTGAATAGCCTGGCGCTGCTGTTTCTGGCCGGGCTGGGGGGAGGGCGCAGCGCGCGCTGTCTCGGCGGCTTGGCCATCGCTTTGCCCGTGCCCATCGCCGTGCTGCATTCGATGCTGCCCGAGCCGGCGCCTTTTCTGGGCGCGTCCGGCGTGCTGTACGGCTGGTGGGCCGCGGTGGCTTGGCGGGAGCGCGACAGCCCCGCCGGGCGCGCGCTGGCGGTTTTGCTGGCGCTCCGGCTGGCGTGGCAAGGCGTCTGGCCGCAACACGGGCCGAATGGCGAAGCCGTGCTGTGGTCGGCGCATCTCAGCGGCGCCTTGCTGGCCTTATTGTGTTGCGGGCTCGTCAGCCATGGGCGATGCGCGGCACGCGCGGGGCGACCGCGCACATCAGTTCATAGCTGATGGTGCCGGAGGCGGCGGCGACGCGCTCGATCGGCGCATTCGGCCCCCATAGCTCCACCCGGCTGCCGACGCCGGCTTGCGGCAGATGGCTGAGGTCGACCGCCAGCATGTCCATCGACACCCGGCCGACCAGGCCGCTGGCCTGGCCGTCTACGGCGACAGGCGCGCCATTGCCGGCGATGCGCGGGTAGCCGTCGGCATAGCCGCAGGCGACGATGCCTATCCGCATCGGCTGATCGGCGACAAAGCGGCGGCCATAGCCGACGGCATCGCCCGGCTGCAGTCGCTGCACGGCGATGATGTCGGCGGACAGGGCCATGGCGGGTTTCAGGCCGATGTCCGCGCCCACGCTGTCTTCGAACGGCGAGGCGCCGTACAGCACGATGCCGGGACGGCCGACATCGCCATGGGTTTGCGGGTGGCGGAACAGGGCTGCGGAGTTGGCGGCGCTGACGGCCAGGCCGCTGGCGGCGGCGACCGGCGCGAAGCGCGACCACTGTTCCGCTACGCCGTAATCGTCATCGGCGGTGGCGAAATGGGTCATGATCGTGGTGGTTTTCGCCTGCGGCAGCGACTGCAACCGCGCCAAGGCTTCCGGCGCTTCCTCAGGCCGGAAACCCAGCCGATTCATGCCGCTGTTGAGCTTGAGCCAGGTTTCCACCGGCTGTTTCGCGGAACCTTTCGCCAGCCAGGCTATCTGTTGTTGGGAATGGATCGCGCCCGCGATGCGGTAGGCCGCCATCGCCTCGGCTTCCGCCGCGTCGAAGGGACCCTCCAACAAGGCGATGGGCTGGGTGATTCCCGCTTCGCGCAGGCGGACCGCGTCTTCGATATTGAGCAGGGCAAAACCGTCGGCCAGATCGGCCAACGCCTTTGCCGTGTCCAATACGCCATGGCCGTAAGCATCGGCCTTGACGACGGCGAACAGATGGCGGGCCTGGGAGCGGGAGCGGGTGGTTTTGAAGTTGTGGCGGATGGACGGGAGGTCGATTTCCAGCCGGATAGGACGTGTCATGTCAAGAAAGCGTGAACGGTAGGTGTGTTATTATACCCCGCACTTGGACTATTGCCGGGCCGCCGTCCCTTACGATTCGCCATGTTCTTGATCGACGGCAGACGGAACAACAGATGGATACACTGCAGATACTTCTCGATTTTTTCACCGGCTACGGCTATCTGGCTGTTTTCGCGGTGTTGCTGGTGTGCGGTTTCGGCGTGCCGATTCCTGAAGACATCACCCTGGTGGCGGGCGGCGTGATTTCCGGCCTGGGCTATACCAATGTCCATTACATGTTCGTGGTGGGCATGGCGGGCGTGCTGGTCGGCGACGGCTGCATGTTCTTGGCCGGCCGCATTTTCGGCAACAAGGTGCTGCGCTTCAAACCCATCGCCCGCATCCTGACCCAGGAGCGTTTCGAGGCGGTGCAGGAGAAGTTCGAGAAATACGGCAACTGGGTGTTGTTTGTCGCCCGTTTCCTGCCTGGCCTGCGTTCCCCCATTTTCATCACGGCAGGCATGACGCGCCGGGTGCCTTACTGGCGCTTTCTGCTGATGGACGGCTTCGCGGCGTTCATCTCGGTGCCGGTGTGGGTGTATCTGGGCTATTACGGCGCGGCCAACCGCGAGTGGCTGATGACCATGGTGCATAGAGGCCAGGCCGGCATCCTGAGCGTGGTGGCGGTGCTGCTGCTCGTTGTCGGGGCGGTATGGTACAAGCGTCGGCGCGAGTCCTGCGTCAAGAAATAAGGGGCGGAGCCCCAGAAAAAACGGCCTTCGCATGCGAAGGCCGTTTTTTTACGCCAAGCGGGCGGATCAGCCCACTTGCAGCAGTTCCACTTCAAATACCAGGGTGGCGTGCGGCGGGATCACGCCGCCGGCGCCGCGCGCGCCGTAGCCCAGTTCGGAGGGGATGGTCAGCTTGCGCTTGCCGCCCACCTTCATGCCTTGCACGCCCTGATCCCAGCCCTTGATCACATAGCCGGCGCCCAGCGGGAAGCTGAACGGCTGCATGCGGTCCTTGCTGGAGTCGAACTTGGTGCCGTCGGTCAGCCAGCCGGTGTAGTGCACGGTGACTTCTTGGCCGGCGACGGCTTCGGCGCCTTCGCCCACCAACAGTTCTTCAATGATCAATTCGCTCATGCTGTTTCCTTCGCGGATAGGGTTGCAACGCGGCGATTGTAGCAGCAGGCCGGCTGATTTGTGTTTTCCGCTGTGTGGCATATAACGAAATTCAGACCCTGTCGTTTCCCTTTCTTTCCCTATTTCAAGGGGGTGTGCCATGGATGTTCTGCATCATGATCATGATCACGAGACGCCGCAGCTGCGACCGGTGGCGCGCAAGGTGGAACTGTTGCAGCCGCTGCAATGGCTGAAACGGGGCTTTCGCGACTTCCAGAAAGTGCCGGCGGATTGTCTGTTTTACGGCGCTATCTTCGTGCTGATGGGTTATCTGCTGGGTTCCTATGTGGAGCAGGCGCCGGAGCTGGTGATCACCTTCGCCACCATTTTCCTGCTGGCGGGGCCTTTCCTGGCCATCGGCATTTACGACATCGCCAAGCAGATGGAGGCATTCGACGGCCATGGCCGGGTCAAGCTGCTGCACAGCCTGACCGCCTGGCGGGTGAATATGCAGGGTTTCAGCTTGTACGCGGTGCTGTTGGCGGTGCTGGTATTCGGCTGGTTCCGGGTTTCCTTGCTGATGTTCGCGTTGTTTTACGATACCGCGGCCTTGCCCAATCTGAATGAGATCGTGGCCGACGCGTTCAATCCCGATAATTTGCAATTTCTGATCGCCTATATCGCCGTGGGATTCGTGTTCGCCCAGGTGGTGTTCTCGGTCAGCGTGGTGGCCATCCCGCTGTTGCTCGACAAAGAGGTGGACACCATCACCGCGATGATCGCCAGCGTGCAGTCGGTGCTGCGCAATGTGCTGACGATGGGCATCTGGGCCGCTATCATAGTGGCGATGACGGTGGTGGGCTTCGCCACCTATTACCTGGGCCTGATCATCATCATGCCGGTGCTGGCGCTGGCCAGCTGGCATGCTTATCGGGATTTGATCACTTTCGAGAGATGACCGCCGCGCGATGACTTTCAACGTCGTATTTCTGGACCGGGACAGCTTGCCTGTCCCGGTTCCCGTTTTCAGCTTTCCTTCCCACTACTGCGAATATCCCGCTACCTCCGGCGAGCAACTGCTGGAGCATGCGGCGGATGCCGACATCCTGATCAGCAACAAGGTGCCGATAGGCCGCGATGCCTTGGCGCGGCTGCCCAGGCTCAAGCTGATCGCCATCGCGGCCACCGGCTACAACCATATCGATGTCGCAGCCTGCCGCGAGCGCGGCGTGGCGGTGTGCAATATCCGCCACTATGGCGATCACACCGTCGCCGAGCACGCTTTCATGCTGATGATGACATTGCTGAAGAACCTGCCGGCCTATCAGCGCGATGTGGCGGCAGGCGTCTGGAGCCAGGCCAAGCAGTTTTGCCATTTCGGCGCGCCGATTCGCGAAGCGCGCGGCGCGACGCTGGCCATCGTCGGCAGCGGCGGCATAGGCGGCGAATTGGCGCAGATGGCGCGGGCCTTCGGCATGGAGGTGATCTTCGCCGAGCGCAAGGGCGCGGCGCAGGCGCGCGAAGGCAAAGTATTGTTCGAGCAGGCGCTGGCGCGCGCCGATGTGGTGTCGCTGCATTGCCCTTTGAACGATGAGACGCGCGGCATGATCGCGCAAGCCGAATTGATGGCGATGAAGCCGGGCGCCATCTTGATCAACACTGCGCGCGGCGGCCTGGTGGACGAGGCGGATCTGGTGGCGGCGCTGAAATATGGCCAGCTGGGCGGTGCCGGTTTCGACGTGCTGAGCGCGGAGCCGCCAGCGGCCGACAATCCCTTGCTCAAGGCCAGGTTGCCCAATCTGATCGTCACCCCGCACGTGGGGTGGGCCAGCGGCGAGGCGATGGCCAGATTGGCGGCGCAGTTGGCGGGCAATATCGAGGCGTTTGTTCAAGGAGAGCCGCGTAATCTGGTCTCATGAGCGCAAGGGAGCGGCTGGGCTGGGCTGGGCTTGGTGATCTTGTTTAAATTCTTGAAATAGAATTTGATTAATGCGGATTGTTCCACTACGTTTAAATGGCTCGGATGACCGTGGTCATCTCGAGCTGCCCCGCTTGTTCCGCCGTGGCCGGTCTTCCCGCCACGGTTTTTTTCACGCTTAGTCTGGGATGTCGTTTGGATTGACGCGGGCTTGTTCCTCTTCGCCCATGCCCAGCTTGCCGCGCACGCAAGTAATGTAGCGATTGACGTCGGGCCCGCCGCCATAGCGCTGGGCATGCCAGATCATCTCGCCCAGGCACTCCATCAGCTCATGCTGGGCGCGGTGTTCGTCGCCATGGCGCAGCGCCAGCTGGGCGTACAGCGCCCGGATGCCGAAGGGCTGGTCGATGGAGCGCTGCTCTGCGATGGCCACGTGCAAACCCAGGTGCAGGAAGGGATTGGTCTCGCCCATATCCGGCGTCCATTCCTGTTCCATGAAGGTTTCCGGATTTTCCAGGATGGGATGATACTCCGGGTGGTCTATAAGAATGGATAGGACGACTTGCTCCAGGTCGGACAAGGGCTGGCCGGACTTGGACTTGCTCCAGGTGTCGAAAAAGAAACGGCGGGCGTCCTGGCGGCTGGGGTTGAACAACATCGATTGAGACCTCGGGCAAATACGGGCGGATGTCCGGCGCGTGCGCCGCGACCTTCGGGTAAGGACAGGGTCGCAGGCGGCTGCCGTTCCGGGCTGCGGCATTATACGGGAGGGAGCTTGCCATGACCACGCTCTATGATTTCAATGCGCGCCGGCTGGATGGCTCGGAGCAGCCCTTGGAGGCCTACCGCGGCCAGGTAACGCTGTTGGTGAACACCGCCAGCGAGTGCGGCTATACCCGGCAATACGCTGGTCTGCAGGAACTGCATGATTTCTTTGCGGGACAGGGCTTCGCCGTGCTGGGATTTCCCTGCAACCAGTTCGGCGGGCAGGAGCCGGGCGGCGAGACGGAAATCGCCGAGTTTTGCCAAAGCCGCTTCGGCGTGGCCTTTCCCTTGTTCGCCAAGCTCGACGTCAATGGCGACGGCGCGCATCCCTTGTGGCGCTGGCTGACCCAGGCCGATTCGCCGCATCCGCATCCGATCAAATGGAACTTCACCAAATTCCTGATCGATGCCAGGGGGAGGGTAGTGAAACGCTACGAGCCGGCGGTGGAGCCGCATGAGCTGGTTGACGACATCAAGGTTCTGTTGGCGAGATAGCAAAACAAACGGCCCGCATTTGCGGGCCGTGCGTGAGGCAAGATTTACTTGCGGCGGAAGATGACATCCCACACGCCGTGGCCCAGGCGGATGCCGCGGGCTTCGAACTTGGTCAGCGGACGGTAATCCGGGCGCGGCGCGTATTCTTCGGCGGTATTGGCCAGATCGGCGTTGCTCTTCATCACTTCCATGATCTGGATGGCGTAGTCTTCCCAGTCGGTGGCGGCATGGATATAGCCGCCCGGCTTCAGCTTTTTCACCAGCTTTTCCACCAGCGGCGACTGAATCAGCCGGCGCTTGTTGTGGCGTTTCTTGTGCCAGGGATCGGGGAAGAAGATATGCACGCCGTCCAGGCAGCCATCGGGCAGCATATTGTCCAGCACTTCCACCGCGTCATGGCGCATCAGCCGCAGATTGGTCAGCTCTTTTTCCGCGATCAATTTGCACAGATTGCCGACGCCGGGGCCGTGCACCTCGATGCCCAGATAATCCTGATCCGGATTGGCGGCGGCGATTTCGGCGGTGGCGCCGCCCATGCCGAAGCCGATTTCCAGGATTTTAGGCGCGGCGCGGCCGAAAGCCTGTTCCAGATCGATAGCTTCCGGACGGTATTCGATGCCCCATTTGGGCATGCCTTCGTCCATGGCCCGCTGCTGGCCCGAAGAGAGATGGCCCTGACGCAGCACAAAGCTGCGGATCGCGCGTTTGAAAGCCGGATTTTCCATTTTGCTGGCCTGCTGAAAACTCAAAAAAACCGCGATGTTACCGAATCTCGGCCTGGCTTGCGAGTATTGCCTCGCGCCGGCCGGCGTCCTGCGCCAGCGCCGACAGGTAGTCGAGCACGCTGGGCCAGCGCAGGCTGATGCCCAGTTCCCGTTTGACGCGGCTATTGTCCAGCCGGCGCGACTCGGCCAGAAACGACCATTGCGAAGCCGAAATCTGGCTTTGAACCTCGCGTCTGGACAGTTGCGGCGGAATGGGCAAACCCAGCGTCCGGCCCAATGCCCGGTACCACTGGCTGACCGGCAAGGGCAGATCGTCATTGGCATTGTAGACGCGGATGCCGCGGCCGTGGCGAAGCGCCGCCGCGCACATGCGGGCCAGATCATCGGCATGGATGTGATTGCTGACGCTGTCTTCATTGTCGATGATCAGCGGCGCGCCGCTGTGGAAACGCGACAGCGGCAGCCGCTCGTCGGCGTAGATGCCGGGCGCGCGCAGAATGGTCAGCGAGCAAGCGCGGCGGGCGGCGAAACGGCGCAGGCAGGTTTCCGCGTCCAGCCGGCGCTTGGCCCGGGCATTGGCCGGGCGCAGCCGGTCGGTTTCGCGCAGCCATTGACCCTCGGCATCGCCATAAACGCCGCTGGTGCTGATGTAGATCAATTGCTGTGGTATGCTGTCCGCTTTTGTCAACGCGTACAACAACTTGCGGATTCTGAGGTCCTTTTCTCCCGTCAAGGGCGGGGGCGCAGTGATCAGCAAGGCATCGGCCAAGCCCGCCAAACGGCGCAGGGTGTCGGTTTTGTCCAGATCGCCCAAGATAGGCGTCGCGCCGGCTCGACGCCAGGCGGAGGCGGATTCGCTGCCGCGGCATAAGGCTAGCACGCGCCAGCGGCCTAGCAGCAGGGGGAGGGCGCGTCGGGCCACGTCGCCGGCGCCCAGGATGAGTAAAGTACGCATAACGCACATTTTAGCCAGTATTCAGGATTGAAGAACAAATGACTTGCCAGGTGAAGGTGCTCCCCAGCGGGCATACATTCGGCGTGGAAGCGCACGAAACCATTCTTGAAGCCGCGCTTCGCCAGGGCGTGGGCTTGCCTTACGGCTGTCGCGACGGGGCATGCGGCGCCTGCAAGGGCAAAGTGCTGGAGGGCGAAGTCAGCCAGGACGGCTTCCAGGAAAAGGCGCTGAGCTCGGCCGAGCAAGCGCAAGGCATGGCGCTGTTCTGCTGCGCGCGTCCGCAAGGCGACATCAGCATTGAAGCGCGCGAAGTGACCGGCATCGGCGATCTGCAGATCAAGACGCTGCCGTGCCGCGTTGAAAAGATCGAGAAGATCCATGACGTGGCGGTGCTGAAGCTGAAGCTGCCGGTGTCGGAGCGTCTGCAGTTCCACGCCGGCCAATACATCGACATCCTGATGAAGGACGGCAAGAAGCGCAGCTTCTCCATCGCCAACGCGCCGCACGACGATGCTTTCCTGGAGCTGCACATCCGCAATCAGCCCGGCGGCTCGTTCTCGGAATACGTGTTCCATCAGATGAAGGAGCGCGAGATCATGCGCTTCAAGGGGCCGCTGGGTTCGTTCTTCCTGCGCGAAGACTCCGACAAGCCCATCGTGTTCATCGCCAGCGGCACCGGTTTCGCGCCGGTGAAGGGCATCATCGAGCATGCGATCCATCACGGCATCCAGCGGCCGATGGTGTTTTATTGGGGCGCGCGCGCCAAGGCGGATCTGTATATGGCGGACCTGGCCGAGGGCTGGGCGGCGGCCAATCCGAATATCACCTATATTCCGGTGCTGTCGGACGCCTTGCCCGAGGATGAGTGGACCGGTCGCACCGGCTTTGTGCACCAGGCGGTGCTGGAGGACTTCGCCGACCTGTCCGGCCATCAGGTCTATGCCTGCGGCGCGCCGGTGATGGTGGAGGCGGCGCATGGCAGTTTTACCCGCGAGCGCGGTTTGCCGGAAGATGAATTCTTCTCCGACGCCTTTTTCCTGTCCAAGGATATGAGCGGCGCCGCCAAGTAGACAAGCTGCTGATTTGTATACATAAAGCCCCTGGTTGACTGCCAGGGGCTTTTTATTTGTTTTGCATCAATGGTGGCTCCCCAGACCTTTGACCTGGGTCAATTCCATCGTTAACGCCATGGCTATTATGTCATCAGCAAGCGATCAGGGCCGCGGGCCCAGGAGGAGAGACCATGGAATTGCTGTCCCTGTTGCTGTCTGACGATGTCGGCAGAATGAGCCTGATCACCATCGTCGTCACCACGCTGGTGGTGCTCGGCGCTTTGTGGGTGATCTTCAAGAATGTGAACAAGCCGAAGAAGTAGCGGCTTGCCAAGTTTCGGCATTTCCTCTTGATGTGTGTGTTGGCGGATGCGGTGGTGGGCCGTATCCGCATTTTTTTTGCCTGGCGCGGGAGGAACTTCCCGTGAAGGTTTCCAGTCCTTTTTATATGGCAGACAGACTATTTATCTGCGGTTTGCGTGCCATTGTCCTGTTTGTGTCTTTCTAATCAATTGAAAATACAGGTTTTTTCCTGTTTTTTTTGCTCTTGGTCATGGTGGCCGCTACATGCGCAGCCAAGACCTGTCCAAAGATCTAAGCTGAATTTCGTATCGGCGCGGGGACGTTTTTTCCCGATGTTCGGTTCCCTGGCATGACGCCTTGACGCAATCCAGAGTCGCTTCCTTTGCAATCTCCAGAATCGCGTCATAGGCCGCTTGATGTAAGTCAATCGGGCGAACGACTGGCATGGAAGCCCTGAGTTGGCGGGGTATACCATAATTTCAGTTGATAAGAATTTAATAATAAACGTGAGTGATGCTCGGTTTACATCCCAGATCGGAGAATGAAAATGTCCACTGAAACTGCAACCCAAGCCGGCGTAGCCGAGGGCGGATCGCCCCGACTCAAGCTCGGCGCGCTGACGGCGCTGGTCGTCGGCTCGATGATAGGCGGCGGGATTTTCTCGCTGCCGCAGAATATGGCCGCCGGCGCGGGCGCCGGGGCTATCCTGATAGGTTGGGCCATCACCTTTGTCGGCATGTTGGCGCTGGCCTTCGTGTTCCAGATGCTGGCCTCGCGCAAGCCTGAAGTGTCCGGCGGCGTGTATGGCTACGCCAAGGCCGGCTTCGGCGACTACATGGGCTTCAACTCCGCTTGGGGTTACTGGATTTCCGCCTGGATCGGCAACGTTTCCTACTTTGTGGTGATGTTCTCGGCGCTAGGTTTCTGGTTCCCCATCTTCGGAGACGGCAATACGCCTACCGCCATCATCTGCGCCTCCGTCGTGCTGTGGTGTCTGCACTTCCTGGTGTTGCGCGGCGTGCACGGCGCGGCTTTCATCAACACCATCACCACCATCGCCAAACTGGTGCCGCTGGCCTTGTTCATCGTGTTGATCGTGTTCGCTTTCAAGGTGGATACCTTCAACTTTGAATTCTGGGGCAATGCCAAGCTGGGCACGGTGATCGATCAGGTGAAGAGCACCATGCTGGTGACGGTGTGGGTGTTCATCGGCATCGAGGGCGCGTCGATGTTCTCCGGCCGCGCCGAGAGCATGAAGGATGTGGGCAAGGCCACCGTGATCGGCTTCCTGTTGACCATCGCGCTGCTGGTTGCCGTATCGGTGCTGTCGCTGGGCGTGATGAGCCAGGCTGAGCTGGCCGCGCTGAAGAACCCGTCCACCGCCTATGTGCTGCAAAAGGCCTTTGGCCCGCTGGGCGCCAATCTGATGAACGCCGGTCTGGTGATCTCGGTCGGCGGCGCGCTGTTGGCCTGGACCCTGCTGGCCGCCGAAGCGCCTTACCTCGCCGGCAAGGACGGCGTGATGCCCAAGGTGTTCGGCACCCTCAACGCCAACGAATCCCCGGCCGCCTCGCTGTGGCTGACCAACGGCCTGATCCAGCTGTTCCTGCTGATCACCCTGAAGAGCTCAGCCGGTTACCTGGCGCTGCTGTCGCTGGCCACCTCGATGATCCTGATTCCCTACCTGCTGTGCTCCGGCTACTCCTGGCTGGTGGCGCAACGCGGCGAGGGCTATGCCCAGGGCGAAGGCCGCGGCAAGGAACTGGGCACGGCCATCCTGGCTACCGTATACGGCGCCTGGCTGATCTACGCCGCCGGCCCCAAATACCTGTTCCTGTCCATGGTGCTGTACGCCCCGGGCCTGCTGTTCTACCTGTGGGCCAAGAAAGAACAAGGCCAGAAACCGTTCAACGCTATCGAGGCCGTGCTGGCCGCCATCGTGGTGGTGATGGGCGTGATCGCGGTCTACATGCTGGCGACCGGTCAGATCGGTCTGTAAACAAAAGATTTCTGCATCAATCATGGGGGCGGCTCGCCCGTCCCTGAAGTCAAACAAGACTTGAGGAGTAGTGTCATGACCAAGTTTGGTGTTCATTCCGAGTGCGGCAAATTGCGGACCGTGATGGTGTGTCGTCCCGGCCTCGCCCACAAGCGCCTGACCCCGGACAATTGCCACGATCTGCTGTTTGATGATGTGATTTGGGTGGAGCGCGCGCAGAAAGACCACGCTTACATGGTCGAGCAGATGCGCGCCCGCGGCATCGAAGTGATCGAGGTGCACGACGCGCTGGCCAAGGTGCTGGACGACAAGGCCGCCCGCAACTGGATTCTGGATCGCAAGATCAAGGCCGACAATGTGGGCATCGGCATGCTGCAGGATCTGCGCAGCTGGCTGAACGAAATGCCGTCTTCGCAACTGGCCGATCATCTGGTGGGCGGCATCGCCAAGTTCGAACTGCCTTTCGACCCGAAAGGCCTGTTCGGCGGCTATCTGGACCGTTCCGACTTCGTGCTGCCTCCCATCCCCAACAGCCTGTTCCAGCGCGACCCGTCTTGCTGGATCTATGAAGGCGTGACGCTGAACCCGATGTACTGGCCGGCCCGCCGCCAGGAAACGCTGGTGTTGCAGTCCATCTACCAGTTCCACCCCTACTTTGCCGGCAAGGTCAACATCTGGTGGGGCGGCTGCGACAGCGACCACGGCCCGGCCACGCTGGAAGGCGGCGACGTGATGCCTATCGGCAACGGCACCGTGTTGATCGGCATGGGCGAGCGCACCAGCCCGCAAGCGGTGGTGCAAGTGGCCAAGCGCGTATTGCACAAGGAAGGCGGCGCCAAGCGCGTCATCGCCTGCCAGATGCCGAAGTCCCGCGCCGCGATGCACTTGGACACGGTGTTCAGCTTCCTCGACATCGACCTGCTGTCGGTGTTCCCGGATGTGGTGGACGAAATCACCTGCACCAGCATGTATGCAGGCGACCGCGAAGGCGAAATCCGCTTCGAGCGCCATGAGGGCGTGAAGCTGGTGGAAGTGGTGCGCCAGGCGCTGAACCTGAAGGAAATCCGCGTGCTCCAGACCGGCGGCGACGCCTACCAGCGCGAACGCGAACAATGGGACGACGGCAACAACGTGGTGGCGCTGGACCGCCGCGTGGTGGTGGCCTATGACCGCAACACCTACACCAACCGCCTGATGCGCGAGCACGGCGTGGAAGTGATCGAGATTCCGGCTTCCGAGCTGGGCCGCGGCCGCGGCGGCGGCCACTGCATGACCTGCCCGATCATTCGCGACGAAGTGAAGCTGTAAGGCCGTAACGCCCGGCCGGCGATGTCGGCCGGGGCTGAAATACCGAATTCCGTTTATTTGCAAAAATGACAGGTTGACCGCCGGCTCCCCCGGGAGCGACGGCCCGCTTGCCCAGACTCTAATCAGGAGCATCATCATGGCTTTCAATCTGCGCAACCGTAACTTCCTGAAAATGCTGGACTTCACTCCGCGTGAGATCCGTTACCTGCTGGACCTGTCCCGCGACCTGAAGCGCGCCAAGTACACCGGCACCGAACAGCAACACCTGAAGGGCAAGAATGTCGCCCTGATTTTTGAAAAGACCTCCACCCGCACCCGCTGCGCGTTTGAAGTGGCGTGTTTCGATCAAGGCGCCAATGTGTCCTACCTCGGGCCGTCCGGCTCGCAGATCGGCCACAAAGAGTCGATGAAAGACACCGCCCGCGTGCTGGGCCGCATGTACGACGCCATCGAATACCGCGGCTACAGCCAGGACATGGTGGAGCACGAGCTGGCCGCTTACGCCGGCGTGCCGGTCTACAACGGCCTGACCGACGAATTCCACCCGACCCAGATGCTGGCCGACGTGCTGACCATGTGGGAAAACAGCGACAAGCCGATCTCGCAGATCAGCTACACCTACCTCGGCGACGCCCGCAACAATATGGGCAACTCGCTGCTGGTGATCGGCTCCAAGCTGGGCATGGACGTGCGCATCGGCGCGCCTAAGCACCTGTGGCCGACCGATGAGCTGGTGGCCGAGTGCCGCGAAGTGGCCAAGCGCACCGGCGCCCGCATCACGCTGACCGAAGACGCCAAGGAAGCCGTCAAGGGCACCGACTTCATCCACACCGACGTATGGGTGTCGATGGGCGAGCCGGCCGAAGTGTGGGCCGAGCGCATCAAGCTGTTGAAGCCTTTCCAGGTGAACAGCGCGCTGATGGAAGCTTCCGGCAACCCGCGCGTCAAGTTCATGCACTGCCTGCCGGCCTTCCACAACAGCGAAACCAAGGTGGGCAAGGAAATCGCCGCTCAGTATCCGGAGCTGGCTAATGGCATCGAGGTGACCGAAGAGGTGTTCGAGTCCGAAGCTTGCATCGCCTTCGAACAAGCCGAAAACCGCATGCACACCATCAAGGCCATCCTGGTGGCCACGCTGGGCGACTAAAGCTTGCGTGCCGGTCGGGCTGGAAACCGGCCCGACTCAGAAATCACACATCAACCGGCCAAGGCCTCCTGACCGGAGATCTTGGCCGGCGTCGTTGAAAGAATTGGGAAGGAAGATTTATGCGAGTCGTCGTAGCTTTGGGCGGCAATGCCCTGCAACGTCGTGGCGAAGCCATGACCGCCGATAACCAGCGCGCCAATGTGAAAGTGGCCGCCGAGCAACTGGCCGCCGTGACCCGGTTGGGCCACAATCTGGTGATGTGCCACGGCAATGGTCCGCAAGTGGGCCTGCTTGGTCTGCAGAACGATGCCTACGCCCGCCATGTGGACGACAAGGTGACGCCGTATCCGCTGGACGTGCTGGGCGCGCAGACCGAAGGCATGATCGGGTACATGGTGGAGCAGGAACTGGGCAATGTGCTGCCGTTCGAGGTGCCCATCGCCACCATCCTGACCCAGACCGAAGTGGACGCCAACGACCCGGCCTTCAAGAACCCCACCAAGTTCGTCGGCCCGGTTTACTCCAAGGATGAAGCCGAGAAGATGGCGGCGGAAAAGGGCTGGACGGTGAAGGCCGACGGCGAGTACTACCGCCGCGTTGTGCCTAGCCCGAAACCGAAGCGCATCTTCGAAATGCGTCCGATCAAGTGGATGATAGAAAAGGGCGTGGTGGTGATCGCGGCCGGCGGCGGCGGCATCCCCACCATGTATGAAGGCGACAAGCTGGTCGGCGTGGAAGCGGTGATCGACAAAGACTTGGCTTCCGCCTTACTGGCGCGCGAGATCGACGCCGACTACTTCGTCATCGCCACCGACGTGAAGAGCGTATTTGTCGGCTGGGGCACGCCGGAAGCCAAGGCCATCCGCCAGGCGCATCCGGACGAAATGGACAAGCTGGGCTTCGCCGCCGGCTCGATGGGGCCGAAAGTGGAAGCCGCTTGCGAGTTCGCCCGCCTGACCGGCAAGAAGGCCGTCATCGGCGCGCTGGAAGACATAGAACGCATCGTCAAGGGCGAGGCCGGCACGGTGGTCTCTACCGAACAACCGGGCATCAGCTGGTATTGATGGTCGCAATGCTGTAAAGAGCGAGGGCTGCCGATTGGCAGCCCTTTTTTTCATGAGGGAATGGTTTTACTGCGATTTCAGCTGGCGGATCAGCGCCTCCATCTCCTCAGCCGTATGCGCTTTAGCCGCAGGCAGGCCGTCCAGAGGGATCAGTTCCCAGTCTGAAATCGCGTCCGCAGCGTGGCTGAACAAGGGGTGGGCTGCTTGATCTTGCGCATCCGCCGGCGCGGCGGCATCGGTGATCTGATTATTGACCGCGGTGGGTTGAGCCATGGCCGTCTCCTAGGGTGGGTTTCAATTTCGCGCCGCCAAGGCGGCGATCAGGCGGTTTTTTGCAGCTCGTCCGTTTCCAGTCCCAGTTGCCGGCCATAACGCCGGCAGGCGTCTTGCCCCGCCTGGTAGCCGGCTTGATAAAGCCGGGACAGATTGGAAAAGGACCAGTCCATTTCTTCTTGGTGCCCTTCCTGGCTGATATGGGCGTCGAAGCTTATCTTCAGGACTTCGGTGCGCTGGCGGCCGTGGGCGTCGCGATTGTGCAGCGCCTCGAACAACTTGAGATCATCCCGCGCGATGGCGGTCAGCGGCGTGATGATGGATTGCACCCAGGCGTCGTAGAGATCGCGCGGCGGATGCAGCAGCCGCGAGCTGCCCAGCACGTCGAACACCAGGGTGTAGTCGATATGCGGATGGCGCTGGAACAGGTCTTCGAAGTTCAAGGTGTCTATCGCCGCGCCCTCGATGAAGTAGTCGTCCCCCAATGGATAAGGCGGATAGATGAAGGGGAAGGACAGCGCGGCCAGGAAATGCTCATGCGTGACTTCCCGCTTGGTCCAGCACTGCATCTTGCCGCGGCTGATGTTGTAGGCGTTCAGATAGAACTCGGGCTGGAAGTCCCGCAGCTTGGAAAAATCGACCACTTCTTCGATGAAAGGCACGTGCGCGCACAGGCCTTGGCTTTGCGCCGACAGGCTGCTGGGACATAGCGTGGCCATCACTAGCGAGGTCCAGTCCGCCAGCAGCCGCTGCGTCGGTCCCTGGCCGGCTTGCTGTTGTATGGCTTGCAGCAGCGGATTGCGCGCTTGCATGGCTCGCCAAGCGTCGGCTAGCACGCCTGGCTTGTTGAATACCTTGAAATTGACCGGGAACTGCTCGTAGATCGCATCGGAAACGCCTATGCCGGCGAGGCCGGCCAGCGCGGTCAGCGCGTCGGCTTGCCGGGGCGCGGCGTAGAGCAGGCCGACAATGGCGCCGGCGCCGGAGGCCGAGACGATGTCGAACTCGACGCCTGCTTCCAGCAATGCGACCAGCGCGCCGGCCATCAAGGTGGCATTGGGCGCGCCGCCTCCCAGCACCAGCGCGATCGTGGGTTTTCCAGTAGCTGCCATCGATGGGTTCTCCATACGGAAATGCCAGAAGGAACGACAGACACATGGATAAAGTATGGATGGCGCTGGCTATTTTGCAATGCAACAGAGATGGATGCCGGTGTTGCCGAAAAACATCAGCGGCATGGCTTTGTCATTGAGCAATGAAAGATACCTTGCGATACAAGGTATCTTGTCATACAGTTAACTCAGACATCCGGATGCAGCAGTCCAACGGTGTTCCTTGTAATGCAAGGTATCGTGTATTGCCAAGACGGTGAGGAAGACAGCGATGAAGACACAATTGAAAAAGGGCACGCTCGACATGTGCGTCCTGGCGGTGCTGGCGCAGGCCGACAGCTACGCTTACGAGCTGGTCAGCAAGCTTTCCAAGGGCATGGATATCAGCGAAGGCACGATCTATCCGCTGATGCGCAGGCTGCAGAACGAATCCTGGGTCAGCACCTATCTGGTGGAATCGTCATCCGGCCCTTCGCGCAAGTATTACAAGTTGACGGAAGCAGGGCGGCGAGAGCTGGAGACGATGCGGCGGGAGTGGCAGGAGTTTGTGGCCGAAGTGGAAAACGTGCTGCGCGGCGATGCGGCGGCACAGACTGAGGGAGCGCAGCAATGACACGGAAAGCATTCTTGAGCCAATTGGAGCAAGGCCTGTCCGGCCTGAGGCCGGAAACGGTGCGCGAAATCCTGGCCGATTACGAAGAGTATTTCAATGACGCGCTGGCCGATGGCCGCGACGAGGCTGAGGTGGTGGCGGCTTTGGGCAGCCCGCAAAAGCTGGCGCGCGAACTGAGGGCGCAGACGCATTACAAGCAATGGCAGGAGCACCGCTCCTTCAGCAATCTGTCGCGGGTGATCGCGTCCATCGCCGGCTTGGGCGTGCTGAACTTCATCCTGGCGTTGCCGTTCATGATTTACCTGATTTTTCTGTCGGTAGGCTACATCGTGTCGGTCAGCTTTTTGTTCTCCGGCTTGGTGGTGGTGCTGGCCTGGGGCAGCCATGGCTTGTTCGGCTGGCCGCAACTCAGCGATGACGGCTCCGGCTGGTATATCGGCAGCCATGGCGATCATGGCGCGCAAATGGCCTGGCGCAGTGATATGGAGGACCATGCCGGCCAGGTCCGGATTGACGACGGCCTGCTGAAGCTGGAACCGGACGAAGGAGACCGCATAGAACTGCAGACCGTGCAGGGTGACACGCTGCTGATCAGCAAAAAACACGACAAGTTGACCGTCGACGCCAGCCAGCCGACGACGCGCCAGCTGGCCCAGATCGCCGACGGGGAAGTCCGCATCAATGGCGGAGCGATCCAGGCTTTGACTCTGAAAGAGAGCAGCGGCGATGTGTTTACCGCGAAGGTGGACGGCGAGCGCCGGTTGGTCAGGATGAACGCTTCTTCCAGCACCGCCGAAGTCAAGCTGGAAGCCAGCGCTGGCAAGAACAGCTTTGCGGTGAAGGATGGCGACAGCGCTCTGGAAATCACCGACCACAAGATCGCGCTCAAGGATGGCATGGACCATATCCAGATCGAGGCCTTGCCGGGCTTGTCGATCGGCATGAGCGCCCTGGTGGTGGGCTTGGGACTGTTGGCTGCCGGCGCTTTGGGCTTGTTGTTCAGCGTGTGGTTGACCCGCCTGACCTGGCGCGCCCTGGTGGCTTACGTGAAGTATCAGATCGAACTGGTGTCCGGCAAGACTCGCGACAGTGCGGCGGCCTGATCCGAAATTCAAGTGCGATGGGAGTGTGAATCATGAAGAACGATGCCTGCATGCAACATCTGCAACTGACGTTGGTGGAATTGCCGGATGCCGAGTTGCGCAAGATTCTCAACGATTATCGCGGCTACATCCGCGAGGCGGTGTCGGACCGGGCCAGCGAAAACCGTTTGCTGTCGCTGCTGACCGAGACCCGCCAGCTCGCGGCGGCGGCCTTCACTCGCAGACGCATACTGCGCCGCTCCAAAGGACAATTGATGGCGCATGGTCTGGCGTTGTTGGCCGCCGCAGCGGTGAATGCGGCGAGCTATTGGGTATATCTGCACTGACATCTGGAGACATGCGATGAAACGCTGGATTTTGGGAGTGTCGCTATTGGCTTGCGCCGCGCTGGCGCAGGCGGAGGATGTGGACAGCATTGACAAGCTGGTGTTCAAGGGCGATGTGCTGAAGCTGCGGCTGACGACCGAGGCCGCCCCTTACAAGTTGGATCTGGAGAAGACCAACTGGTCGGACGCCGACTGCAAGGTGACGACGACGCGCTTGGGCAGGCAGCTGATTTTCCAGGTTGATCTGGGCAAGAGGCTGGACAGCAAGTGCCGTCTGGCCATCCGCGGCAACGTCAAGCCGGGCAAGCAGGTTGAGACCGATATGGCCGTCTTGGATGCGAGTTTGAAGGGGCAATTCGATCAGGTGCAGATCAAGGCCAAGGCCTTGGATGCCTTGTTGAAGGGAAATTTCCAGGGCGTGAAATTGACGGGCGAGGCGGTCAAGGGCGATGTCAACGGCTCGGTGAGCGAGCTCCGTTTGAAAGGACAAGCGGTCACGCTGGACTTTGAGGGCAAGGCTAAGGCGCTGGATGTCGATGGCCAGGCCTTGAAAACCGATATCAAGCTTTTGGGCGCGCAGCCGGACGCCAATGTTTCGGTCAAGGGGCAAATGGTGAAACTGGATTTCAGCGCCAGCAAGCAGGCGAAGCTGGAGTATCAGGTGAGCGGCGAGGCCAGCAAGGTCAGCAGCGATTGGACTTCCACGCCCGGCGCGCCGTTGAAGCTGACTGTCAGAGGGCAAGCCGTGAAGGTGTCTTTGGATCAGGATTGATTTTGGTTTAACTCCGTGTCTGGTTTGCCCGGCCCTGCGCCGGGCTTTTTTTATCTTCGTCAGCATAAAAAAGGCGCCTTGCGGCGCCGTGATTCGATCCGGATGGACCCAGGGGCTTAGTGGCCCTTGTAGCTGCAGACGGTGAACAGATCCAGGCCGCCGTCGCGCACCAGTTTGCCGCCGCCCAGTTCCGGCAGCTCGATGATGGCGGCCGCTTCCAGCACATCGGCGCCCATGCGCTTGAGCAGCTTGTAGCCGGCCATCATGGTGCCGCCGGTGGCCACCAGATCGTCGATCAGGATCACGCGGTCGCCCGGCTTGCAGGCGTCGGTATGCATTTCCACCGTGGCGTTGCCGTATTCCAGCTCGTATTCCTCTTCCACCGTGGTGAAGGGCAGCTTGCCCTTCTTGCGGATCGGCACGAAGCCCACGTTCAGCTCGTAGGCGAGCACCGAGCCGATGATGAAACCGCGCGCGTCCAGGCCCGCCACCAGATCCACCTTCTCGGTCATGTAGCGATGGACGTAGATGTCGATCAGCATGCGGAAGGTTTTCGGGTTTTGCAGCAGCGGGGTGATGTCGCGGAACATCACGCCCTGGTTCGGCCAGTTCGGCACGGTGCGGATCCAGCCTTTCAGATAGCTGGAGTAGTCGAGATTGCTGAGGTTTTCCATGGCTGTATTGTACTTCGAAATCAAGAGACTGCGCGACTGAAGCGCTTCACCCGGCAGCAAATAAGGCTCGCCGCGAATAGCGGCGAGCCTTGAGGCGAAACGATTATTCCGGTTTTAGTGGAAGAACGCCAGCTTGAACACCCACAAGGCGGCGATCACCAACACCGCCGGCTTCAGATCGGCGAAGCGGCCGGCCAGGATCTTGATCACGGCGTAGCTGATGAAGCCGAAGGCGATGCCGTCGGCGATGGAGAAGGTGAACGGCATCGCAAGCGCGGTCATCACCGCAGGGGCGGATTCGGTCAGATCGTTCCACTCGATTTCCGCCAGGCCGCGCGCCATCAGCACCGCCACGTAGCACAAGGCCGGCGCGGTGGCGTAGGCCGGCACGGTGGCGGCCAGCGGCGACAGCCACAGTGCGGCCAGGAACAGCAGCGCCACCACCACGGCGGTCAGGCCGGTGCGGCCGCCCACGGCGGTGCCGGCGGCGGATTCGATGTAGGCGGTGGTGGACGAGGTGCCCATCACGGCGCCGGCGGTGATGGCGATGGAGTCGGCCATCAGCGCGCGCTTCAGGCGCGGCAGCTTGCCGTCCTTGTCCAGCAGGCCGGCGCGGTGCGACACGCCCACCAGTGTGCCGGTGGTGTCGAACAGATCGACGAAGAAGAATACGAAGATCACGCCGATCAGGCCGGCGTTGAGCGCGCCCTTGATGTCCATGGCCATGAAAGTGGGCGCCATGCTGGGCACCGGGGCGACGATGCCCTTGAACGGCGACAGGCCCATCGCGATGGACAGCACGGTCACCACCAGAATGCCGATGATGATGGAGCCCGGCACCTTGCGGTATTCCAGCGCCACGATCAGGAAGAAGCCCAGGATGGCCAGCAGCGTGGTGGGATTATGGATGTCGCCCAAGGTCAGGTAAGTGGCCGGGTGGGCGGCGATCACGCCGGCGTTCTTCAGCGCGATGATGGCGAGGAACATGCCGACGCCGGCGGAGATGGCGAATTTCAGCGACTGCGGAATGGCGTTGACGATGGCTTCCCGCACCTTGAACAGACTCACCGCCAGAAAGACCAGGCCGGAGATGAAGACCGCGCCGAGGGCGGTTTCCCACGACAGGCCCATGCCCTTGACCACGCTGAAGGTGAAGTAGGCGTTCAGCCCCATGCCCGGCGCCAGCGCGATCGGATAATTGGCCACCAGGCCCATGATGGCGGTGCCGAGCGCGGCCGCCAGGCAGGTGGCGACGAAGACAGCGTTCAGGTCCATGCCAGTGCTCGACAGGATCAGCGGGTTGACCAGCACGATATAGGCCATGGTCAGGAAGGTGGTGAAACCGGCGATGACTTCGGTTTTCACCGTGGTGCCGTGTTCCTTGAGCTTGAACAAGCTTTCCAGCAGTTGCATGACGAGTGGCTCCAGGCGGATTCGCAAGGTATGAAAAACGCGGCATTATCGGCCAGCGGCGTGCAAAATGCCTAAATCTTGATGTGAAAATATGTCTGCGCTTAACAACTGCAAGGCCGCTGTGATATCCTGAAAAATTAATCTTCGGCAAAGATTGCAATCATGAGCAGCCAGTCCATCGGCAATATTTACATCGTGGTGGCGCCCTCCGGCGCCGGCAAGACTTCGCTGGTGGCGGCCTTGCTGCAGGCGGAGCCCAGCGTGGAACTGTCGATCTCCTATAGCACCCGCGCCGCACGCAAGGGCGAGATCGACGGCAAGCATTACCACTTTGTCAGCCGCGAAATCTTCGACGACATGAAGGCGCGCGGCGACTTCCTCGAGTGGGCCGAGGTGTACGGCAATTGCTACGGCACCAGCGCGCCGTGGATCCGCAGCCGCCTCGACGCCGGCCAGGACATCCTGCTGGAAATCGACTGGCAAGGCGCCGAACAGGTGCGCAAGGTGTTTCCGGACGCCATCGGCATCTTCATCGCGCCGCCGTCCATCGAAGAGCTGGAGCGCCGTCTGCGCGGCCGCGACACCGATACCGAAGAGGTGATCCTGCGCCGCCTCGCCTCCGCCCGCGCGGAGATCGACAAGATCGCCGAGTACGACTACATCGTGGTCAACGACGACTTCGAGCGCGCGCGCCAGGATTTGATCAGCATCGTCCGCGCCCGCCGCTTGCGCAGCGCCCCGCAGTGCCGCCGCCTGGCCGACATGTTCCGCCGCATGGGCACCGCCGGCGCGAAGTAAAAATAGTTCCGCCTGAGCTGACTTGCCAAGGCGAAGTTCGATATAGTGAACCCTGTAAACATTATTTAACCGAGAGAAACCATGGCCCGCATTACCGTTGACGACTGCCTGGACCGCATCCAGAACCGTTTTGACCTGACTCTGGCCGCCGCCTACCGCGCGCGCCAAGTGGCTTCCGGCGCCACCTCTTTCGTTGAGCCGGGCCGCCACAAGCCGACCGTGGTCGCCCTGCGCGAAATCGCCGCCGGCCACGTGGGCAAGGAAATCCTCAACCGCGGCAAGGCCTGATAGCGTTACGGAGCAGACGATGGCCACCGGCATTGAGACGGGCATAGACTACAACGCCGTAATCGAATCCGAAGCGGCGGCTTTCTTGGAAAGCGCCGGGCGTTATCTCAAGCCGGAAGACGTCGATCTGCTCAGGCTGGCCTTTCAGGTCAGCCGCGACGCGCATGAAGGGCAAACCCGCAAGAGCGGCGAGCCCTATATCACCCATCCGTTGGCGGTGGCGACCATGCTCACCGACTGGCGGCTGGACGTGCAGGGGCTGGCTGCGGCCTTGCTGCACGACGTGCTGGAAGACACCGGCGTCACCAAGCCGACGCTGATCGAGAAGTTCGGCAAGATCGTCGCCGATCTGGTGGACGGCCTGTCCAAGCTGGAAAGGCTGGAATACCAGACCAAGGAAGACGCCCAGGCGGAAAGCTTCCGCAAAATGGTGCTGGCGATGGCGCGCGACATCCGCGTCATCATCGTCAAGCTGGCGGACCGGCTGCACAATATGCGCACGCTGGATTCGATGCGCGAGGACAAGCGCCGCCGCATCGCGCTGGAAACGCTGGAAATCTACGCCCCCATCGCCAACCGCATCGGCCTGAACAAGGTCTATCGCGAGTTGCAGGACCTGGCGTTCAAACATCTGCATCCGCACCGCTACAGCGTGCTGTCCAAGGCAGTTCGCGCCGCGCGCGGCAATCGCCGCGAAGTGGTGAACAAGATTCTGCAGGCTGTCAGCCAGCGGCTAGTGCAGAGCAATATCGAGGCCACGATCAAGGGCCGCGAAAAGAATTTATACAGCATCTACAAGAAAATGCAGGAGAAGCACCTGTCCTTCTCCGAGGTGCTGGACATCTACGGCTTCCGCGTGGTCGTCAACGACATTCCCAGCTGCTATCTGGCGCTGGGCGCGCTGCACAGCCTATACAAGCCGATTCCCGGCAAATTCAAGGATTACATCGCCATTCCCAAGGGCAATGGCTACCAGAGCCTGCATACCACGCTGTTCGGCCCTTACGGTACGCCGGTGGAGATGCAGATCCGTACCCGCGAAATGCACAGCGTGGCCGAGGCCGGCGTGGCTTCGCACTGGATGTACAAGAGCGGCGATGGCGTCAACACCGCGCAGCAGCGCACCCATCAATGGCTGCAAAAGCTGCTGGACATGCAGGAAGAGAGCGACGACGCGGTCGAGTTCCTCGAGCACATCAAGATCGACCTGTTCCCGGACGAGGTCTACGTGTTCACGCCCAAGGGCAAGATCATGGTGCTGCAGCAGGGTTCCACGCCGGTGGACTTCGCCTATGCGGTGCATACCGACGTCGGCCACCGTTGCATCGCCGCGCGCGTCAATCACGCGCTGGTGCCGCTGCGCTCGGTGCTGCGCAATGGCGATACGGTGGAGATCATCACCTCCACCCAGGCCAAGCCCAACCCATCCTGGCTGGCCTTTGTGCAGAGCGGCCGGGCGCGCTCCGGCATCCGCAATTATCTGAAGAGCCTGCAGCGCGAAGAGGCGGTCACGCTGGGCGAGAAGCTGCTGCGCCAGGCGGTCGGCGCGCTGGCGTCCACGCCGCTGGCGGTCAGCGACGAGCTGCGGGCCGAGTATCTATCCGCCTTCGGCGAAAAATTGAGCGGTTTCGACGACGTGCTGGCCGAGATCGGTACCGGCAAGCTGCTGCCCATCGTGGTGGCGCGCCGCATGCTGGAGCTGGCTGGCGAGCGGCTGGGCGAGGGCGTGCGCGTCGGCCCGATCACCATACGCGGCAACGAGGCCGGCATGGTGCAGCTGTCCAGCTGTTGCCACCCGCTGCCGGGCGACGACATCCTGGGCGTGATCACCAAGGGCCAGGGGCTGGTGATCCACCGCGTCAACTGTCCGAACGCGCGCCGCGCCGATCACGACAAGTTGCTTGAGGTGAACTGGGAGGCGCAGCGCGACCGCATGTTCGGCGTGACGGTGGGCGTGTTGTCGCGCAACGAGCGCGGCGCGCTGGCCGACATCGCCACTGCGATATCGCAGGCGTCCGCCAATATCGAGAGCGCCGACACTCAGGACAGTAGCCGCGACGGCGATGGCCTGTTCAATATCCACTTCCGCCTGCAGGTGGAAGGCGTCGAACATCTGGAACGCGTACTGGGCGCCGTTCGCCAGCTGGCGGTGGTGCAGCGCGTGGAGAGAAGATGAGCCAAATGAATCTGACAATCAACGGCGAGGCGCGCAGCTTCGCTGGCGTAAACACGTTCTCCGAGCTGGTGGCGGAGCTGGGGCTGACGGGCAAGCGCATCGCGATCGAGCGCAACGGCGAAATCGTGCCACGCAGCCGGCATGCCGAAGCGAAGCTTGGCGACGGCGACGTGCTGGAAATCGTGGTGGCGGTCGGCGGCGGTTGAGCCGTTTGCGGTCCGTCGCCTTAACGGATGGAAGGGGAATGAGCAGGTGAACGATCAACTGGTGATAGCGGGCAGAACATTCCGCTCCCGTTTGCTGGTGGGGACCGGCAAATACAGCAGTTTCGAGCAGACGGCCGAGGCATTGGATGCGGCGGGCTGCGAAATCATCACGGCGGCGATCCGTCGGGTGAATCTGGGGCAGAATCCTAACGAGCCGAATTTGCTGGACTTTTTGCCGCAAAACCGGTATAACCTGCTACCCAATACGGCGGGCTGCTATTCCGCCGACGATGCGATTCGCACCTTGCGCCTGGCGCGCGAGTTGCTGGACGACCACCGCTTCGTGAAGCTGGAAGTGCTGGGCGATCCTAATAATCTGTATCCCAACGTCAAAGAAACGCTGAAAGCCGCCGAGGTGCTGGTCGCTGAGGGTTTCGACGTGTTGGTCTATACCTCGGACGATCCCATCATCGCGCGCGAGCTGGAGCAAATCGGCTGCTGCGCGATCATGCCGCTGGCCAGCCTGATTGGCTCGGGGATGGGGATTCTGAATCCGTGGAATCTGCAATTGATTATCGAGCAGTCCAAGGTCCCGGTGATCGTGGATGCCGGCGTCGGCACCGCGTCCGACGCGGCGATCGCGATGGAATTGGGCTGCGACGGCGTGCTGATGAATACGGCGATCGCCGGCGCGCGACATCCGGTATTGATGGCGCGCGCAATGAAACTGGCCGTGGAAGCAGGCCGCGCCGCCTATCTGGCTGGCCGGATGCCGAAGCGTTTTTATAGTGCAACGCCAAGTTCTCCTAGTGAGGGGGTGATTTCTTCCGTCAAGTCGTGACGTTTTTCTGGCTCAAGAGGGCCGCGCCGCAGGCGCAAAACGCCACAAGATGGCCTGACGTCGATCTTTAGACTTTTACAAACCCGACAACATTGCTAAAATGCTGTTTTTACAGGCAGAGGTTTTGTCCTTTGCCCTAAAAGAAATCAAGGACCCTTAAGTAATGCCGAATATTCGCGTTAAAGAGAACGAACCGTTCGAAGTAGCTCTGCGTCGCTTCAAGCGCGCTGTGGAAAAGACTGGTCTGCTGACCGAACTGCGCGCCCGCGAGTTCTACGAAAAGCCGACCACCGAGCGCAAGCGCAAGCACGCTGCCGCGGTTAAGCGCCACTACAAGCGCATCCGCAGCCAAATGCTGCCGCCGAAACTCTACTAAGAGTTTTCAGGCATCAAGCAGGACCGCAGGCCATGCCTGCGGTTTTGCCATTTGTACTTCCGAATTTTCTCTTCGCTGCCGTCTGGCGGCGCCTGAATCCCGAGTGAGCACGACATGAGCCTCAAAGTTCGCATTTCCGACGACATGAAGTCCGCGATGAAAGCCAAGGAAGCCGTCCGCCTGGCCACGATCCGCTTGTTGATGGCTGCCATCAAGCAGAAGGAAGTGGATGAGCGCGTAGAGCTGGACGATGCCGCCATCACTGCCGTGATCGATAAAATGATCAAGCAGCGCCGCGACTCCATCAGCCAGTTCCAGGCCGCTCAGCGTCAGGATCTGGCGGACAAGGAACAGGCCGAAGTGGACGTGCTGTCCGGCTATATGCCGCAGCCGCTCAGCCAGGCGGAAATCGAGGCGCTGATCGCTCAGGCAGTGGCGGATACCGGCGCCGCCGGCATGCAGGACATGGGCAAGGTGATGGGCGCGCTGCGCCCGCAGCTGGCCGGCCGCGCCGATATGGCGCAAGTGTCCGCGCTGATCAAGGCCAAGCTGGCCGCGTAAGCGGCGGGTAATCGGATTTGATTCCGCAGGATTTCATCGATCAACTGCTGTCCCGCGTCGACATCGTCGACGTGGTGGATCGCTACGTCCCCTTGAAGAGGGGCGGCCAGAACTATATGGCCTGCTGCCCCTTTCACAAGGAAAAATCGCCCTCATTTACGGTAAGTCCCAGCAAGCAGTTTTATCACTGCTTTGGTTGCGGCGCGCATGGCTCGGCCATCGGCTTCGTGATGGAGTATCAAGGCATCGGCTTCATCGATGCAGTGAAGATGCTGGCCGAAGGCATAGGCATGCAAGTGCCGAACGAGCGCAGCGCCAATCCGGAGGCCAGCCGCCAAGCGCGTGAAAAGCAGGTGTCGCTGGAGCAGTTGATGCAGCTGGCCAGCGATTATTACCGCCGCGAGCTGAAAACCGCGCCCAATGCCATCGCCTACTGCAAGGGGCGGGGGCTGTCCGGCGAGATCGCCGCCCGCTTCGGTCTGGGTTATGCCCCTGACGGCTGGCAGAACCTGGAGGCGGTGACCGCCAACTACCAGGATGAAAAGCTGGTGGAGGCCGGGTTGGTGATCGTGGCCGAAGACAGCGGCCGCCGTTACGACCGCTTCCGCGATCGTCTGATGTTTCCGATCCGCAATCAGCGCGGCGCCATCGTCGGTTTCGGCGGACGGGTGCTGGGCAAGGGCGAGCCGAAGTATCTGAACTCGCCGGAAACGCCGCTGTTCGAGAAAGGCCGCGAGCTGTACGGCCTGTACGAGGCGCGGCAGGCGATCCGGGATAAAAACCGGGTGCTGGTGGTCGAAGGCTATATGGACGTGGTGGCCCTGGCGCAGTATGGCGTCGGCTACGCGGTGGCTACGCTGGGCACCGCCACCACCGGCGAGCATGTGCGCAAGCTGCTCAAGCATGCCGACCAGATCTACTTCTGTTTCGACGGCGACGCCGCCGGGCAGAAGGCGGCCTGGAGAGCGCTGGAAAACAGCTTGCCGCAGCTGGTGGACGGCAAGTCGCTGAACTTCCTGTTTCTGCCGACCGAGCATGATCCGGACAGTTATGTCCGCGAATTCGGCTCGGATGCGTTTGAGGAAGTGTTGACGCAGCAAAGTCTGCCGCTGTCGGTGTATTTCACCCGCGAGCTGTGCCGCGGCGTCAACCTCGGCACGCCGGAAGGGCAGGCCGAGCTGATCCGCGAAGCCAAGCCGCTGTTGTCGCAAATCGCCGCGCCGGCCTTGGGTTACATGATACGCAAGCGTCTGGCGGAGATGGCCGGCATCGAAGTGGACGAGCTGGACATGCTGACCAGCGGCAAGCCGCGGCCTGAAAAGGAACGCGGCGGCCGGGGTAGCGGCCGGCGAGATTACAAGCTGCCGGCGGAGTCGCAGCGGGTGGTCAACACCACCATGGTGAAGAAGCTGATCAAATGGCTGCTGATGAACCCGCAATGGGCGGGCGACGTCAAGCTGCCGGACAGCCTGGCGCTGTCGGATGAGCTGGCTTGCTTCGCCATGCTGGCGGAGCGGGTGCTGGATCATGGCGAATCGCCGAATACGGCGCAGTTGATAGAGGGCCTGCGCGGCACGCCGCACGAAGGCCTGATCGACAGCGTGCTGCTGCAGGCGATGCAAGATCCGGACGAGTTCGCCGACCCCAGCGACGACGATAGGCAGCTGTTTCAGGACGGCAATGTCCGTCTGCTGAAAATGCTGCATGCGGAGCAGCTGGAGCGGCTAAAACTGAAGGACCGGCACGAAGGACTGACTTCCGAGGAAAAAGTCCTGATGGGCCAGTTGTTGCGGGAAATGTTCTCGTCGCCGAACTAACGGGTTCGGCGGAAAAACTCAAGTGGTTGTGTTATAATCAACTGTTTTTTTCGGCTTTTTTTCAAGCAGGAAGCGAAATGGCGGCCTCTCCCGAAAACCAGAAAGATGTGCAGGAAAGCCAACAGGAGGTGATGAGCCTGGAAGAGCAGCGGAAACGCTTGCGCCAGCTGATCGCCCTGGGCAAAGAGCGTGGGTATCTGACCTACGCCGAAATCAACGACCACCTGCCGGAAGACGTATCGGACGCCGAGCAGATCGAAAACATCGTCACGATGATCGCCGGTCTGGGCATTCAGGTATGCGAAGAGGCGCCGGACGCCGAAACCTTGCTGATGTCCGACGCCACGCCTTCGGTGGCGGATGAAGACGCCGTGGAAGAAGCCGAAGCGGCCCTGTCCTCGGTGGATTCCGAATTCGGCCGCACCACCGACCCGGTGCGCATGTACATGCGCGAAATGGGCTCGGTCGAGCTGTTGACCCGCGAAGGCGAAATCGAAATCGCCAAGCGGATCGAAGACGGCCTCAAATACATGATCCAGGCCATCTCCGCCTGCCCCGGCACCATCGCCGAGGTGCTGGAGCTGATGGAGCGCGTGGCGCGCGATGAAACCCGCGTCGACGAAGTCGTCGACGGCTTCATCGACCTCAACGCCCCGGAAGAGGCGGACATGCCCTTCGCCGAGCCGGAAGACAGCGACGAGCTGTTGGACGAAGAGGACGAAGAGGATGAGGACGAAGAAGGCGTAGAGGGCGAGGCCGATGCCGGCGTCAACCTCGAAGAGCTGAAGCAGCGCGCGCTGGAACACTTCGCCGGCGTGCGCATGCTGTTCGACAAGATGGTCAAGGTATTGCAGGCCAAGGGTTCGCAAAGCAAGGAATACCTGGAGCTGCAAGACGCGATCACCACGGAATTCATGCTGGTGCGCTTCGCCACTCGTCAGGTGGAAAGCCTCTGTGAATCGCTGCGCAGCCGCGTCAATGAGATCCGCACTTACGAGCGCGATATCCAGGACATCTGCGTCAGCCGCGTGCGCATGGAGCGCGCCCACTTCATCAAGGTGTTCCCCGGCAACGAGACCAACCTTGACTGGGTGGAAAACGAGATCGATTCCGGCAAGGCCTGGAGCGAGACGCTGACCCGCTTCAAGCACGCCATCATCGAAAAGCAGACCCGTCTGTCCGATTTGCAGGACAAGGCCATGCTGTCGATCAAGGCGCTGAAGGAAATCAACCGCCAGATGTCGGCCGGCGAGTCCAAGGCGCGCCGCGCCAAGAAGGAAATGATCGAGGCCAACCTGCGTCTCGTGATCTCCATCGCCAAGAAGTACACCAACCGCGGTCTGCAATTCCTGGATCTGATCCAGGAAGGCAACATCGGTCTGATGAAGGCGGTGGACAAGTTCGAATACCGTCGCGGCTACAAGTTCTCGACCTACGCCACCTGGTGGATTCGCCAGGCGATTACCCGCTCCATTGCGGACCAGGCGCGCACCATCCGCATTCCGGTGCACATGATCGAGACCATCAACAAGATGAACCGCATCTCGCGTCAAATCCTGCAGGAAAGCGGCCGCGAGCCGGATCCGGCGGAATTGGCCGAGAAGATGGAGATGCCGGAAGAGAAGATTCGCAAGATCATGAAGATTTCCAAGGAGCCCATCTCCATGGAAACCCCGATCGGCGACGACGACGATTCCCATCTCGGCGACTTCATCGAGGACCAGAACAACCTGGCTCCGTCCGACGCGGCGATGTACTCCAGCCTCAAGGACGCCACCAAGGAAGTGCTGGACACGCTGACTCCGCGCGAGGCCAAGGTCCTGCGCATGCGTTTCGGCATCGACATGAACACCGACCACACGCTGGAAGAAGTGGGCAAGCAGTTCGACGTGACCCGCGAGCGTATCCGTCAGATCGAGGCCAAGGCGCTGCGCAAGCTGCGTCACCCGACTCGTTCCGAACGTCTGCGCAGCTTCCTGGACAATGAGCCGGGCGGCCAGTAAGCGCCACGCTTGAAATGTCTGGAGTCCCCAAGCCGCTTGAATAAAGGGCTTGGGGATTTTTGTTTTCCTCGCTATAATGGCCCTCTCTTTCAGGGCCTCTAGCTCATGCTTGGTTAGAGCAGCGGACTCATAATCCGTTGGTGCGGGGTTCGACTCCCCGGGGGCCCACCAGAATTCAAAAAGCCGCGCGATGCGCGGCTTTTTCATATCCCCTGTCCGCGCAGCTTCGCTTTGCCATATCAGGCGCTATTTGTGCTTCTAATGATTTCCGCATGCCAATTTCCCGCCTGTTGCGTTTCCACGCCAAACGGCGATCACGGCCCATATACAGGATGCAGCTTTCGCTCATTTGATCTATTGTAATGGCTCAAAGGAGCGATTCATGGCGATGCGTCAAGCACATAGGGTTTCTGATCCGCCTGTCAGGGAGTCCAGTCATCCGGAAACAGGCAGTTATTTGCTGGAAAAACCCTCGATTACCCATTTTCTGCGGCTCTATCGGTTGTCGCCTATGGAGCGCATCGATCTGATCCTGCGCGGCGTGCCGGCAGCGGAGGCGAAGGAAGTGGCCAAGCGTATGGATGTGGCGCAGGACGCCATGTTCAAAGTGCTGCGGCTGCCCATCTCTACCGTCAACAAGCGCGCGGCGCGCAATCAGGAGCTCACCATAGAGGAGAGCGAGCGGCTGGTGGGCATGGCATCGTTGATCGGGCAGGTGGAAAGCATGATGGCGGAATCCGGCGAGGCCGAGGATTTCGACGCGGCCAAATGGCTGGGGCAATGGATGGAAACGCCGAATCCTGCCTTGGGTCAGCGCCGGCCGGCGGAATTCCTGTGCACGGCTGAGGGCTTCCGTCTGGTGTCGGATGTGTTGGCTGCGATGCAGAGCGGAGCGTATCTGTGACGCGGCTGGCGTGGCGCATTGCCACGGATACGCCGGATTATTCAGCGGAGGACATGAGCGGAGAGGGCGCCAAGCGCACGGGCGGCCGTTGGAACCGCCGCGGCGGCGCCATGCTCTACAGCGCGGAAAGCCGAGCCTTGGCCTGCCTGGAAACCCTGGCGCATCTGGGGGCAGGCGGCTTGCCCTTGAATCGCTACCTGGTCCGGCTGGAGATTCCCGATGCGGTTTGGGCTCGCGCAGAGCGGGTTTCTCCAGATGATTCCGCGCTGGTGGGCTGGGATGCGCTGCCGGCGGGCCGCGTCAGTCTGGATTATGGCGATGGCTGGCTGCGCGAGTCGCGGTCCGCCCTGCTGCTGGTTCCATCCATCATCGTGGCGGAAGAGTCGAATATCCTGATCAATCCGGCGCATCCGGATGCCGCCGCTATTTGCGCCGTCAAAGTGCGGAAGTGGCAGTACGATGCTCGTCTGGCTGTTTAGCAGCATCCGTCGCTACGAAAACGATACTCGCAAAAGGGAGGCAGGCTTGAAGGTCAAGCTGCCTTATTAAAAACGCCGGTCTAGGCTCCGCCCATTACGACGATTTTTCCGCCTGCCGTTTGCGCGTCCAATAAGCGGTGAGCCGCCTGTATTTCCTCGAACGGGAAAACACGAACCGGTTTCGCCTGTATGGCGCCGCTTTCCGCCCAATCTATGATTTGCTGAAACGGGATATCGCCGAGCGGATATTCTTCGCTGCCGAAAACCAGCGCGCTGGCGAAAAAGCTCAGATGGCGGCCGCTGGGCAGATGGACCATGGGGTCGAAGTCGGCCAGCGGCGCATGGCCGCCCAGAAAGCCAGCCATGCATACGCGGCCGTTTCGTTTAGCCAGCCGCAGCGAGTCCAGCAGGGTGGACGTGCCGACGAGATCGAGTACCTTGTCCACGCTTTGAGCGCCGTTGGCTGACGTGGCGTCGAATAAAGAAGGCGATTCGATCCAGGCTTCGTCCGCGCCCAAGCCCTGCGCGGCCGTCAACCGGGATTCATGCCTGACTGTGGCGATGACTTTGGCGCCGCGCTGTTTGGCCAGCTGCAGCGCGGCTTGACCCAGAGCGGAAAGCGCGCCGCGGATCAGCAGAGTATCGCCGGCTTGCAGCGCCAGATTGTCATGGAGACAAGTCCAGGCGGTGGCGTAGGACTCGGGCAGCGCCGCCAGATGGGCCCAGTCCAATTTGGTGCGGATCGGCACGACATTGCCGGCTGGCGCGCTGACCCATTCCGCGTAGCTGCCATTGCGGCTGCGGCCCATGCCCCCCATCAAGGCGATGACTTTTTGTCCCGGCTGCAATCGTCCGCTGGGATCATATTCCACCTCTCCCGCGCATTCGATGCCGGAGATGGCGGCCACTTCTCCCCACAAGCCCTGGCGGAAATACTGTTCCGCCCGGTTCAGGCCGAAGGCGCGTACCCTTATCAGCACTTCGCCCGTTTTGGCGATAGGCTGGGGAAGGTCTTGGATATGCAAGTGCTCTGGTCCGCCGTACTGTTGTCTCACGATTGCGCGCATGACATCCGCTCCTCTGCGTTAATTTGAAAGTGAGCCCAGTGTAGCGGTACGTTTGTTTTGTAAAAATTTAAAAGATTGGCAAAAGATTGTAAGATTAAATAACAATGGACTTTACATTACATGAGCTGGCCTGCCTGGACGCGGTGCTGAGCGAGGGAAGTTTTCAAGCGGCGGCGCAAAAGCTGCACCGCAGCCACCCCGCCATCCACTCGGCAATCAAACATCTGGAAGAGCGGCTTGGCCTGGTGCTGCTGGACCGTACCCACTATCGCGTTAGGCTGACGCTGGCAGGCGAGGCGTTTCATCGCCATGCCCAGTCGCTGCTGGAGCATGCGGCCGGTCTGAGCGCGGTGTGCGAACAACTGCAAAGAGGCGAAGAAACCGATTTGCGGGTGGTGGTGGGGGATTTGACGCCGACGAGGGAGGCTTTGGGTTCGCTGAAGCGTTTTTTTCAAAACTGGCCGCGCACGCGTCTGCATCTGCATTTCGAGGTGATAGGCGGTCCTTGGGAGCGCCTATTGGCGGAAGAGGCGGATCTGATCATTCATCATATCGATAAATCCGACTCCCGCTTCGAATGGGTGGATCTCATGCCGGTCGAGGTGGTGCCAGTGATCGCGCCCAGCTTGTTGGCTGGCCGATCGCCATTGGCGATGACGCGGGAAATGATGCGGGCGCATGTGCAGGTGATCATCCGCGACTCCGCCCGCGTTCCGGGGCGAGACTATTTCTTGATCCGGGATGCCGCCAGTTGGACCGTGGCGGATCAGCACACCAAGAAAGGTTTGATTCTGGAAGGCATGGGATGGGGCCATATGCCGCTGCATCTGGTTTGCGATGAGCTGGCCAGCGGCGCTTTGCTGTCATTGGAAGGTCAATATTTCCGCCGTTCCCGCCTGGATATTGTCGCGGCTAGGCTGAGCGGCAGGGCGACGGGGCCGGTGGCATCCGCCTTATGGGCGCACTTGTCTGGTGCGAGCGACTGAGCGAATGCCGCGCGTAGCCGTGTCATTTTTTGCTTGTCCGCGCGACTGACTCATGGAAGGTGAGATAGGAGGCGCGACAAATGCGAATGGCGAAGCAAATCATGATTTGGGGCTTGGCGCTAGCCTCGAGCGCGGTGGAGGCGGATGCCGGCGCATGCCGTGCGTCGGCGGAGTCGGACATGGCAAGGCGCGTGGCCCTGCTGGAGCTGTATACCTCGGAAGGCTGCAGCAGCTGTCCGCCTGCCGATGCCTGGCTGCGCGGATTATCGGCTGCGGGATGGGATGGCCGGAAGGTGGCGCCGCTGGCTTTTCATGTCGATTATTGGGATGGCCTGGGCTGGCGCGACCGCTTTGCCGATCCGGCCTATTCGCAAAGACAGCGTTGGCGGGCGGCGCAGGCTGGCAGCGACCTGGTCTACACCCCGCAGGTATTGCTGAATGGCCGGGACTGGCGCGCCTGGGGATATGACAGCCTGCGCGCCTCATTGCCGGCAGGGCGTTCGCCCGTCTCGCTGCGCTTGGACATCCGCGCTGCAGGCGATGGCATTGATGTGGACGCGGTCGTGAAGCGCGAGGCATCGGCTCCATCCCTGCGTTTGATGCTGGCGCTGTATGAGAACGGTCTGCAAAGCCAGGTGGCGGCAGGAGAGAATGCCGGCCGCGCGTTGCGGCATGCCGTGGTGGTGCGCCGGCTGGATGGGCCTTATGCCTTGTCGGGGGCGGCGGCTCTGGGCCGGCATTTGCGTTTCGCTGCCGGGCAGAAGGTGGGGCAGAGCGGCGTCGTCGCCTGGCTTGAGGATGAAAGCGGTCAAGTCTGGCAGGCGGCGATGGCCGCTTGTCCAGGTGGCTGATCAGACAGGGGGCGGTAGAGGATGGCAGCGATGAGGCTAGGCTTAGTGAGCTTATTTTTCCGAAGGAGATGCCATGTTGCCCGCCGAAGCCCGCCATATCATCGAAGCCCTGGCCAGCGGCATAGACCCAATCAGCGGCGAAGCGCTGCCGCAACATGATTTATTCAATCAGCCGGATGTGATCCGGGCTTTGTTTATGGCTGCGCACGCGCTAGAGGCGGCCAAGCCCGCCAGAAGCGCGCCCGGCAATGCGGGCCGAAGCTGGAGCGAGGAGGAAGAGACGCGCTTGCTGCAGGCTTTTGATGAGGGGCGGGAGCTCAAGCAGATCGCCGCCGAGCATGGCCGCAGCCGGGGCGCGATCACGTCGCGGCTGATCCGCTTGGGCAGGCTGTCCGAGGAGGATGCGCAAACCGTCTGATCTGAATGGGGATGTCGGCCTTCATGTTGTTGGCATTGTGTAAATGGCTGGTTAAGATGAGGACTTTCAACTTGCGGATCTGCCATGAGCGCTCAAAAACACTCGACAGCTCCCAGCCATTGCGCCAATTGCGATCAGCCGATCGACAATCAGTATTGCCCGGCATGCGGCCAGAAAACCCATATCGAGATCCCCTCGCTATGGGAATTCATCCATGAATATCTGCACCACTATGTCAGCCTGGAAGGCGCGTTGACGCGCAGTCTGCTCAAGCTCTTGTTTTTGCCGGGCAGCCTGACGGAAGAGTTTTTGAAAGGCAGGCGGCAACGATACGTCAAACCCTTTCAGCTGTATCTCAGCATCAGTTTCATTTTCTTCGTGTTGCTTGGCTTGCTGCAGGGCCCTATTGTTACGCTGGACTCTCCCGGCAAGCGCGCCGGCGAGCATGTCGCCACCCAGGCATCCACTATGCCCCCCGCGAAAGCCAGCGATGCCGATCGCGATTGGTTGGTGGCCGATGCCGACCGCGGCGCCGTGCAAATCACCCAAACCGGCAATGCGCAAGCTGACCGGTGGTTGCAGCGTTGGAGCGAGCATCTGGGGCATACGCTCAAGGCGTTTCGCGAACAGCCGGAACAGGCCAATGCCGAGTTGATGCATTCGCTGCTTGGCCATGCGCCATATGCCTTGTTCTGTCTGATGCCCTTGTTCGCCATCTTGCTATTGTTGACCTATATCGGCCGGCATCGGGTGTACGGCATGCATCTGGTGTTCACGCTGCATTTGCACGCCTGGCTGTTTTTGGTGCTGTGCCTGGGGTTTGTCTGGCCCGCGGGGTGCGGCCTGCTGTTTTTCTTCGGCACGCCCGTCTATCTATGGCTGGGTTTGCGCCGAGTGTATGGTGGAGGCGGTTTTTCGACGGCCATGCGCACGCTGCTGCTGCTGTTTTGCTATAGCTGCCTGGCGCTGATCGGCATGCTGTTGCTGTTGCTGCTGTCTTTGTAAAAAGGCGCTTCGAGCGAATCGGCGCTTGGACGGCATTGACTTTCCAAGTCTTTGATTGGATATATCTAATGCCGTCTGTCATTGTAAATGGCTAGGCCTGAAATGGGGCTGGACGGGCGGAAAATCCGCAACTTTTGCCAAATTGAGGTAGCATTTTCCCCTTTTGGCCCTGATTCCGCGCCACAACCCCTATGGAAAGATCCTGATGTCCCTGTCGGAGAAAGAGCCGGTCGGTGCCAGCGCAACCTTGTCCAGCAAAGTTTTCAACGCCCTGCGGAGGGACATTCTGCTGGGGGTGTACAAGCCTGGACAGAAGCTGTTGCTCAATGAGTTGAAGGCGCGTTACGAGGTGGGCGGCTCGCCCATCCGCGAGGCCTTGCTGCAATTGTCCTGGCACAAATACGTGGTGATGGAGCCGCAGCGCGGTTTCTGGGTGGCGCCGATTTCCCTCGACGAGCTGCGCGACATCCTGTTCGTGCGTCGCGCGCTGGCGGAGCAGGCGGTGCGGCGCTCGCTGGAGCAGGGGGACGAGGCCTGGGAGTTGGCCGTGCTGTCCAGCTATCACCGCCTCAGCCGGATGGATCTGGCCAATCCGGCGGTGGATTTGCAGGATTGGGCGGATCGTCATATGGCTTTCCACCTGGCCATCATCAATGGCGGCCATTCGCCGCTGATCATCGATCTGATGGAGTCCTTGTACAACCGTCTGGAGCGCTATCGCCACATCTGGTTCGATCCGTCCTTGCCCAGCGGGCTGCGTTATAGCGACGAAGGCGAGCATCAGGCCATCATGCAGGCGGTGCTGGCCCGCGACGTGGCGCGGACCATGGAGCTGCTGGATCAGCACTATTCTCATATCATGACCGTGGCGGAAGGGCTGACCGCGGAGTCTTTTCCCAAGCAGGCCAGTCAGGCCGTTTAGGGCCGAAGCATCCGGCGGAGCCAAGCCGCCGTAAGGGCGGCTTGGATGCAGTGCTCAGAGCTCAGGCGGCCCGATGCGGCCTTAGCGAGGCCATACTAACAAGGCGTACTGCTTCTTGCCGCGCTTGATCAGCGTATAAGCGCCGAACAGGCTGCCGTCCCGGCTCAGCTTGTCTTCTATCTGCTCGGCCTTGACGCCGTTGACCGCCACCGCGCCGCTTTGAATAAAGGTGCGCGCTTCGGTTTTGGAGGCCGCCAGGCCGCAAGCCAGCAGCGCGTCCGGCAGCGCCAACTCGCCGCTTGCGCAAGCGTGGTGGGGCAGGCCGTCTTGCGCCAATTGGGCGAAGTCTTCGGCCGACAGCTTGGCGATGTCGTTGGCGAACAGGCATTCGGTGATGCGCTGCGCGGCGGCGAGCGCCGTTTCGCCATGCACCAGCCGCGTCACCTCTTCGGCCAGGATGCGCTGGCCTTCCGGTTTGCCGTCGCGGGCGCGGTCGGCCGCCTCGATGGCGTCGATGGCCTCATTGGACAGGAAGGTGAAGTAGCGCAGGAAGCGGTAAACATCGGCGTCGGCCGCGTTCAGCCAGAACTGGTAGAACTTGTAGGGCGAGCACTTGCTCGGGTCCAGCCATACCGCATTGCCTTCGCTCTTGCCGAACTTGGTGCCGTCGCTATTGGTGATCAGCGGCATGGTCAGGCCGAAAGCCTGAACCTGGTTGACGCGGCGCACCAGGTCGATGCCGGCGGTGATGTTGCCCCACTGGTCCGAGCCGCCGATCTGCAGCCGGCAGCCGTGCTGGCGGTTCAGTTCGACGAAGTCATGGCCCTGCAGCAGGCTGTAGGAAAACTCGGTGAAGGAAATGCCCACGTCGTCGCGGTTGATGCGCTGCTGCACCGACTCCTTCTTGATCATGGCGTTGACCGAGAAATGCTTGCCGATGTCGCGCAGGAAATCGAGCACGGTCATCTGGCCGAACCAGTCGTAGTTATTGGCCATGCGCGCGGCGTTGTCGCCGTCGAAAGACAGGAAGGGCTCCACTTGGTGGCGGATTTTATCCACCCAGCCGGCCACCACGTCGGGCGTGTTCAGCTTGCGCTCGCTGGCCTTGAAGCTGGGGTCGCCTATCATGCCGGTGGCGCCGCCGACCAGCGCGATGGGGCGATGGCCGTCCATCTGGAAGCGCTTGAGCAAGAGCAGCGGCACCAGGTGGCCCAGGTGCAGGCTGTCGGCGGTGGGGTCAAAACCGCAGTACAGGGTGATGTGTTCGCGGGAAAGCAGCTCGTCCAAAGCGGCGGCGTCGGTCACCTGGGAAATCAGGCCCCGCGCTTGCATATCACGGATTAAAGTCGATTGTTTCAATTTTTTACCTCCATTGCATAAGGTGCGACTTAGGCTCCGATAGAAAGTTCCGCCGGAGCCCTCGCGCCTTGATCGACGTCACGAGTGGCTCGCGCGTCCCTATCGTGTCGGGTCTTAGAACACTGGCAGACGGCCTTGCATCACCAGAATCTGGAACAGGATGATCAGCAGGCCGGCGCCGCCTATCGCCCAGTGCAGCGCGCCGCCGCCGCTGACCCGGTAGGCCGGGCTGTAATCGTCCTGGCCGCGCAGCTTGATCAACGCGGACACCGGGAACAGCACCGCCAGAATGGTCAGGAAAATCGCGGCCGCGCCCAGCGCCGTCACAAAGCCCTTGGGGAAGAACAGCGCGAAGATCAGCGGCGGCAGATAGGTCACCAGCGCGGTCTGCAGCCGCTCGCGGGCGGCGTCGCCGCGGCGCAGCGTGCTGGCCATGGCGTCGAACAAGCCCAGCGACACGCATAAATAAGAGGTGAACAGCGCGATCGACGAAAACGCCGACAGCAGCGTAGGCACTTGCGGGTTTTGCACCAGCGCGTGGAATTCGTCCAGGAACATGCCCACCGAGCCCTTATGCGCCGAAATGGCCTGAAAACTGTGGTCGCCGAAGCGCGGCAGGGCGCCCAGGGTATTGAACACCCACAGGGTATAGACGGCGAGCGGAATCAGGCTGCCGGCGATGAACACATTGCGCAGCAGGCGCGGCTTGTCGGCGCCCAGGTATTTGACCATGCTGGGCACGCTGCCGTGAAAGCCGAAGGCGGTGAGGAACATCGGGATGGCGGCCAGCATGTATTTGGCCGAATCGCCGCCGTTGCTGAGATTGCCGCTGGCCACATAGGGCTGGATGGACAGGCTCAGCGCCAGGAAAATCAGGATGTTCAGGCTGAACAGCAGGCGGTTGACCTTGTCCACCGCCGTGGTGCTGGCGAAGACGATCAGGCCGATCAGCACGGTGAAGCCCAGCGAAACCAGCTTGGGCGGCAGCGACAGGCCCAGATAATGGTGCAGATTGGATTCGTAAGTGGAGCCGCCGCCGGAGATATAGGCGGAAGACAGCGCGTACAGCAGCAGCAACAGGCTGGCGTTGATGACATACAGGCCCTTGGGGCCGAACAGGGTCTTGGCGATGACGTCGAAACCGCTGCCTTCGGGGAAGGCCAGGCACACTTCCAGCAGCATCAGGCCGGTATAGGTCATCAGCGCCCAGATCAGCAGCAGGGTCAGGCTGGCGAAGCCGAAGCCCATGCCGGCGGAAACCAGCGGCAGCGCCAACATGCCGGCGCCAAGCATGGTGCCGGAAATCAGCAAGGTGGCGCCCAGCGCCTTGAAATTGACTTGCATGGAAAATCCTCAGCCATCCTTCACGAACAGAAGGATGCGTTCATAGAAACCGGACAAACTCATCGGTGGGATAGGGTCCTGAATTGAAAAGCCGCTCCGGCGGCGAAACCGGAGCGGCAAGGGGTTTAAGCGGCGATGCGGGCGGGCGCGGCCGGCTTTTCCTTATCTTCCATGTCGACGATCTGGGCCAGCTTGGCGGTGAACACGTCCTGCAATTGTTCCCAGTAGGCGTCGAAGTCTTCGGCCTTGCGCAGGAAGTGGGTCATCACCGCGGCGCGCAGAATGTAGACGCTGGCCACCTTGTCCCATTCCTCGCGGCTGAAGCCGCGGCCTTGCACGTAGTGCCACGGGGTGTCGCCGTACTCTTCCACCGTCAGCGAGGTGGACGAGGTCAGGAAGTCGTTGGTGTAGGTGCGGCCCGAAGCGTAGGAGCAGATCTCGTACATCTTCTTGTTCAGGCGGTTGTGGTCTTCCAGGCGGTCGTTGCCGATTTCCTTGAAGGTGAAGTTCACCATATGGAAGTCCGGATGCATGATGGGGCGCACTTCGAACTGGCGCTTGCCGACCGTCAGCGGGCGGGCGCAGGCCAGGCGCTGGGCGAACCAATCGCCAGTGACGATGCCGCGGCCGATCACCTTGCCGTAGCCGGAGATATTGAGCGGCACCAGGCGGTGGGCGGCCCAGACGGCGGCGGCGGTGGCGCCGGCCTTGGAGCCTTCCATGATGGAGGAGCCCAGCACCACCTTGGTGTCGGCGCCGGCTTCTTCATCCACTTCTTCGAACACATAGGCGGCGTGGTAGGAGATCAGGTCGACAATGCGCTTGTCCTTCATGCACACCGCGCCGGCGGCGTACTGGATGTAGCCCACCTTGTGCGGGTCGACGGTGATGGAGTCGGCTTCGGCCATGGCCTTGAAGCCTTCGTACACCGCGCGCTTCGGCCAAGTCACGCCTTCCGGGATGATGTCTTCGGCGCGGTAGCGGGCCACCAGCTTGTCGTAGTCCATGAACTGGTCGTTTTCGTCCAGGAACATGGCGCGCACATAGCCGCCGTAAGCCGCGTCGACATGCACGTAGAAGGACACGCCGTGTTTCTGTTCGCACTCGGCGCGCAGCTTGATCACTTCGTCGACATGGTCGATCGAGCCTTCTTCGGTGGTGCCGACGACCGACACCATCGCCAGGATGGGCTGGCCTTCTTCGATCAGCTTGAAGGTGATCTCGCGCATCTTGGCCACGTCGGTGCGGTAGTTCTCGTCCACCGGCAGCGGCACTACGTGTTCCTGGCCGATGCCCAGCACGTCCATCGCCTTCATCCACGAGTAGTGCTTGGATTGCGGCACCAGGATCTTGCCCAGCGAGCCTTGCTTGATGCCCACGCCGCGGCAGGACAGCGCGCGGATTTCCTCGAAGATGCCGCGCTTTTTCAATTCGTCGGTCAGGTCGAGCACGGCGGACGGCGCCATGTTCAGCAGCTCTTTTTCGCTCTTGCCGGCCACCAGGTCGCGGGCCTTGTCGTGCTGGGCGATGGCCAGCGGCATGGTCTTCAGATTGCGGGCCACCCACATGCCTTCGTAGTTGGCCACGGTGCCGCCGGAGGTGATGTGGCCCCAGGCGCGCTTGACGTCATAGCCGAACATGCGGCACAGGTCGAGGCCGGCTTCCACTTCCAGTTCGGTGGTGGTCGGCGAAGCTTCGTGGGCGCAGTTGTTCGGGTTGTACATCATGGTCATCACGTACGCCAGGTTGGAAACCATCAGCGTGTCGGCGTTCATATGGCCGAGGTAGCGCGGCGAGAACCAGGGCACCGAGGTGTTCTTCAGCTTGGACGACAGCTGGCGCAGGATGCCTTCGGTGCGGTACAGCGTTTGGCGGAAGTCGGTGGCGTGCTGCTCGACCGGGCTCACCAGGGCCGGGTCTTCCGGGTGGAAGTCGGCGCGCCAGTGCAGGTGCTCGGTCACGGCGTATTCCATCATTTCCTTGAAGAACACGCGGTTTTCGGATTTGGGGCCCAGGAACAGGGCGTCGACGTTCAGTCCGGTATTTTGCTTGCTAGTCATTGCTGCAACTTTCTAAATGAAATCTCGGGTTCGAATCGGCCGGGCTTATTTGCCTTCGGCGGAGCGGGCTTTGGCCGCGGGAGAGGTGTTGGGCGCCACGCCGGCCGACACGCGGGCCTGCTTGGCTTTCTGGCCGTAGGCGTACACCAGGAAGGGGATCACCAGCATCACCACCAGGCCGATCAGCTGGAACTGCAGATAGACGCTGCCGGAGCCTTTGAAGCTGCCCGGCGGGATAAAGCCCAGGTAGCCGGCCAGCAAGGAGATGGCGAGGCCGAGGCCGGAGCAGATCCACATGCCGGCATTGCCGCCGGGCACCTTGAAGCTGCGTTCCACATCAGGGCGCTTGTAGCGCAGATAGATGGCGGCCGAGAACATGAACAGATAGGCCACCAGATAGACCAGGCCGGTCAGGCCCATCAACATGAAGTAGAAGTTGTCGACATTGGGCATCACGGTGATCAGGATGCCGACCAGGGTGATGGCGAAGGCCTGGATCAGCACCAGGGTCACCGGCACGCCGTGGGCGTTGGTCTTTTGCAGGAATTGCGGCAGCGCGCCTGAGTCGGCGGTTGCTTGCAGGCCGCGCACCGGGCCGAGCACCCAGGAGTTCACCTGGCCGACCAGGCCGAGGCCGATGCACAAGCCCATGACTGGCGCGAGCCAGCCCATGCCCCATTGATTGAAGTAGAGCTCGAACGCCTGCATCAGGCCGGCGGTCATCGAGATCTTTTCCTTGGGGATGGCGACGAAGATGGCGGCGGAGCCGATCACCGACAGCAACACCATGATCACCGACACCAGGATGATGGCGATCGGATAGTTGCGGCGCGCGTCCTTGATGGAGGAGACATTGGAAGCGGAAACCTCCATGCCCATCACCACGAAGATGAAGCCGATGAACAGGCCCAGCGTGCCGCTGTCGCTGAAGCTGGGCACCAGATTGTTCCAGCTCAAGGACACGTCGGTCATGATGGGGTGGCCGCTGGCCAGATAGGCGATGCCGCAGCCGATCAGCACGATGCCGGGCAGGAACACGCCCAGGCTCACGCAGATGGTGGAAACCCAGCCCAGCGTTTTCACGCCGCGCATATTGACCAGGGTGCAGCCCCACCAGATGCCCGCGATCATGGCCAGCATGTATAGCTTGTTGCTGGCCAGCGCCGGGTCGAACACATAGGCGAAGGTGGCGGCGATCACCATGATGATCGAGGTCATGCCGAACACCATCTGGATCCACTGCATCCAGACGGCGACAAAACCCATGCGCTCGCCGAAGGCTTCGCGCACCCAGATGAACAGGCCGCCGTCTTGCGGCCAGGCGGTGGCGAGCTCGGCGGAAACCAGCGCGGTCGGCACCAGGAACAGCAGGGCGGCGGCCAGCGTCAGGAACAGGGTCATCATGCCAGGCTGTGCGGTCATGGGCAGCGTGCGGACGCTGACCACGACGGCTGCCGTGATCATGACGAAGGTAAAGACGCCGATCTTGGCGGGCGCCTTGTCAGGGGTCGTCATTGCGGAACTCCATCGAGGATTAAAACGAAAGAATTAAAAATTTCGAAAATCGTACATTCGTTCGATGGAATGTTAATTTGACGACAATCAACATCGTAAAAATTGAATATATCGATATGATAATTAAATTTCGAAATTTTTAAGCTAAGAGAACCGGCTGGCAAGGGATGCGGCGGGGAAAGGACTAGGTAAAATTTTTTTTGTGCGAATGATGCCGGGAGGCGGAAAAAAGCGGCGCGAGCGCGCAAATCGGCATGCGGGATGGGTTGTTCGCTTGGCGGAACGCTCCTTGTCGGGCAGAAGCCCACGGTTCACGGCGGCGTTCCGCCGCGATGAGGCTAAGCCTCTGAGAAGCGGTCTCCAATACCCCGTGAGCGGCCAGCCCTCCATGGTTGCCCCATAGAACCATGGCCCGCGCGGATGGTTTAAACGCCAACGCCCAGCGTGGGCAAATCCCCGCCAGCGCATGCAGGAGAGAAACGCGGAGCGGGGATTGCCCACCCTACGTCTTCGGCCCTAGGCAGGGAGCGGTAGGGCGGAAGCCCCTACGGGGCGTTCCGCCGCGATGAGGCCAGTCCCCACGAAGCGTTCCGCCGCGATGAGGCCAAGCCTCTACGAAGCGTCCAATACCCCGCGCAGCGGCCAGCCCCCCATGGTTGCCCCATAGAACCATGGTCCGCGCGGATGGCTTAAACGCCAACGCCCAGCGTGGGCAAATCCCCGCCAACGCATGCATGAGATGATGCGCGGTGAGGGGATTGCCCACCCTACGTCTTCGGCCCTAGGCAGGGAGCGGTAGGGCGGAAGCCCCTACGGGGAGTTCCGCCGCGATGAGGCCAGTCCCCACTAAGCGTTCCGCCGCGATGAGGCTAAGCCTCTGAGAAGCGGTCTCCAATACCCCGTGAGCGGCCAGCCCTCCATGGTTGCCCCATAGAACCATGGCCCGCGCGGATGGCTTAAACGCCAACGCCCAACGTGGGCAAATCCCCGCCAACGCATGCATGAGATGATGCGCGGGGATTGCCCAGCCTAGGCCTTGCGCCGTCGGCTTAGAGCGAATCGCGCGGCGCCAGGCCCTTGGGCAGCAGCAACCACAGATTGCCTTGCTGCTTCATCCGGCCTGCGTACATGCCGGCCTCGGTGCCGAAGCCCCAGAACAGGTCGGCGCGCAGCGCGCCCTTGATGGCGCTGCCGGTGTCTTGCGCGTGAACCAGCCTTTGCAGCGGCTCGGTGGAGTGCGGCCAGGTGGTGGACAGGTAAACCGGCGCGCCCAGCGGGATGTAGCGCGGATCGACGGCGATGCTGTAGCCGCCGGTCAGCGGCACGCCCAGCGCGCCTATCGGGCCGCCGTTGTCGCCCGGCAGCGTCTTGAAGAAGATATAGCTGGGGTTGACCGCCAACAGCTCGTCGCGGCGCTGCGGGTTTTTCGCCAGCCAGTCCTTGATGCCCTGCATGGAGGCGTCGGACAGCTTCATCTCGCCCTTGTCCACCAGCCATTTGCCTATCGACTGGTAGCCATAGCCATTTTGGTCGGCGAAACCGACGTGCAGGAAGCTGCCGTCGTCCAGCTGGATGCGGCCGGAGCCCTGCACTTGCAGGAAGAACAGCTCGACCGGGTCTTCCACCCAGGCGATCACCGGCGCGCTGCCGGCGATGCTGCCTTGATTGATGTCGCCGCGGGTGAAGTAGGGCAACAGGCGCGAGCCGGACAGGCGACCTTTCAGGCGGATGCCGCGCGGGTCGACGGGAAAGTCCGCCGGATTGATCTCGATATTGCCGCCCGCCGCCAACACCAGGCGGCCCGGACCGGCCTGCTTGGCGCGCAGCGTGCCGCGGCCGCGCTGGCTCATCGGCACATCCACGCTCACCATATCGCGCGGCACGCCGTACACCGGCCAGGGCGTGCGCTCGGAGCGGCTCAGGCTGCCGTTGAGCAGCGGTTCGTAGTAGCCGGTGATCAGGCCGCTGTCGCGGCTGCCGTCATTGAGTTTCCAGGCGGTGAAACGGTTTTCGAAGAAACGTCTGGCTGCGTCGCCGTCATTGGCCGCCAGCGTGCCGGCCTCGCGGCAGACTGCGCTCCAGGCGGTTTTTTTCTGCAGTGTCCGGCAGCTTTGTCTCAAACCTTGCAGCGTTTCGCCCAGATTCTGGCTGGACCAGCCCGGCAGGGCCGCGGGCGTGTCGCTGGCGGCGCTGGAGGCGGGATAAGACGGAGTGGCGGGGCGGCTGCCGGTGGGGGCGGTGGAACAACCGGCCAGCGCCGCGAGCGCCAGCCATAGCGGCCAGCTTTTCAGGGAAAGTATCTGCTTCATGCCATCAGGCCCTGCGGCCTTCTCTTCGGTGAGGGTTAGGATTGTAACGCGCCGGCAGGTTATCGCGGCTACGCGCTTGCGAATGATGTGAAGTCATCGAGTTGCAACAAAACGGAAAAGTTTCCCAGCTAACATATCGTCGTTCCGTGTGGTCCGCCGGCCGGATGCCGGTGTTTGTCGCGAGAAATTTGGAGAAAGAAGATGAAACAAGTTGCAAGCCGTACCCTGTTGCTGGCCGCGCTGGCCTTCTCCGGCGCCTTTGCCACCCATGCTTACGCCGAAGGCGCCGCCGCGGTGGCCGAACCGACCGACGAACAGCTGGCTGCGGTTGTGAAGCAGGCGCTGGACGCCGATCCGGAGCTGAAGGCGCTGGATCTGAAGGTGAGCAGCAAGAAGGGCGAAGTGACCATTGAAGGCCAGATGAACGAAGATCAGCAAATGTTCAAGGCCGGCCAGATCGCCGAGCAGGTGCCGGGCGTCAAGTTCGTCATCAACAAGATGGAACAAAAGGGCTGATCCTCCCCGCAGGCGAGGGAATGTGCGAGAAGCCGGACAATGTCCGGCTTCTTCGCATTCGCACGGTGTTGCCGTCTTGAGCGCTAGGCCTCCAGCGCCAGTAGCTCGGCTATGGTCTGGCGGCGGCGGATCTGCCGCGCCTCGCCGCCGTCTATCAGCACCTCGGCCAATAAGGGGCGGCTATTGTAGTTGGACGACATGGTCGCGCCGTAAGCGCCGGTGTCGTGGAACACCATCAAATCGCCCACCTGGGCCGGCGGCAGCGGGCGGGTTTCCACCGTGCCGCCCTCCTGCTGGGTGAACACGTCGCCGGACTCGCACAAGGGGCCGGCCACCACGGTGTCTATCCGGCCGGTCTTTTCCACGCCCTGAGCATCCAGCAGCGTGATGTGGTGATAGCTGCCGTACAGCGAGGGGCGCATCAGGTCGTTGAAGCCGGCGTCCACCAGCACGAAATGGCGGCTGCCCATATTCTTGACCGCGCGCACCTCGGCCAGCAGCGCGCCGGATTCGGCCACCAGGAAACGGCCGGGCTCGATTTCCAGCCGCACCGGATGGCCCAGGCTGGCCTCGATACGCTTGCGCGCCGTGTCCCATAGCTGGAAGTAATGCTGGGTGTCGATGCGGCTGTCGCCGTCGCGGTAGGGGATGGACAGGCCGCCGCCGGCGGAAATGGCTTCGATGTCGCAGCCCAGCCGCGCCACCAGCTCCACCATGGCGCCGCAAACCTGCTCCAGATGGCCGTAGTCGACGCCGGAGCCGATATGCATGTGGATGCCGACCAGCTTCAGTCCGTATTGTTTGATCGCCTGCAGCGCCTCGGCCAGATCGCCGTGCCAGATGCCGTGCTTGCTGTTTTCGCCGCCGGTATTGGTTTTCTGGCTGTGGCCGTGGCCGAAGCCGGGATTGATGCGCAGCCATACCGGATGGCCGGAGGCGGCCTCGCCCAGCTGGCGCAGCATGTCGATGGAGCCGGCGTTGACCGGAATGCCTGCCGAAACCACCTTGGCCAGCGTGGCGCGGTCCAGCACATCGGCGGTGAAAACGATGTCGGACGGCTCCGCGCCGCCGCCTTGATAGCCGGCGGTCAGCGCGCGCTCGATCTCGCCCAGCGACACCGCGTCCACTTTCACCCCCTGTTCCCGCATCAGCCGCAGGATATGGGTGTTGGAGTTGGCTTTCTGCGCATAGCGGATCACGTCGAACGCTTTCAGTTCTGCGATGCGGCTACGTATGGTGTCGGCGTGGTACACCCACAGCGGCGCGCCGTATTGGCGGGCGATGGCGGCGAGCTGGCGTTGGTCGAAGGCGTGCATGGCGAGGCTCCAATAGCGATAGCCCATCTTCGTTCCAATCCACACAAAAATAAAATAGCAATTTGTCGATTAACCTTTCATTTATGATATGGATAAGACATTTTGCGGGGGCTGGGCGCGATGGCGGTCAATTTGCGGCATATCGAGATTTTCCGGGCGGTGATGACCTCCGGCAGCGTCAGCGGCGCGGCGCGGCTGCTGCACACTTCGCAGCCCACCATCAGCCGCGAGCTGGCGCGTTGCGAGCAACTGCTGGGGCTGATCCTGTTCGAGCGCGCCCATGGCCGTTTAAGGCCGACGCAGCAGGCGCTGCAATTGTTCGCCGAGGTGGAGCGCAGCTTCGCCGGCCTGGATCGCATCGTCGCCAGCGCGGCGGCCATCCGCCAGTTCGCCGGCGGCCAGCTGGCCATCGCCAGCCTGCCGGTGTTCGCCCAGTCTTTGTTGCCGGCGGCCTGCGCCGACTTCATCGCCGGCTTTCCCGATGTCGGCGTCGATATCACGCCGCTGGAGTCGCCTTGGCTGGAGGAAGGCTTGTCGGCGCAGCGTTTCGACCTGGGGCTGGCGGAGCAGCCGCAGGCGCCGGCGGGCTGCCAGGCCATGGCCTTGTGGCAAGGGGATGAGCTATGCGTCTTGCCGGCGGGGCATGCGCTGGCGCAGAGGCCGCTGCTGGAAGCGAGCGACTTCGCCGGCTTGTCCTTCATCAGCCTGGCGGCCAGCGACAGTTATCGGCAGCAAGTGGACGCCTGGTTCGCGGCCGAGGGCGTGGCGCGCAAGATGCAGCTGTCCAGCCATAGCGCGGCCTCGGTGTGCGAGATGGTGAAGCTGGGCCTGGGCGTGGCCATCGTCAATCCGCTGAGCGCCTTGTCGGCGGGAGAGGGGCTGATCGTGCGGCGCTTGAGGGTGTCGATTCCTTTTGGCTTGCATTTGGCCCTGCCGCAGTTCCGGCCGGCTTCGCCCTTGCCCTTGAGATTCATCGACGCGCTGCGCGAGCGGGTGTCGAATTTGGACGCGGAGTTGGCGGCGAGACTGAGTTTGGGGTGATGGGTTCCAAATGGCGGGGATTCGCAGCAATATTTCTTAATATTCCGCTTGGTTAATATAATCTTTCCCTGATCTGCGCATTTCATCCCAACAAGTGTTCGTTTTATGGTTTGACGTGGAGATGATTTCTTTGCTTATGGCATATTGTTGCCATGTTTGGCCGCCAAAGATTGACAGCGGGGGCGACTTGCTTCATCAATAGTTAACAAATGCTATCTCGGGATAGAAAAAAGCGGGGATTGTTGCGCTTTCCCATTTGATAGCAATAGCTTGCGTTAATTTCAGTAGTGACCACTGTCTGTCTCACCTTGGCGTGAAGGCGATGGCCTGCGCGTCTAGCGTCTGTCGGCATCGCCATCCTTTGCGGGAGCGCCTCACGGGTCCGCGGCAGTTCTGGAATCACAAGGAACTCATTATGTCTTCGACCGCGCTCAATCCCTTGCGGCAGCCCAAGCCGTTTTATCTGATCTTTTCGATCGAATTCTGGGAACGTTTTGGCTTCTACGGCCTGCAGGGCATCCTGGCTGTTTATCTCGTCAAGGCCCTGGGCCTGCGCGAGGCTGAATCGTTCACGCTGTTTTCCGCCTTCATCGCGCTGGTGTATGGCCTGGTGGCCGTCGGCGGCTGGCTGGGCGACAAGGTGCTGGGCACCCGCCGCACCATTCTGCTGGGCGCGCTGGTGTTGACTGCCGGCTATGCCATGGTGACCGCCTCGGCCGGCAATATCAGCCTGCTGTATCTGGGCATGGGCACCATCGCGGTGGGCAACGGCCTGTTCAAGGCCAACCCGTCCTCGCTGCTGTCCAAGTGTTACGAGGAAAACGATCCCCGCTTGGACGGCGCCTTCACCATGTACTACATGGCGATCAATGTCGGCTCGCTGCTGTCCATGCTGGCCACGCCGTGGCTGGCTGACCAGTTCGGCTACGCCCATGCCTTCGCGCTGTCGGTGGTGGGCATGATGATCACCGTGGTCAACTTCCTGCTGATGCAGGGCTGGGTGAAGGATTACGGTTCCGAAGCCGACTTCCGCACCCCGAAGCTGACGACTTGGCTGGCCGTGCTGGCCGGCGTGGTGGTGGCCTGCGGCGGCGCCGCCTTGCTGCTGAAGCATGAAATCATCGCCAATGTGGTGCTGGGCGTGCTGTCGGCCGGCGTGATCGGCCTCTTCGTCAAGGAAACGCTGCTGCTCAAGGGCTCCGAGCGCAAGAAGATGATCGTGGCCGCCATCCTGATGCTGCAGGCAACCGTGTTCTTCGTGCTGTACAACCAGATGCCGCTGTCGCTGAATTTCTTCGCCATCCACAATACCGAACATAATCTGTTCGGCATCGCGGTGCAGCCGGAGCAGTTCCAGTCGCTGAATCCGTTCTGGATCATGCTGGCCAGCCCCTTGCTCGCCATCTGCTACAACAAGCTGGGCAATCGCCTGCCCATGCCGCACAAGTTCGCCATCGGCATGGTGCTGTGCGCCGGCGCCTTCCTGGTGCTGCCGCTGGGCGCCAAGTACGCCAACGCCCAGGGCATGGTGTCGTCCAACTGGATGGTGCTGAGCTATCTGCTGCAGAGCATTGGCGAGCTGCTGATTTCCGGTCTGGGCCTGGCCATGGTGGCGCAATTGGTGCCGCAGCGCTTGATGGGCTTCATCATGGGCGCCTGGTTCCTCACCTCGGCCGCGTCTTCGGTGATCGCCGGTTGGGTGGCCGGCCTGACCGCCGCGCCGGACAACGTCACCAACCCGCTGGTCACGCTGGAAATCTACAGCCGCGTATTCACCCAGATCGGCGTGGTGACGGGCGGGATCGCGTTGTTGACCATCATCATCGCGCCGTGGCTGCATCGGATGACGCTGGGCGAAAAGCAAGAGCAGCCTGAGCACGAAATGGCGCTGGACGCCCGCTAAGCCAAGCTTGGCAATCCAAAACGGGGACCGCACGGTCCCCGTTTTTTTATCCTTCCAGCCGGCGGCTCCAGTCTTCCAACTGGCCGCTTTCCAGTCTTTTCTCGATCAGCGTTCGCCACGACTCCACCAACGGCAGTTTGGCCGCCTCAAGCAGCAGCTCCCGCTCCAGTCCGCGCTGGTAGAACACTTCGGCCAGCCGCGCCAAGCTCCACTCGGGATGTGGGCGGGCCTGCAGCCGTATATCATCGCCGGCGCCGATCTCGCCGCTTTGCAACACCCGGCAATACCAGCCGGTGCGGCCGCTGTCCTGCAGGCGCTTGGCCATATCGCGCTGGTCCAGGCGATGGTTGAGCTTCCAGCAAGGCTGGCGGCCCTGGGATATCTCCAGCACCGCGGCGCCTATGGCCAACTGGTCGCCCAGGCATAGCGTGCTTTCATCCACGCCCAGGGTGCTGATGTTCTCGCCGAAGGCGCCGGGCTGGCGCAGCACCGGCCGCGCGCCGATGTCTTCGCGCCAGCGGGCGTAGTGTTCGAAGGCGTAAAGGTGCAGCGCCTTGTGCGGGCCGCCGTGAAAACGCGGGTCGCCTTGCTCGTCGCCGTCCAAGCCCAGCTCTCCCGCGTAGACGCGGCCGCTGGCCGGCTGTTTGGCGATGGCGCTGACCGCGCCGGGGCGGACGAAGGGCGCGGCTTTGCCGGTCAGCACCGCCAGCACCGATCCTATGATGGGCGCTTGGCTCATTCCACCAGCTCCAGCACCACGCGCTTGTTGCGCGCGCCTTTGCTTTCTATCTTCTTGACCCTGACTTGGCCCACTTCGCCGGTGCGCGCCAGGTGGGTGCCGCCACAGGGCTGCAAGTCCACGCCCTCGATCTCGATCAGGCGGATTTCCGGCAGATGCAGCGGCGGGGTCACCGACATGGTGCGGATCAGCTCCGGTTGCGCCTGCAGCGCCGCGCCGCTGGTCATCTTCACCGTCACCGGCAGATCGGCCGCCACCAGCCGGTTCAGCTCGGCCTCGATCTGTTCTTTATCCAGCTCCATGCCTTCCGGCAGCGCGAAATCCAGCCGGCCGTGCTCCGCAGTCATATTGCCGCCGGTGACGCCGGCCTTGATCACAATCCCCAGCAAATGCATGCAGGTGTGGATGCGCATATGGCGGTAGCGGCGCTCCCAGTCCAGCTCCAGCGTCACCTCGGCTCCCGGCGCCAGGCGGGCGTCGCCTTCGGTTTGATGCAGGATGACGCGGGATTCGCGGTCGCGGCGGGTGTCGGCGATGCGCAGCGTCGATCCGTCCGCCAAGGTCAGCGTGGCGCTGTCGCCCGGCTGGCCGCCGCCCAGCGGATAGCACAGCGTGTCCTCCAGCGCGAGGCCGGCATCGTCGTGGCTCAGCACGCGGGTGATGAGGCGGGTTTGATAAGGATCTTGATAAAACTGTTCCATGGCGATGCGTCCTTGTTTGCTCTTGTTATGACAGATTGATGGCGCGGGTGGATATTTTCAAGTGACAACAGTGCGGACAATCGACGGTAACAGCTTGTAGTCCAAGGCCTTAGCGCCGATAATCGCCGCCAATCGATTTTCAAAGCCGTTAGCCATGCAAAGACATAATCTCGAACACTACAATCCGCCGCCGGACATAGGCCTCAACGTGGTCTACGTCGACGACTGCATGCTGGTGCTGGACAAGCCCAGCGGCCTGCTGTCGGTGCCGGGGCGCGGCGACGACAAGGCGGATTGCCTGATCAGCCGCGCGCAAAAGGTGTACCCGGACGCGCTGACCGTGCACCGCTTGGACATGGACACCTCCGGCCTGGTGGTGATGGGCCGCGGCCCGGAAATGCAGCGCGCGCTGTCCATCGCCTTCATGGACCGCAAGGTGAAGAAGCGCTATATCGCGGTGGTGGAAGGCATCGTCGAGAGCAATAGCGGCACCATAGACCTGCCGCTGATCATAGACTGGCCGAACCGGCCGCGGCAGAAGGTGGACTTCAACGAGGGCAAGGAAGCCATCACCCGTTACCGCGTGATGTTGCGCGACACCACCCGCAATGTCAGCCGGATGGAGCTGGACCCGCAGACCGGCCGCGCCCATCAGCTGCGCATGCACATGCTGCATCTGGAAGCCGGCCACCCCATTCTCGGCGACAACATCTATGCGTCGCCGGAGGTTTTGGCCAAGGCCGACCGGCTGCTGCTGCACGCTTCGCGCTTGGTATTGCGCCATCCGGTGACGTTTGAAGAGATGGAGTTCGAGGCCGCTGCGCCGTTCTGATCTTCCGGATAGGCTCGCTAAAACCGCATCGTTGCGCGACGATGCGGTTTTTTTACGCGGCAGGCGCTTCCGGCTGGTTCACATAGATCAAGGCCAGCAGCGCGATGCCGCTGAAAGCGTAGGCGCTGAATTGGCCGTTCCATTGATTGGCCCACATGGCGAAATATTCTCCGCCTATCACCGCGAAGCCGGTATGCCATACCAATATGGCCAGCGTCGCGCCCAGCGTGAAGCAGGCTTTGCCGCGGGCGAGCCAGATGCGGCGCGCCGGGCGGCATGCGGCCAGCAGCATCGCGCCGCCGGCCGCGCACAGCAGGCCGGTGGCCAGTTCGCCGGCGATGATGGCGGCGTAGGCCAGCCGCTGGATGGTTTCGCTGTGGATGGCACGGCCGCGCAAGGCTTCGCCATGGAACCAGGGCTGCATGCTGTCCATGCTCAGCACGTGGCGGACGAATTGCCAGTTGGAGTCGTAGTCCAGCAGATTGCCGCCGGCGACCATCAGGCCGAATAGGCCGATGGAGAGGGCGAGCAGGCCTTTGCTCAGCAGTTGGACGGCGCGGTGGGAGAGGAAGGGCATGATGCGCTTTCATTTTATTGGTATGAAAGCGCATCATGGGCAATGCTGTTGGGTATGCGCAAGCGCATGGTCCCTCGGTTTTATTGGCGGGCGGCGCGGATATTGTCTTGCGGCGCGGATTCCGCATTGCTGCGCCAGGGGTTGATGTCCAGGCCGCCGCGGCGGGTGTAGCGGGCGTAGACGGTGAGCTCGGTCGGCGCGCAGGCGCGCAGCACGTCGACGAAGATGCGCTCCACGCATTGCTCGTGGAATTCATTGTGCCGGCGGAAGCCTATCAGATATCTCAGCAACGCTTCGCGGTCGATTTTCGGGCCGGTGTAGCGTATCTGCACGCTGCCCCAATCCGGCTGGCCGGTGACCAGGCAGTTGGACTTCAGCAGATTGCTGCACAGCGTCTCGCTGACGATGTCGGCGGCGTCTGCCTTCAAGATCTCGGGGCAGGGCGCGTAGTTGTCCACCTCGATGTCCAGATCGTCTATATATTCGCCGGCCAGCTCTGCCACCCGTTCGGCGGCGAAGGCCTGCGGCAGCAGGATGGCAACCGAAACCTCCGCGCCGGCGGCGGCGGACAGATCGCGCGCCAGCTGGTCGGAGAGGGCGTCCACGCTGTCCATGCGGGTCTGGTTGTAGCTGTTCAGATACAGCTTGAACGATTTGGATTCGATCAAGCGGGGGCTGGCGGCCGGAATGCGGAAGGTGGCGATGCCGACTTGCGGCTTGCCTTTGGCGTTCAGCCAGGACAGCTCGAAGCCGGTCCAGATGTCCACGCCGGCAAACGGCAGCGCGGCCTCATCCACGCCTATCTCGTCGCGCTTGGTCTGGCGCGCGATCGGGAACAGCAGGCTGGGATCGTATTGATCCTGGTAGCTGACGGTTTTGCCCAGCGGCGAATGTTCGGGAGTGGTGGCATGCGTGTTCATGATGGTTTCCTTTACAGCAGACCCTTGCGCCACAGCGCCATCAGGTCCATGGTCAGCGCCACGCTGCAATGCAGCGCCACGCCCAGCCAGATTGATTTATAGCGGTAGCTGAGCAAGCCCAGCGCCGCGCCGGCTATGATGGCGGCCAGGCTTTCCAGCGCGGGTTTTTCGAAATGGATCATGCAATAAGGAATGATCATCACGAACACGGCCAGCCAGCCCAGCCTGGGCTTGAGCCCGTGCACCATATAGCCGCGGAAGAAAAACTCCAGCGCGGCGAATTGGGCGAAATACAACATCTCCCACAGCAGCCAGTGCGGCCACAGCGTTTCTCCCGGACTCAAGCGGAAGAAAGGATAGACGGCGAGAAAGCCGGGCTGCGCCGATGCCCACCATACCAGCGGCAGCATCAAGCCGTAGAACAGCGGAAACAGTTTCAGGTCGGCGCGCAGCGTGGCGCGGTCCGGCATGGCGATGCCATAGTCGGCCAGCTTGCCGCCTTTCAGCCGGATGTGCAGCAGCGGCAGCGCGACATAGCCGGCGATGCTGGCCAGCGCCCAATAGGCGACGCGGAACAGCTCGGTATGCGGATTATGCACCACGGCGGCGCGGAACCAATCGGCCGCCTGCGGCAAGGCCAGGGCCAGTGTTTGCAGCATCCAGTAGCGGTTGGCCGGATATTGCAGCCAGACCATGCACAGGCTGCTGACCAGCAATACGGTCAAAGCCTGGCGTTCGGCCTGGGGCATGGCCTTGAGCGCTTGGCGCATGCTCAATGCTCGCGGCGCATGAATTGGCGCGGACGGAAGCCCAGCGCGAAGAGCACGGCGAAATAGACCAGCGCGCCTATGATTACCAGCAGCAGCAGCCACAGCACGCGTTGCCAGGCGTGGCCGTGCCAGTCTATCGGCAGCAGCCATTGCGCGGCCAGCAGCGAAGCGGCCATGGCGGCGATGGCGGTGGCCAGCTTGGACAGGAAGCTCTTCCAGCCGCTTTCCGGCTGGTAGATGCCGCGTCTTTGCAGCGTGTACAGCAGCAGGCCGGCATTGATGCAGGAGGCCAGGCCGATGGACAGCGCCAGGCCGGCATGCTTGAGCGGGAAGACGAAGACCAGGTTCATGAGCTGGGTGGAGACCAAGGTCATCAGCGCGATGCGCACCGGGGTTTTGATGTCCTGGCGGGCATAGAAGCCGGGCGCCAGCACTTTCACCAGAATCAGGCCCAAGAGGCCGAAGGAGTAAGCGATCACCGCCTGCTGCGACATCAGCGCGTCATGCGCGGTGAACTTGCCGTACATGAACATGGTGTAGAGCAGCGGCCCGGACAGCAGGCCCAGGCCGACGGTGGCCGGCACCGCCAGCAGCAGCGACAGGCGTATGCCCCAGTCCAGCAGCACGCTGAATTCGGCTTCGGATTTGCTGGCCGCGTGTTTGGACAGCGAAGGCAGCAAGATGGTGCCGAGCGCCACGCCCAGCACGCCGGAGGGGAACTCCATCAGCCGGTCGGCGTAATACATCCACGACACGCTGCCGGTGGGCAGGAAGGAGGCGAAGGTGGAGTTGATCAGCAAGGAGATCTGCGCCACCGACACGCCGAAAATGGCCGGCCCCATCTGCTTGATCACCCGCCATACCGCCGGATCGCGGAAGGCCAGGGTAGGTTTGGCCAGCATGCCTATCTGCTTCAGGAAGGGCAGCTGCCACACCAGCTGGATCAGGCCGCCGACGAACACCGCCCAGGCCATCGCCATGATGGGAGGATGGAAGTAGTGGGTGAAGGCCAGCGCGAACACGATGAAGCTGACGTTCAGAAAGGTGGGCGTGAAGGCCGGGATGGAAAACTTGCCCCAGCTGTTCAGCACGCTGCCGGTCATCGAGGACAGCGAAATGAAAAAGATATAGGGAAACGACACCCGCAGAATGTCGGCGAACAGGGCCGCCTTGGCCGGCTCGCGGTAGAAGCCCGGCGCCGAAATCCACATGATGGCGGGGGCGGCCAGCATGCCTATCGCCGTCACCAGCAGCAGCACCGAACCCAGCACGCCGGTCACCTTGGCGACGAATTCGCGGGTTTCCTCATGGGTTTTGTTTTGCTTGTATTCGCCGAGAATGGGCACGAAAGCCTGTGAAAACGCGCCTTCGGCGAACAGGCGGCGCAGCATATTGGGTATCTTGAATGCGGCGTTGAAAGCGTCGGCGGCCATGCCGGCGCCGAAAATGCGGGCGACCAGCGTGTCGCGGACCAGGCCGAGCACGCGGGAAACCATGGTCATGCTGCTGACTGCAGCCAGGGCCTTGAGCAGATTCATTGCTTTATTGGTGTCAGGGGCGTTGAGCAAGCCCGCTAGTTTACGCTGGCGGGATTCCTGTTGCAAAACCTGTGTTTAGGGCTTAGAATCGCGGGTTTCAGATTCCGCTATCAGGAGAGATTCATGGCTAACAGCGCACAAGCTCGCAAGCGTGCACGCACAGCCCTTAAGCAGCGCGCGCACAACGCCAGCCTGCGTACTGCGTTCCGTACCGCAGTTAAGAAAGTGCTCAAGGCTATCGAAGCCGGTGACAAGGCCGCCGCTCGCGTGGTGTTCCAAGCTTCCGAAAAAGTCATCGACCGCATCGCTGACAAGGGCGTGTTCCACAAGAACAAGGCTGCTCGTCATAAGAGCCGTCTGTCCGCCCAGATCAAGGCTATGGCCTAATCGATCGACAGCCCAGGCTGCAAGAATACGCAAAGGCTCCGCAATCGCGGGGCCTTTTGTGTTTTTGGCGCGCCTGCGCATGGGATGCTTAGAAGCAGAGGGTAGGGGTCTGGCCGCTGCGGCAAGGCGGCAGGGGATCCAGCTGCGGGCATGCTCGCCTCTGGCATCGGCCGATTTCCCGGCTTATCGACAGATGGCTGAATCGGCTGGCAACGGGGCGGCCGAAGAAACCCCTCCTCTTGTTGCGGAGGAGGGGTGATGGCTTACAGCAGGCGCGCGGCCTGGCGCGCCATTTCGCCCTCTTCGTCGGTGGGCAGCGCATAGGCCGGCAGGCGGCTGTTCTGCGTGGTGAGGCGACGGGAGTGCGCAAGATTGGCGGCATGGTCCAGCTCGAAGCCCAGCCAGGCCAGCTGCTGCAGAATCCGGCCGCGCACCTCGGCCGAGTGCTCGCCGATGCCTGCGGTGAAGATTACCGCGTCCAGGCCCCTGAGCGCGCCGGCCAGGCTGGCCACCTCGCGCGCGGCGCGATAGCAGAACAGCTCCACCGCCTCGCGCGCGGCCGGCAATTCGCTATCCAGCAGTTCGCGCATATCGGCCGATACGCCCGATACGCCCAGCAGGCCGGAATTCTTGTACAGCTCGCGCCGCACATCCTTGACGCCCATGCCTTCATGCTCTTGCCAGTACAGGATCACTTCCGGGTCGATATAGCCGGGGCGGCTGCCCATCATCAGGCCGTCCACCGCCGAGAAGCCCATGCTGGAGGCGATGCTCTTGCCCGATTCGATGGCGCAGGCGCTGGCGCCGTTGCCCAGGTGGCAGACCACCACCTTGCCGTGGGCCAGATTCAACTCCGGCAGCCGGCGGGAGATGGCGGCGTAGGAGAGGCCATGGAAGCCATAGCGGCGCACGCCTTCATCGTGCCAGTGGCGGGCGATGCCGAAACGGGTGGCCACTTCCGGCTGGCTGGCGTGGAAGGCGGTGTCGAAGCAGGCGATCTGCGGCAGCCTGTCGTCCAGTTCCTGAAACGCGTCCACCACCTCCAGGCTCACCGGCTGATGCAGCGGCGCCAGCGGAATGTACTCATCCAGCGCCGCCCGCGCCGCGGCGTCGATGCGGATGGGCTCATGGTAGCGCTTGCCGCCGTGCACCACGCGGTGAACCACGGCGCGCACTTGCAGCTGCTGGTCGGCCAGGCTGTTCAGCACCGCGGCCAGGGCCGCTTGATGGGAGGCGTCGTCCAGCGGCCTTTCGGTTTGCGGCTGGCCTCTGGCGTCGGACAGCTGCAGCTTCGCCTCTTTGCTGCCGAAACGGTCCACCATGCCGCGCGCCAGCAGCGTCTGGCCATCGGCGGAGAAGGCGCGGAACTTCAGCGTGGACGAGCCGGCGTTGATGGCCAGCAGGCAGGGCGTCATGCGCGGCCTCCTTTGGCGCGGCGCTGGTGCGCCAGCAGGCAGGCGATGGCGCTGGAGGCCAGGCGGCCGCTGGCGTCGTCGGCGCGGCTGGTCAGCACCATGGGCACGCGCGCGCCCATCACGATGCCGGCCGAGGCGGCCTGGGCCAGGTAGGTGAGCTGCTTGCCCAGCATATTGCCGGCTTCCAGGTCCGGCACCAGCAAGATGTCCGGATCGCCGGCCACCGCCGAGACGATGCCCTTGCTCTGGGCGGCTTCCTTGGAGATGGCGTTGTCGAAGGCCAGCGGGCCGTCGAGGATGGCGCCGGTGATCTGGCCGCGCTCGGCCATTTTGCACAGCGCGGCGGCGTCCAGGGTGGAGCGCATGTCGGGATTGATGGTTTCCACCGCCGCCAGGATGGCCACCTTGGGTTGCTGGATGCCCAGCGCGTGGGTCAGGTCGATGGCGTTCTGACAGATGTCGCGCTTGGTGATCAGGTCCGGCTCGATATTGACCGCGGCATCGGTGATGAATAGATAGCGCGGGTAGCTGTCCACCTTCATGATCCAGACGTGGCTGATGCGGCGGTCGGTGCGGATGCCGGTGTCGCGGGCCAGCGCGGCGCTCATGAATTCGTCGGTGTGCAGGCTGCCCTTCATCAGGATGTCGGCGTAGCCGTCGCGCACCAGCTGCACCGCATGCTCGGCGGCGGCGTGGCTGTGCTCGACGTCTATGCATTCAAAACGTTTGAGGTCGATGTCCAGCTCATCGGCTGTTTTCTGCAGCTTGGATTGCGGCGCCACCAGTATCGGCGTGGCGATGCCGTTGTCGGCGGCCTCCACGGCGCCGAGCAGCGATTCGCGGCTGCAAGGGTGGGCGACAGCCATCGGCAGCGCACCCAGCGCGCGGGCTTGTTGCAGGATGTCGTCGAATGCGTGGGTATCGTGGTTCATCGCTTGCTCCTTACGCCTTGATGTGATGGCCGCCGTCAACGTAGATGGTCTGGCCGGTCAGGCCGCTGGCGGCGTTGGAAATCAGGAAGGCGCAGGTCATGCCCACTTCCTCGATGTCGACCAGGCGGTTCTGCGGCGCGCGGGCGATGGCGTCCTCTATCAATTGGTCGAAATGGGCGATGCCGGAGGCGGCGCGCGTTTTCAGCGGGCCGGGGGAGACAGCGTGCACGCGGATGCGCTTGGGGCCCAGATCGTTGGCCAGATAACGGCTGACGCTTTCCAGCGCCGCCTTCACCGGACCCATGATGTTGTAGTTTTCCACCACCTTGTCGGCGCCGTAATAGCTCATGGTGATCAGGCTGCCGCCGTTTTTCATCAGCGGCTCGGCCAGGCGCGCCATTTCGATGAATGAATAGCAGGAAACGTGCATCGCCTGCTGGAAGCCCTTCAGCGAGCAATCGGCGACGCGGCCGTGCAGGTCTTCGGCCGGGCAGTAGGCGATGGAGTGGATGATGAAATCCAGGCTGCCCCACTGTTTCTCGATTTCCGCGAACACATGCTCCAATTGGCCCGGCTGCTCCACGTCCAGCGGCAGCACCACGCTGGCCTGCAGCTTTTCAGCCAGCGGGCGCACGTATTTTTCGGCCTTCTCGTTGAGGTAGGTGACCGCGCATTGCGCGCCCAATTGGTGCAATACGCTGGCGCAGCCATAGGCGATGCTGTTCTCGTTGGCGATGCCGACGATCAGGCCGCGTTTGCCGGCGAGGATGTTGCGAATGCTTTCCATCTGACCTTCTTGGTAAACCATTTGGACCTCCGGGATAGCGTTGCAGAACCGTGTTGCGGAAAAATGATGTAAAAGTGCTTTTTGTATTGTCGTTTCAGTCGGATATAATCAGGGGTTTGCGGCCGCGCTTGAGTTTGCGCTCCGGTGGCCGCATCTATACTGTCAATCCTGTGTACAGTTTAGTTCCAGGGGTGGTGCAGTGCAGCAAATATGCTTATTATGCCATTGTGGTTATCTGGCGGGAAAGTAAAGCTATGCCGATCTATGAATATCGTTGCGGCGCCTGTGGCGTCGCCAAGGAACATCTGCAAAAACTGAGCGACGCGCCGGTTGCGGCCTGTCCGGCCTGCGGCAGCGCGGATTACCAGAAGCAGCTGTCCGCCGCGGGTTTCCAGCTGAAGGGCTCGGGCTGGTATGCCACCGACTTCAAGGGCGGCGGCAGCGCTTCATCCAGCTCGTCCAGCGAAAGTTCCTCTTCCGGCGGCCATAGTTGCGGCACCGGCTCCTGCGGCGGCTGCCACTGATGTCGGTGTCTCCCAAGATCAAGATGACGCTGAAGGGCTATCTGATCGCCGGCCTGCTGATCTGGCTGCCGCTGGCGATCACCTTGTGGGTGCTCAATCTCATCATCGGCTCGCTGGACCAGACGCTGACGCTGCTGCCGACCGAATGGCGTCCGGAAAGCCTGTTCGGCGTGCATGTGCCCGGCATGGGCGTGGTGTTCGCCGTATTGGTGGTGATGGGCACCGGCATGCTGGCCGCCAATGTGCTGGGCCGCCGCCTGGTGGAGTTCTGGCATGGCGCGCTGTCGCGCACGCCGGTAGTGAGTTCAATTTACAACAGCGTGAAGCAAGTGAGCGACACGCTGCTGTCCGATTCCGGCAATGCGTTCAAGAACGCGCTGCTGGTGCGCTGGCCGCATCAAAACGCCTGGTGCGTGGCCTTCCAGACCGGCACGCCGGCCGAGGAGATCCTGCGTCACGCCGATGACGGCGAGGAGCTGGTCAGCGTGTATGTGCCGACCACGCCTAACCCGACGTCCGGCTATTTCATCGTGGTGCCGCGCAGCGATACCCGCGAGTTGAATATGAGCGTCGACGAGGCGCTCAAGTACGTCATTTCCATGGGCGTGGTCGTGCCGAACCCGCCGCCGCAGGCTCAGCGTCCGCGTCTGAACGACGAACATAATCGGCAGGGCTAGACCGCCACCCTGTCTAGCCCGAACACGCCGTCTCCCCAAGCGGGAGCTTCAAAGATTCAATAAAAAGGTTTAAGCAATGCGTACCGATTACTGCGGACTTATCGACAAGAAATACCTCGGTCAAACCGTGACCGTCAAAGGCTGGGCACACCGTCGCCGCGACCACGGCGGCGTGATCTTCATCGACCTGCGCGACCGCGAAGGCCTGGTGCAGGTGGTGATCGATCCGGACACCCCGGAAGCGTTCAAGCTGGCTGACAGCAGCCGCGGCGAGTACGTGCTGTCCATCAGCGGCATCGTGCGCGAGCGCCCGGCCGGCACCGCCAACAGCAAGATGATCTCCGGCGAGATCGAAATCCTGGCCAAGGAAATCGAAATCCTGAACGCCGCGGCCACGCCGCCGTTCCAGATCGACGACGAGAACCTGTCGGAAAACGTCCGCCTGACCAACCGCGTGATCGACCTGCGCCGCCCGGCGATGCAGAAGAACCTGCGCCTGCGCTACAAGGTGGCGATGGGCGTGCGCAACCATCTGGACAAGCAGGGCTTCATCGACATCGAAACCCCGATGCTGACCCGCTCCACCCCGGAAGGCGCCCGCGACTACCTGGTGCCGTCCCGCGTGCATCCGGGCGAGTTCTTCGCGCTGCCGCAATCGCCGCAGCTGTTCAAGCAGCTGCTGATGGTGGCCGGCTTCGACCGCTACTACCAGATCACCAAGTGCTTCCGCGACGAAGACCTGCGCGCCGACCGCCAGCCTGAATTCACCCAGATCGATATCGAGACCTCGTTCCTGAACGAGGACCAGATCATGGACATCACCGAGACCATGACCAAGGAGATCTTCAGCGACGTGCTGGGCGTGACGCTGCCGACCTTCCCGCGCATGACCTATGGCGACGCGATGTTCTACTACGGCTCCGACAAGCCCGATATGCGCGTTTCGCTGAAGTTCACCGAGCTGACCGACGTGATGAAGTCGGAAGAGTTCAAGGTGTTCCGCGGCGCCGCCGACATGGCCAATGGCCGCGTGGTGGCCCTGCGCGTGCCGAACGGCTCGTCGTTCAGCCGCAAGGAAATCGACGACTACACCCAGTTCGTCGCCATCTACGGCGCCAAGGGCCTGGCCTACATCAAGGTCAACGACGCGAGCAAGCCGAACGAAGAGGGCCTGCAATCCCCGATCGTGAAGTTCCTGTCCGCCGACGGCCTGAAGGAAATCATCGAGCGCACCGGCGCGCAAAACGGCGACATCATCTTCTTCGGCGCCGACAAGGCCAAGGTGGTGAACGAGGCGATCGGCGCGCTGCGCATCAAGATCGGCCACGAGCACGGCCTGGACAACGGCTACTTCGTCAAGGAATGGCGTCCGCTGTGGGTGGTGGACTTCCCGATGTTCGAGCACGACGAGGAAGCCGACCGCTGGACCGCCTGCCACCATCCGTTCACCAGCCCGAAGCCGGGCCACGAGGACCTGATGGAAACCGATCCGGCCAACTGCCTGGCCCGCGCCTACGACATGGTGCTGAACGGTTGGGAAATCGGCGGCGGCTCGATCCGTATCCACCGCGCCGAGATCCAGGAGAAGGTGTTCGGCGCGCTGAAGATCAGCCCGGAAGAGCAACAGAACAAGTTCGGCTTCCTGCTGGACAACCTGAAGTTCGGCGCGCCCCCGCACGGCGGCCTGGCTTTCGGCCTGGACCGTCTGGTGACGCTGATGTGCGGCGCGGAATCCATCCGCGACGTGATCGCCTTCCCCAAGACCCAGCGCGCCCAGTGCCTGCTGACCAACGCGCCGAACGCGGTGGACGACAAGCAGCTGCGCGAGTTGAATCTGCGCCTGCGCCAAAAGGCCGAGCCGACCGCCTGATCACGGTAGGGCGGATGCCCCTGCGGGGCGATCCGCCGCTATTCGGAGATTGGATGGCGGAACGCCGGCGGAGCCGGCTTCCTCCCTGCGGGGCGAAATGTGGCTAAAGCCTGATCAAGAACGGACAGCGAGCTGTCCGTTTTTTTTGCGCCTTGAATTATCTATGTACATGTGTAAAATAAAAATGTACGTAGGTACGTTGATGCAAATGGAGAGCAAGATGGCGCAAGCAAGCGAAACGAAAGACATCCTGGTGGAGCGGACCCAGACCGGGGTCAAGATCGAGAAACGCATTCTCAAAGTGCTGAAAGGCATGGCGGAATATCACGACATTTCCTTGGGCGACTTGCTGGAGGGCATTGTGTTGCATGCTTTCGACGGCAAGACGCCGTTCGGCGAGGAGTCGCTGGCCAAGATCCGCCAGCTGAAGGAAGTGTACGGCCTGGATCTGGATGCCAGCCACAGCCACCACTTGCGCGAAAAGAACTGAATCCGCGCGGACTTGAAACTTCGGCCGCCCGCCGCCATCTGACAAAAGTCGGCTGGCTGCATGCGGCGGCGATGTGTCAGACGAAGCGATTGCAAAACTTTATCGTCACGATATCGATTTACAATTTGCCGGGCCGGAGCAGCTGTTTTATAAAGCCTCGCATCCCGCGACGTTGTTCGAAGCCCGAAGGAACAGCGTTGTCATATCAAGACCTTTAAGGAGATAACCATGGCCGTACTCGTTGGCAAGCAAGCCCCGTTCTTCGCAGGTGAAAAGACTTTCTCCGCCGTGCTGGGCAATGGCGAGATCGTTGACAACTACTCCTTCAAGCAGGCCACTGCCGGCAAGTACGCCGTAGTGTTCTTCTACCCGCTGGACTTCACCTTCGTCTGCCCGTCCGAGCTGATCGCTTTCGATCACCGCCTGGCTGACTTCAAGGCCAAGAACGTGGAAGTGATCGGCGTGTCCATCGACAGCCAGTTCACCCACGCCGCATGGCGCAACACCCCGGTGGAAAAGGGCGGCATCGGCCAAGTCGGCTACACCCTGGTGGCTGACATCCAGCACGAGCTGTGCAAGGCTTTCGACGTTGAAGCCGACGGCGGCGTGGCTTTCCGCGGCTCCTTCCTGATCGACAAGTCCGGCGTGGTGCAGCACCAAGTGGTGAACAACCTGCCGCTGGGCCGCAATGTCGACGAAATGCTGCGCATGGTTGACGCGCTGCAATTCACCGAAGAGCACGGCGAAGTGTGCCCGGCTGGCTGGAACAAGGGCAAGAAGGGCATGAAGCCGTCCGCTGAAGGCGTGGCTTCCTACCTGGCTGAAAACGCCAAGGACCTGTAATCCGCGTCTAGAACCGGATTCAGTCCAGCACCCCGCCCGCGCAAGCCGGCGGGGTGTTGTTTTATCGGTTCTTGCTTTGCAAAGTCAGGCGCGCCGGGCTGGTCAGGCATGCCGGCGGCGCCGCGTCGAGGAGTGCTTCAGGCTTGCTTGGCCGAGCCGGCATTCAGCGGGTGCGGATGGGATGGCCGCAGGATGGCGCGCAACGGAGCGTGTTGCAGCGCCGCGCTCAGGGCGCAGGCCGCCGCGCATAGCCACCACAGCAGCGGACCGCCGACATGGCCGTACAGAAAGGTGCCGAGCGCGGGCGCGATCAGCGTGCGGCCGCTCCAGACCGCGTTGTAGAGGCCGAGGTAGCTGCCGCGCAGCCGGCCTTCCGAACGATGCATCACCAGCAGGGAGTAGGTGGGAGACAACAACAGCTCACCCAAGGTCAGCGTGAACATCATCAGGATGGCCCAGGCGGGCCCCTGGCCCGCATTCAGCCACAAAAAACCGCAGCCGGTCAGCAAGGCGCCCAGCTGAATGCAGCGCGCCACGCCCCAGCGCAAGACGCGGCGGCTGATCGGAATTTGCAGCCCGACCACCATCAGGCCGTTGAGGGTGAACAGATAGCCTATCCATTGGGGGCCTAGCTGATAATGTTCACGCAGGAACAGCCCCAGCGTCACATACATCTGATCGAACACCAGCGTGACCAGGATCATCGAGGCGATGACCCGCAGAAAGGGCTTGTCGCGCCAAGGGCCGGGCAGGTCGGCGTCTTCCCCTATCCTCTGGCTTGGGCGCAAGCGCGTTTGCTCGCCCAGCCGCAGATAAGACCAGGTCATCCAGACGGCGGCCAGCAGCGTCCCGCTGGCGTTGGCGACGTAAATCCATTGATAGCCCCAGACGGCGATGAAGCCAGCGGTGACACCGGCGATGGCGACGCCCAGATTGAAGGCCACCCGCAGCATGCCTTGCGCCACCGGGCGTTGCTGCGGGGTGCAGGGCTCGAGCGCCAGCCGCTGGTTGATGGGCTTGAAGCCGCCATCAGCCATGCCGGAAACCACCAGCAGCGGCATGAACAGCCATACCGGCAGCTGCAAGGCCAATAGCAGCATGCACAGGCCGGACAGGCTCAGCGCCAGCACCGCCAGCTTGCGGCTGTCGAAGCGGTCGGTCAGGCTGCCGCCCTTGAAGGCGCCGGTGAGCGTGCCCATGCCGTAGAAAGCCATCAGCAGGCCAATCTGGCTGTAGGGAAGCTGATAGTTTTCCCTGAGGTAGAGCGGCAAAAACAGCTTGGACATGCCGCCCACATTATTGATGAAGCTGCATAGCACCTGGATGTAGACGCTGATGGGCAGGCCGCGGTAGGGTAGGAGAAGCTTGCTGATTCTGGATGTGGAACAAGGAGGCATGGGCAGGGTGGCGGGCCGCCTGGGGCGGCCGAAACGACAGGGTTATGCTGGTGGGCTATTATTCGATGGCGAAGGGTTGATGGTCAATTGGTCTGCCGTTTTATTTCAGCGGCAGCTTGGCTTTCACCGTCCGCATCATCGCCGCCTGCTTTTCCGCGCGCGGGTGCAGTCCGTCTGGCTGAAAGGCGGAGAGATCGCCGGCGAAGCCCTCCACCAGGAGAGGGACGAAGGCCAGTTGATTGCCGCGGGCCAGATCGCTGTAGGCGGCGCGGAACTCGGCGCCGTAACGGGGGCCATAGTTGGGTGGCAGCGCCATGCCTACCAGCAGCACCTTGATCTTGCGCGCCTTGGCCAGATTTATCATCTGTTGCAGATTATGGCGCATAGCGGACATGGGCAGGCCGCGCAGGCCGTCGTTGGCGCCCAGCTCCAGCACCAGCACGTCAGGCTTGTGGCTGGCGAGCGCCTCAGGCAGCCGCGACAGGCCGCCGGCGCTGGTTTCGCCGGAGACGCTGGCGTTGATCACCCGGTGGCGGGGCGCCAAGTCTTTGGCCAGCAGCGACACCCAGCCTTGATCGGGCGCGAGGCCGTAGCCGGCGGACAGGCTGTCGCCGAACACCAGCACCGTCGCGGCGAAGGCGGGCAGCTGCCACAGCAGCAACAAGGGGAAGAGCATCTTGCAAACGATAGAACGCATGACGAATCCAGTAAAAAAGACGGCGGTTTTGGCCGCCACCGAGTTGGCTAAACAAGTGCATTTCCGCGGCGATGTGCTGCACATCCTGCGCAGCGCCACGCTGACCTTATACCCGGGCGAGAGCGCCGCCATCGTCGGCACCTCTGGCTCGGGCAAGTCCACGCTGTTGTCGCTGCTGGCGGGGCTGGATCACCCCAGCGACGGCGAAGTGGCCTTGTTCGGCAAGCCGCTGTCCCGCCTGAGCGAAGACGCGCGCGCGCTGCTGCGCCGCGACAAAGTGGGTTTCGTGTTCCAGAACTTCCAGCTGTTGCCGCAATTGACCGCGCTGGAAAACGTCATGCTGCCATTGGAACTGGCCGGGCGCAACGACGCGCGCGAAGCGGCGCGCCACATGCTGGAGCGGGTGGGCTTGTCCGCCCGGCTGGGCCATTATCCGCGCCACTTGTCCGGCGGCGAGCAGCAGCGCGTGGCGCTGGCGCGCGCCTTCGTCATCCAGCCCGGCCTGTTGTTCGCCGACGAGCCGACCGGCAATCTCGATCCGCAGACCGGCCGCCAGATCATCGATCTGCTGTTCCAGCTCAATGCCGAGCAGGGCACCGCGCTGGTGCTGGTGACGCACGACAATGAGCTGGCCAGCCGCTGCGACGCCATCTACCGGCTGGTGGACGGCAAATTGAACGGAGCGCGACTGGAATGACGCTGCGCGGACGCTTCAATCTGGTATGGCGCTTCATCCGCCGCGAGCTGGTGGCGGGCGAGCTGACCATACTCGGCCTGGCTCTGCTGGTGGCGGTGGCGGCGATGAGCAGCGTGGCTTTCTTTTCCGACCGGGTGGAGAAGGCGCTGACTACCCAGGCCGCCCAGCTGTTGGCTGCGGATCTGGTGCTGTCCGGCAATGCGCCGGCGCCGGATGCCGTCCGCGCGGAGGCCTCGCGCCGCGGCTTGGCCATGGCCGACAGCATCAGTTTCCCATCCATGGTATTTGCCGGCGGCCAGGCGGCCCTGGCGCAGTACAAAGCCGTCAGCTCCGGCTATCCCCTGCGCGGCGAAACCTCGGTGCAAAGGCCGGATGGCAGCGAGGACAGCGGCCGTCTGCAGCCCGCCCCCGGCACGGCCTGGGCCGACGCCAAGCTGATCAGCCGGCTCAAGCTGAAGCTGGGCGACGAGATCGGCGTCGGCGACGCCCATCTGAAGCTGGCTGGCGTGATCGTGCGCGAGCCGGATGGCACCATGGATGTCTACAACTTCATTCCCCGCTTGATGTTCAATAGCGCGGACCTTCCCGCGACCGGCCTGGTGCAGGAGGGCAGCCGCATCCGCTGGCGGCTGCTGTTCGCCGGCGAAGACCGCAAGGTGGCCGCCTTCCGCGGCTGGTTGGCCAAGCATAGGCCGGCCGGCAGCCGGCTGGAGGACGTGGAGAAAATGCGTCCGGAAATCCGCGCCAGCCTGGAGCGCGCGCGGCGTTTCCTAGGCCTGACCGCGATGCTGACGGTGGCGCTGGCGGCGTCCGCCGTCGCGCTGGTAGTGCGCCGCTATCTGCAGCGCCATTGGCAGCAAGTGGCGGTGCTGCGCTGCCTGGGGCTGACCTCGGGCGAGGTGCTGGGCCTGTTCGTGTCCTTGTTCCTGCTGCTGGGGGCGCTGGCCGGCGCGGTGGGCACCCTGGCCGGTTTCGGCGTGCAAATGGGCTTGATGCAGCTGTTCAGCGGCTATGTGGGCGAGCTGTTGCCCGATCCGGGCTGGCAGCCTTGGCTGATCGGGCCATTTGCCGCCATGCTGCTGCTGGCGGGCTTGGCCATGCCGCCCTTGATGGCGGTGCGCGAGGTGTCGCCCTCCGCGGTGTTGCGGGATGAGCTGGCGCCGACCGGGCAGGGCGTGATCGCGCCGATATTGGCATTGGCGACATTGCTGGGGCTGGCCTCCTGGCAGGTGGGCGAGCTGGAACTGGCCGGCTGGCTGCTGGCGGGCATGCTGGGTTTCCTGGCCTTGTCCGGCGGCCTGGCCATGGGCCTGGTGCTGGCGATGCGCAAGCTGCCGCGCGGCGGCAAGGTGGGCTGGCGCTTCGGCATCGCCAATCTGGCGCGGCGGCGCTGGCTGGCGGTGCTGCAGATCGCGTCTTTGTCGGTGGGCCTGATGGCGTTGTTGACGCTGACGGTGGTGCGCGATGATCTGATCGCCGCCTGGCAGCGCAGCGTGCCGGCCGATGCGCCCAACAAATTCCTGATCAATATCCAGGCCAATCAACTGGATGAGGTGCGCGATGCCTTCGCCGTAGCCGGACGGACTGCGCCGGAGATGTCGCCGATGACGCGCGCCCGGCTGATCGCCATCAATGAACAGCCGCTGCGGCCCAATAGCTACGGCGACGAAGAGGCGCGTCGCTTGGCCGGCCGCGAATTCAATCTGTCCTGGCGGCAAACGCCGCCGCCGGGCAATCGCATCGTATCCGGCCGCTGGTGGGAGGAGGGCAAGCGGGTGAAGCCGCAGTTCTCGCTGGAGCGGGGCATGGCGGACCGGCTGGGCATAAGGGTGGGCGATTCGCTGGCCTTCGATCTGGCCGGCACCACCTTCCGCGCCAAGGTGACCAGCCTGCGCGAAGTGCCGTGGGATAGTTTCAGGGTCAACTTCTTCGTGATCGGCACGCCGAATCAATTCCGCCAGCAGCCGGCCAGCTGGATCACCAGCTTCCGGCTGGAGCCGGCCGACGAGGCCTTCGCCAACCAGTTGGTGCAGCGCTTCCCCAATGTGACGGTGATCGATGTCGGCAGCATTCTGGCCGAGGTGCGCGCCATGGTGGACAAGCTGACCCGCGGCATCGAAGCGATGTTCCTGCTGGCCTTGGCGGCCGGCGTGCTGGTGTTGTGGGCCTCGCTCACCGCCACGCGCGATGAGCGGCTGTCGGACATCGGGCTGATGCGGGCGCTGGGCGCTTCGCGCAAGCAGGTGCGCAGCGTGGTGCTGGCCGAGCTGGTGTGGCTGGGCGCGGTATCGGGGCTGCTGGCGGGCTTGGGCGCGATGGGCCTGGGCGTGCTGGCCTCGGTCAAGCTGTTTTCGCTGCCGATTTTGATCAATTTGTGGTTGCTGCCGCTGGGCGTGGCGGGCGGCGTGACCGTGGTGACGCTGACCGGCTGGCCGCTGGTGGGCAAGGTGACGCGCGCGCCGCCGTTGACGGTGTTGCGGACGATAAGCTAGACGCCCGAGGCAGAGGGCGCGAACAAGGAGTGTCGAGATGGATGCGATAGTGTTGGCGGCGATGGCCAAATGGCCCAATGTGCCGGCGGTGTTCGGCTGGCTGCGCCTGGACGCGCGCGGACAGTGGTGGATCAAGGACGAGCGCTTGCAGCATGAGGGGATGGTTGAGTTCTTCAACCGCAATTACAGCCGCGACGGCCAGGGGCGCTGCTATGTGCAGAACGGCCCGCAGAAAGTGTATGTGCAGCTGGACGCCGCGCCATTGGCGGCCAGGCGCACGCTCAAGGGCTGGAGCACCGTGCCCTACGATGACGACGTGCCGGCCCGCGCGGCCTGGCTGACGCCGGACGGCATGTTGTTCATCGAGATAGGCGGCGAGCTGGCGGTGGTGGACGACCGCGACCTGCCGGCCTTGCTGGAGGAGGCTTTGCCGGATTGGGAAGGCGATATGGCGGCGCTGCCGGAGCGTTTGAAGGTCGGGGAGGCCGATTTGCCTTTGGTCCAGGCGGCCCAGGGCGATTTGTTGAAGCGATACGGCATCATCGCCAAGCCCAAGGGTTGAGTCTGGCTGTCGAATTTATAGGGGGGATCCGGAATGGACGGGCCGCGCGAAATGGCGCGGCCCGTTTTTGCGTCCTTACATCTGCGTGGCTCTGACGCCCACCAGCCGTTTGCGGCCGGCCAGCATGCCGACGGTGAATGCGGCGGCGGCGATCAGGCAGAACAGCAGCGCCAGCGGCCAGGCGGCGTGGCTATGGCCGCGGATGATGCCGATGGCGAAGGGGCCGAGCGAGGCCAGCATATAGCCTATGCCTTGGGCCATGCCGGACAGGTGGGCCGCCACGTGTTGATCCGGCGAGCGATGCGCCAGCAGGCTCAGCGCGGTGCTGAACAGGCCGCCCTGGCCGAAGCCCAGCAGCGCGGCCCACAGCAGCAGGCTGTCGGTGGGCGCGTACAGCATGCCCAACAGACCGATGATCACCATGGACAGCGTGGCGACGATGGGCGGACGTTGATCGCGGCAGCGATGCGCCAGGATGGGCACCAGCAACGATGCCGGCACCTGCACCATGGTGGACCAGGACAACATCAGGCCGCCTTGCATGGCGGTGAGGCCGCGATCCATCAGGATGGACGGCAGCCAGCCGAACACGATGTAGGCTAGCGACGACTGCAGTCCCATGAACAAGGTGACTTGCCAGGCCAGCGGATCGCGCAGAATGCCGCGAACCTGCCAATGGCCTTGCGCAGCGGCATGGCGGGTATGGATCTGCGGCCACCACACGGCCAGGGCCAACGCGGCGGGCATGGCCCAGATAGCCAGGGCGGGGCGCCAGCTGTGGTCCAGCAGTTCCGCCAGCGGCACGGTGAAGCCGGCGGCCATGGCCGCGCCCGCGCACAGCGCCATGGTGTAGACGCCGGTCATCAGGCCGGCGCGGCTGGCGAAGTCGCGTTTGACGATGCCGGGCAGCAGCACGCCGATCACGCCGATGGCGGCGCCGGCCAGCGCCGAGCCGGCGTACAGGCCGGCCATGCCCAGTTGTGTGCGCAATACGGTGCCGATAGCCAGCACGACCAGCACCAGCGCGATGGTTTTTTCACTGCCCAGACGGCGCGCCAGATGCGGCGCCAGCGGGCCGAAGATGCCCAGGCAGGCTACCGGCAGCGTGGTGAGCAGGCCGGCCAGCGCCGGCGTCAGGCCCATGTCGCGGCTGACCATGCCCAGCACCGGCGCCATGCTGGACAGGGCCGGGCGCAGGTTGAGGCCGACCAGCACCAGGCCGAGCAGCAGCAAGGCGGTGCGCGCGCGCTGGCTGGAAAGCGCCGCGGGCGGCGTGTCGTCATCGATCAGCAATTCGTCGGCGATGGGCGTATTGCGGTTGGCGGGTTCTTGCATGGTGTGTCCTTTGTTATTTTCGTGTTTTCAGCAACTGGTCCAGCTCCTGCAACAGCGGGCGGGTGATGGCGGCGGCGGCCTGGCCGGCGGCCTCGGGCTGGCGAGCGAGGATGGCGTGGAAGATGGCTTCGTGGGCGGCGAAGTCCGGATCGGGCAGCGCCTCGTCTTGAATGGCGTCCTGCACGCTCTGGCGGACGGCGTCGGAGAAATAGCGATACAGTCCGGCCAGGGCCTGGTTGCCGCAGGCGTCGGCGATGGCGACGTGGAAAACGATGTCGCGCTGGGCGTAATTTTCCGGCGTATCGCTGGCGGGG